>JAIFMS010000167.1 GCA_020048335.1 Methylococcaceae bacterium | reverse complement strand
TCAGGCGCATCACAAACATGGCTCGCACTTCGTTTAAGCTGTAATGATAAGTAGGAACAGAGTTATTGACAATAATTTCAGTTGCCTTGCAAGTAGTCGTGCAGTTTAAAGCAAACACCGTCACTAAAAATAACTGCCATAGCCTTTGCCTGCCACGGATATAAAGTAGATTTTGGCGTAAAAAAATGAATTTGAAATTCTTTACAAAAAAACAGTGCAGAGTTTTCATCTTATTCGATGGCAGACGTGAGCAGAAAGTAAAAGCGGTGCTTTACAAATCCCCTTCCTTTTTTGAAAAAGGACACTTTTTACTTTAAATTTAGCGCAAAAAAAGGGGATTAGATTAAGTAATATCAGAGTTTAATCCACCGTAACCGATTGGCATTAAAGACAACTGTCAAAGATGACATTGCCATCGCAGCCCCTGCTAGCATAGGACTCAGTAATACACCAAACAACGGATAAAACAGCCCCGTGGCAACAGGAATACTCAAGGTATTGTAAAAGAAAGCACCGACTAAATTTTGCTTTATATTGGTCAAGGTGACTTTAGAGAGCATCATCGCTTGGGACACTTTGCTTAGTGAACCTTGTAAAATCACAATATCGGCACTTTCAATGGCAACATCAGTGCCTGTGCCGATGGCAAACCCCACATCCGCTTGGGCTAAAGCAGGCGCGTCATTAATTCCATCCCCCACCATACCGACACAATGCCCTTGCGCTTGTAATTGTTTAACCACCGCTGCTTTGTCTTGTGGCAACACTTGGGCGCGAACTTGGCTAATCCCTGCTTGCTTGGCAATGGCTTTGGCAGTCATTTCATTATCTCCTGTCACCATCAGAACCTGTACGCCTTGGGCAAGTAACTGCGCAACCGCTTCTGCGGAGTCTTTTTTAATCGGGTCGCTGACAGCAATGATGCCCACCAGTTTGTTGTCTATGGCTAACAGCATCGGCGTTTGTCCTGAACTGGCTAACTCAATCAATTTTTGTTGGTCAGCACGGTAGTCAACCTGATGGCTATCCATTAATGCCGCATTACCAAACAACACAGATTGTTCAGCAATTGTGCCACAAATCCCCTGCCCTACTATCGCGGTAAATTGTCGCACTTTGCTCAATTCCAAGCCTTGTTCACTACTTTTTGCCAAAATAGCCGCCGCTAAAGGATGCTCAGAAGCCGCTTCCAGACTGGCTGCGGTTTGCAAAATCGCCTCTGTTGTTAATGCACCAACGGTTTCAATGCAGGTCACAACAGGTTTTCCTTGCGTAATTGTGCCTGTTTTGTCTAATACAATACAGGTCAATTTTCCTGCGGTTTGTAAGGCTTGTCCTTGGCGAATCAAAATTCCCATCTGTGCTGCTCGTCCCACCGCAACCATCACAGAAATGGGCGTTGCGAGTCCTAATGCACAAGGACAGGCGATAACCAACACCGTCATTGAAGTGACAAAGGCATAGCCTAACGCCGCTTCATTGGCAAAAACCAACCAACTAAAAAACGTCAGTACTGCAATACTCATCACCGCAGGCACAAACACCGCTGCGATTTTATCGGCTAATTTTGCAATGTCAGGTTTACTGCTTTGGGCTTGTCTGACACTTTCAATAATTTGTGCTAACGCCGTATCGCGCCCAATCCGGGTTGCGGTGAACAAAAAACTGCCCTTTTGATTCATGCTACCTGCTACAACGCTTGCGCCAATAGCTTTTTCCACCGCTAATGGCTCACCTGTTAGCATCGACTCATCAATATTGGAATGCCCTTCGCTGACCACCCCATCAACAGCAATTTTTTCACCCGGACGCACCCGCAAGGTTTCGCCTAAACCCACTTCTTCAATCGGAATATCAAGTTCTATGCCGTTGCGTACCACTCGCGCCGTGCGGGGCTGTAATCCTATTAATTCCCGAATGGCAGACGAGGTTTTGCCTCGTGCTAAGGTTTCCAAACCCGTGCCTAAGTTAATAAAAGCTAAAATCATCACCGAGGTTTCAAAATAGGCATGGGCTGATAACGAAGGTAAATCCGTGTAATAATCAATCACAATGCAGGAATACAGCCACGCCGCACCCGTGCCTAACGCAATCAAGGTATCCATATTGGCTTGCTTAACCCGCAACGCTTTGACCGCGCCCGCATAAAAATGCCAACCACAATAAATTAAAACGCCCAAGGTCATTAAGGCGATTTGCGGCCAAAACCAGCGTCCTGTAGTTGAACCAATCGCTGGCAGCCAGTCTAAATGCTCGGCAATCATTAACCCACCACCAAACAGAGCCGCCACCCGTGCTTTTTTCATCAAGTGCTGATAACGCGCCATTTCTTGCGCAATTTCAAGTTGCGGGTCAGCAAAACCTTCCATTACCGCTGCATCGTAGCCTGCGGTTTTTAACTCTGCAATTAACAATGCAGGTGTAACCGTTCCCCGCACCAACGCAGAATGGTCAGCAAAATTGACATTGACCTCCACGACACCTGTCACATTGGTCAAGGTTGTTTCAACAGCACTCACACAACCTGCACAGCGCATCCCTAAAATAGATAAGCGAAGCGGTGGCTCGGTTTGGCTTAAGTCTTCTGAATCATTCATATTTAAGGTATCCTTTGATGTTTAATTAACCTAGACTCGATAAATGACCGCGTATCAAGCCTAAGACTTTGCTCTATTCCACTTGATAACCCGCTGTTGTGATAGCCTCCTGAATCTGAACTGGGGTGATTTTTTGTGCATCAAACACAATTTCTGCGGTTTTGTCTTTATGCGACGCGCTGACAGAGCTAACCCCTTCTAAGGCAAGCAGTTGGGTTTTTAAGCCCGCCTCACAGCCACCACATTTCATTCCAATAACCGTTAAGGCTAAATTTTCCAACATTTAAGTGTCTCCTAAAAATATTTTCTACTGGCTTATTGATTAATCAACGAACAAACTCGACCAATAGACAATGAACATGATATAAATTAACCTGCCTTCCTATCATAATTCAATGCGAGTAAATGCGTAAAATAAAACTTCCCCCTAGCCCTTTTCGTAGAATGCCATGATTTCAAAAGTTTTTTCATTTTTTATCCTGCTTTTTTGTAGTTTTCAATTGATTGCAACAGAATTAGGTCAACTAACTCCTGTACAATTGGAAGCCTTGCAAAAACAACAACACCCCTTAGTGGTTGATATTCGGACGACCAAAGAATGGGCAGACACAGGAATGATTGCAGACAGTCAACCACTGGAATTTTTTAATGCCGCAGGCGAGTCCAATACCAGTAACTGGTTGCAACAACTTAAAAAATTGCAAAAACAGCCCGACCAACCCATTGTCTTAGTGTGTCGTTCAGGGAATCGTTCCGCAAAAGTGGGCGAGCTACTTACAAAAAAACTAGGCATGAAAAATGTTTATCATTTATCCAATGGCATTTTGGGGTGGACAAAGGATAACAAGGGGTTAGAAAAACCCTGTCCGACTAATCTGGCTTGCCAATAGAGGAAAAAACAATGTCTCTGAATACCTTTACAAATCAAACCATTGCTTTAGCAGGGGTTGCTCAAGCGGCTCAACTGGTACACGATTTGGCAACCACAGGAAAAGCCGATGCCAGCGCGTTTAAAACCAGCATTGGTAGTTTATTGAAAATTGATGCGGGCAGTGTCATTGAAGTGTTTGGTGATTTAGCGTCCCTTAAACTGGGGTTAGAAAAATTTGAACAACAAATGTCAGGCTATACCGCGCAAAATCCAGACCAAGCCCGTTATGCAGCCAGTTTAGTCTTTTTGGAAAGACAATTGGCAGGACAAGAAAAAATGCTCAAAACGATTCGGATTGGGATTGAAAAAGCCCAAGCGCAAGCCGATTATTTTGACGTGACCCACGAAAATATTTTAGCCAATTTAGGCGATATTTATCTAAATACCCTTAGCCAATTACAACCCCGAATTATGGTCAATGGCAATGAAGATTATTTGGCTCGCTCAGACACGGTGAATAAAATTCGCGCCCTTTTATTAGCAGGCATCCGCTCTACTTTATTATGGCGGCAATGCGGTGGAGCCCGTTGGAAAGTGTTGTTTTATCGTAAACGTTTACAAGATGAGGCAAAATTTTTGCTAACACAGGTTTAAAAGATGAGTTTGTTAGTTCAAGCACAGCAGATTTCACGCGCTTACGGCAAAATTTTGGCGGTTAACCAAGTCAGTTTTAACTTAGAAAAAGGGCAGGTTTTAGGTTTTTTAGGGGAAAATGGCGCGGGTAAAACCACCACGATGCAGATGTTATGTGGCATTCTTGCACCGAGCAGCGGACAAATTCAGATTAACGGGTTTGATTTACTCACCCAACCTAAAGCGGCAAAACGCCATTTAGGGTATCTGCCCGAACAAGCCCCGCTTTATAAAGAATTAACCGTGCATGAGTTCTTAAGTTATTGCGCTAAATTACATCAGTTACCCGTACCACAACAAGCGCAAGCGGTTCGCAACGCGGAAGAAAAATGCAATTTAACGACGGTGGCTCATCGCTTAATTGGCGTGTTATCTAAAGGTTATCAACAGCGGGTTGGCATTGCACAAGCCATTTTACACAAGCCTGCGGTGATTATTCTCGATGAACCCACGGTTGGTTTAGACCCGATTCAAATCAACGAGATTCGCACATTAATTAAACAACTAAGCGGCGAACACGGGGTCATTTTATCCACCCATATTTTGTCGGAAGTGCAGGAAATTTGTAGCCACGTTCAAATTATGCAGCACGGGCAGTTGATTTTTGCTGACACCATTGCAGGTCTAACCCAGCAAGCAAACACTACATTGCTCGATTTAACCACGCATTCAGCCATTGATGTGGGCAAACTTTTAGCGGTTGCTGGTGTCAATAAAATAGACACCCTCACCGAAAAACATTATCAAATTCATTACCAAGCTCCCCACAATCCGATTGAAGCGGTAACACAATTAGTGATTCAAACTGGCTGGGGATTAGAGCAGATTACCCCTGTGAAACGTTCCATTGAAGATATTTTTATTGCCCTTTCTAAAACGCCCCCCGCCCCATGAAGATGATTTTTACCATTGCCAGCCGTGAATTTAAAACCCTGTTTTTATCGCCGCTGGCTTGGACTATTCTTGGCATTATCCAATTTATTTTCGCCTATTTATTTTTCAGCCAAGTCGATGCCTTTATTGCCTTTCAAGCAAAACTCGCAGGGATTGACAGCGCACCCGGTTTAACCGATGTCATCGTTGTGCCGTTATATGCCAATGCTGCGATTATTTTATTATTAGTGACTCCGTTATTAACGATGCGATTAATTAGTGAAGAACGGCGCAATCAAAGTTTAGTCTTATTATTAGCCGCACCGCTATCAAATTATCAAATTATTTTCGGCAAATATTTAGGCGTATTGAGTTTTTTAGTGGTTATCGTCGCATTTATTACCCTAATGCCCTTGTCATTATTATTGGGCGGGGAATTAGATATGGGAAAATTTTTCTGCAATATATTAGCCCTGTTTTGTTTAGTTGCCGTGTTTGCCGCCGTCGGGTTATATATGTCTTGCCTTGCTAGCCATCCCACCATTGCCGCCATTGCCAGTTTTGGTTTGTTATTGTTATTATGGATATTAAATGCCAATGCTAGTTTAAAAGATAAAAGCAGTGAATTATTTGATTACATCTCTTTATTAAAACATTTTCAAACATTACAAAATGGCTTAATCAATACTGCCGATTTGAGTTATTTTGCCTTATTGGTCGGCAGTTTTTTACTGTTAAGCATTTATCGTTTAGAGCATGAGCGATTACAAAAATGAAGGATTTTTTAACCCCGCGCATCCAAAATCGCCTGTTTCTGGCTATTTTTTTAGCCCTTTTTATCATCGCTGCTTTTGTTAGTTCACAGCATACGGCAGAAATAGATTTAACTGCCAATAGCAGCAATACTTTATCAAACGCTACCCGAAAAGTCTTAACGCAGCTTTCCGCCCCTGTGCAAGTTACGGTTTATTTAAAAACCGCTCATCCGTTGCGGCGACAAATTAAACACTTGGTAGAACGCTATCGGCAGAAAAAAGCCGATTTAAGCTTAGAATTTATTGACCCTGAAATCGAATTGGTTAAAACCAAAGGCTTAACGATTGGCTCGCAAGGATTAACCGTCATCAGCTATCGTGGTCACGAAGAGCAGATTCAGTTTTTAGATGAATTTAGTTTCACCAACGCCTTGGTGCAATTGGTAAAATCGAATGAGGTGCGTTGGGTTAGTTTTTTAACAGGACATGGCGAGCGTTCGCCCACGGGAATGGCAAATTTTGATTTAGGATTGTTGGGAACGCAATTATTGCAGCGTGATATTAAAGTGCAACCGCTTAATTTAGCAGAACTTACCACGATTCCTAGCAATATCAGCGTGTTAGTGTTAGCCACACCGCGTGTCGCATTGCTCAGTGGCGAAATCTTGTTATTACAAACTTATCTTAACCAAGGCGGCAATTTATTACTGCTCACAGACCCTGATGAGCATTATTTATCTGCGATTGAACAACAATTAGGGGTCGGCAAATTAGCAGGTACGGTGATAGATGAAAGCGGAAAATTATATGGGCTGGATAAGCAAAATTTTGCCTTGGTGAGTCAGTATTTATCGCACCCGATTACGCAAGGATTGCAAACCATGACGGTGTATCCCACCGCCGCGCCCTTGATGATAACGCAAAAAACCACTTTTCAAACCGCTGCTTTATTTCAAAGTGGTGCAGAAACGTGGACGAATGCCAATCCTAAAAAAGGCGCGTTGCCTCTGGCGTATGCTTTAACGCGCGAGATGGTGGGTAAACAACAACGGGTGGTTATCGTGGGGGATGGTGATTTTTTATCCAACACCTTTGTGGGCAATGTTGGCAATATGGAAATGGGACTGCGAATTTTTAATTGGCTAACCCATGATGATGATTTTGTGGACATCCCGATTAAAGTTGCACCTGGACGCAGCTTACAGTTAAGTCCTTTGCTATTAGGCTCACTCAGTAGCTTTTTTTTACTGGTGTTACCACTGCTGTTAATCAGCACAGGCTTTGTTATCAACTATCAACGGAAGCGGCGATAATTTTTGGCACGGACGCTGAAATGGCACAGAACCCCATGCCCCGCCGTTGCAATTGCACCACTTTTTTGTTTTTGGTTTGTTTTTCCAGCAGACATTCATAAAAAATCAATGCGTTCTTGTTGCAGTGGCAAGAATAAAGGCGATAGATTAAGAATGTTGGATTGCATGATTTACCTCGTTTTAATCATTTTTGAATAGGCATTTTGGCAAAGTATCGGGAACGTTGATGAGGATTTGCCTGATGTTTTCTCTACGCTATTTTGGCAAAACGGTTATAACGCAGGGAAAGGCATTTACTTTAGTGGTGCTGCTGTGTTTGCGGATAACTCTGATTTAATGATTTGTTTTAATGCTTTTAGCATTTTGAAAATAGCAAAAATATCTTCATTTGCCGCTGTATATTCCGCGCTAATGCAATATTCCTGTCTATTTAATAGCACAAAATTCCACACCAATCCCACTACAAATAAACCATAAATCGGCAGAGCATTTTGATTCATTTCTCTTGCGACTAACATTGCTGCTAATACTTGTGCATCCGGCGATCCTTGATTTTCAATACTGCGTTTATATTCATGAAAGCAAAAATAAGGTTCGCCAGGTTCACGAAAACCGCTTGCAATCATGCCATCAACCGTACCGGATAATTCATAATCCCCGACAATACCTAAGAGTGGGCGTTCTAAAAAATACCCGATTTTGCCATCGTCAATTTTAGCGGTCATTATTACTGGGCTGATGAATTTATTTTCTAATTCCACTTCATTCCACGCTCGACCACCGCGAATTAATGCTTCTTGAAAGTTTAACAAGCTTTCTTTTTCAAACGCCGTAATTTCACAACTGTTATTTTCCCATTTTTTTAATAATTCACATTGCCAAATTTGAGTTAAACCGAAAGCTTTATCTAATTGAGTTAATGAACAGTCTTTAAAAGTGAGTTTTTTCATTTTTATTCCTTTTTCAATGAGTGTGTTGGCAAAGTATCGGGAACGTTGCTGAGGATTTGCAGGATGTTTTCTCTGATGGCTCTGTAAGCAGAAACGATTTAGCTTAACTATTTTTCTCTAACAGCGTGTTGATTTTTTGCAATTGGGTGATTTGGACTTTTAAATCCTCAATTTTACCGTTCAGCATAGCAAGTTCTTTGTCTTTTAATTCGATAATTAGTTTTTGCTTTTGATTTTCAAGAGCTAATTCAGCAGGCGAACTGATAATATTGCCATTATTACTATCGCCTATATTGACAAAATAAATATTTTTCTCGCCTAGTGACATAAGTTCCATCACATCAATTCCCAAAATTTCAGCAATTTTTTTCAATTTAGGCACTACCACCTTTGTTTCACCTCGTTCAATTTTGGAATAACCACTGACTGACATATTCAGTTTTTTTGCTATATCTTCCTGCGACCAGTCCTTCGATTCGCGCAAAAAACGTATTTTTTCGTGAACTTCCATAAAATTCTCCTAAATTCCACTAACTCGGTAAAAAACTGCACTGTTTAGAAATTGTAGCATGTGAAGGCTAGCCTGATAATAAGCTTTTAAACTCTCAAGTTTATTTTCGCAGGAAAACTACAATGCAGTCTATAAAATTGTCTCTTTACTATTTGACTATTCATCCTTTAATGGCTATATACAAGGGGAGATATTACATACGCCAGTATTTTTACATAAAAGAAATAGTATCAAGTCGGCTGCATTTTCATTTAAGCAGAAGTGCGGCATATTCCAATCATTCTAAAGCAAAATTATTGGTCGCAACGACATACACATCATTAGCTGCTAAACTTTTATCTGACCTTATCAATAATACTAAATCAGACCTTATTTATAGACGAGAGTTTTTAGCACTAATTGACTTGTATTTTTTGATAGCAATAGCCGACAATTTTGTAGATAATGCGGACTCTCAAAATAAAGTAGAAAAAATTAATCATATATTTAAAAATATAGTTCAACTTATCGAAGACCCCGATAATGCAAGTCAAGTAAAAATATCTGTTGATTTTGATACTGAAATACCTCATTTTGTCAAAGAATACAGAGACTTATGGAAAGATGATTATAAAAATGAGTTTATAAATGTAGTAAACTCAGTAAAAAAAGCATATTTATTTGAATCTTCGTCTAATTCTTTAAAAAAATCATGGCAGTCTTTATACGTCATATCAAGAATTACAATAAAACTATATGAGACTATTAACTACTTTATTTATAAAAAGAAAATTGAATGTCCATATGTAAGAAAAAATTTATATAATTTTGCATTTGCAGGAAATCTAATTGATGACTGGATGGATTATTACTGGACAAAAGAAGATTTCGGTACTAATTGTTTTTTAGTTGAATTATCAAAACATCACAATTTAAAAAAACCTAATGGAATCATTTTTAATACTGTTACTTTCTTTTCTTCTTGTTATATGCTTTTGAAAAGAGTTTATAGGGTTAGATTTTCGACAATAAATTATGCACAACATAGCTGGATAATGCCAAGCTTCATTATGGTTATCGTTGTTTCGTCACCAATCAGTATATGGATGCACATGCAAGAAAAATGATATATATTCCTAGCAATAAAAATAATAAAGAACAGATTGTTTATATATTCCTTCATGGTGCATTTTGTAATCCTTGGTCGTGGTCTTACATAGTAGATGAATTACATGATAAAGGAGGATATATGTGCATTCTCTATTATCTAAAAGATTACGAAGAAATTGTAAATACTATTTCTACACTAATTCCTAACACCTATACAATAAAATTAGTGGGATTTTCTATCGGTTCTTTACTTGCACTTTCACTTAGTAAAAAACTTTTAAATACGCATAAAGTTGAGCTTTTTTTAATATCAACACCTCTTATGAATTCTCTTATTCTTGTAAAGTTAAGAATTAAATTAGCAAAATTTTTAAATATTATTTTTTTTAACGTAGATAGAAGATTTATCCCTTTGTTTCTTCGTGGAAAATTCAAATTAGATGAGTCGGTTTTTTTATTAGATTTAATTCAACTTGATTATCAAGAGCTGATTAGCAGTGTAAAAGGCTGTCTGCAAGTTAAT
>JAIFMS010000196.1 GCA_020048335.1 Methylococcaceae bacterium | reverse complement strand
TGCGCATTGACCACAGATACAAAAAAATAAAAACAGATAATTTTTCTGAAAAAACTTTTCAAATGAGATTTCCATAAATTATAAAAAGCCTACAAAGTTATTTTTGTAGGCTTAAAACATAACTAATCAAGAAAAAACCTATCAGATATTTAAGACCTGATAGGTTTTATACCAGAAAATTTATTTGTAACTACTTATTCAGCGTTTAAAACAAATTAGTGCAAGCTTTTGGATTGTAAGTTCCATTAAGCCTATTACTGCTAAATGTTACTTGACAACCTGGGGTATGTTTTCCACCAGCGATGTTAACCCCGAAAATTTTGATTTTCCATGTACCAGCAACTTTCAACTCTTCATCTGAAGCTGAAAAAGATTGCACATCTTGAAACGCTAAAATATCGGCTGTTTTTTCAGTTTGTTGCACAACAGCTTTATCAGTTGAAACGACCGCTTCATCAGCAAACGCAGTTGATGAGCCTAATAAAGCAATCATTAAAGCCGTTGTCATAAACAAATTTTTCATCATAAACTCCTTAACACTGTTAGAATGAGCCTAGGCTTTTAACCTAGTTGATTGATTGTCTGACTACTTATCAGACACAAATTAGGTTACATGATTGCACTGCAAATTAACACCAACTAACAGTTGCTAATATAAGTGCTAAAGCTACCACTGTCAGTTGTTAAAATAACCATTTAAGGGAGAATCTAATGACTTTAGCTGAAAATCTTAAATTAATTCGCAAGAACGAAAAATTATCACAAGAAGACATGGCGGAGAAATTGGGATATAAATCAATCAACGGTTATGCCAAAGTAGAACGTGGAGAGTCTGTGCCTAACAACGAAAAACTGAAAAAAATAGCTGAAGTTTTGGAAACCGATTTGGAAGACCTGTTAAGCTCACATGATGGTAATAATTTTACGATGAAAGGTAAATGTCACCATAATCATCAAGGACAAACTGTCATTTTATTATCCGAAACAGAATGCGCCCATGAATTAGAAAAAGCGCGGTTGTTATTGCAAGAGCGGGATAAGGAAATTGAACTGTTGAAAGTACAAATTGCGCAATTGCAGGAAATTAATGCGTTGCTGAAAAATAAAACAGGGGATTAAAATGCTATTACAAGAACAAGTCATTCAAGAAATACACGAAATTCCACCCGAAAAATTAATGGATGTGTACAAATTTATCCATCAATTTCGTTTGAATTTATCCCTATCGCAACCTAAAAAATATAAAACGATTGATGAGGTTTTCGGCAAACTTCACAAGCCAGAGCGAAAAACTGTTTCTATTGAAGAAATGAATGTTGCAATACAAACTAGAATGCGTAATAAATTCAAATGAAAGCGATTTCTCGTTCCCAAACTCCAGTTTGGGAACGCATACTGACAAGCTCTGCTTGGAATCATTCGTTAAGCAGAGCTTAACGGTAGGCATTCCCAAATAGAATTTGGGAACGAGAATATGTCCGCTTAGATAAAATTAAATATGGCGCAAAACAATATCATCCAAAACGAAATTTAAGTAGTTCTGTTAATTTATTATATCAATATTACAATACTGAGGGCTTAATTATGGCTTACACCATTGAGCAGTTTCAAAAAGATGTTGCCAATGAATATCTACATTATTTAACGCCAGAAGAGATTTTAAAACAAATTGCGCAATTGCAAGAAATGAATGCACTGTTAAAGAACAATACATAACCGCTTTAAAATTTAAACCATGCAAACTAAAACAAAATCTCAATACTACACTGTAGAAGACTATCTTTTGCAGGAAGAAACCGCAGAAGAAAAAAGTGAATATTGCAATGGAGAAATTTTTACAATGGCAGGCGGTACACCCAATTATAATCGAATCTGTTTAAACGTCAGCAGTGAGCTGAATTTCAAATTGCGAAAAACAGCTTATCAAGTTTATATGGCGGATATTAAATTATGGATTCCACACAGCAATAATTTTAAATATCCTGATGTGATAATTATTGAAGGCAACCCGCAATATTATAAGAATCGGAAAGATATTATTTTAAATCCAATTGTCATTATTGAAGTGCTGTCTGACTCTACTAAGAATTATGATAGGGGCAATAAATTTCAACAATACCGAACTCTGGAAAGCTTGCAGCATTATATTTTAATCAGCGAAGATGCTATTCATATCGAATACTTTAAAAAAGTGGCTAAATATGAATGGCTATTAGCCGATATAAATCAACTTGATAGCCATTTAAAACTAACGCAGCTGGATATTATTTTAAATGTCAACGATATTTATGAGCGCGTGGATTTTTCTTAAATCATATAACATAAAACAAATTTTTTGTAAAAGAAAAGAGGGGGGGGAATTAAAAAAAGCACGTTTTCAAATTCATCCCACCTTTGGGAATCAAAAATTACCTTTTTGACTCCCCTTGTTTAAAAACCCTTTTAGCAACAATGGGTTAGCGTCACTCACAAAAGCGCACTTCCACCCGCAATCCCCCTGCTGCATTAACCCTTGCTAAACTGATTTGCGCGTGATGTAAATCCGCAATTTCTTTAATAATCGCCAGCCCTAAGCCGCAGCCTTCCCCCGAACTATTAGCAGGACGATAAAAACGCTCAAACACTTTATCTAATTCGGTCTCTGCAATCCCACAACCATCATCTTCAACCATTAAAGTTATACTGGGCTGACAATACACTTTTACCCCAATCGTTCCGTGTTCATTACCGTAGCTAATGGCGTTATCCAACAAATTTGCCAATAATTCTTTTAATAAAATTTCATCCGCTTTCAGAAATAAGGTATCGGTTTGCGTGTCAAAACTTAAGCTCATTTTTTTCTGCAACGCTTTGGGTGTCCAATCTATGCAAACCTCTCGTGCCAATGCTGCTAAATTAACCGCTTGCAAACGGTGCATTCCTTCGACTGGCTCGGCTTTAGCTAACACTAATAATTGCGTAATTAAATGGGTTGCTCGATTGGCACTGGTTTGAATTTGCACTAACGCAGGACGCATTGCGGCTAAATCATCCTCACGCATTGCCCGTTCTGCTTGGAGCTTTAAGCCTGCTAACGGGGTGCGTAATTGATGCGCGGCATTGGCAATAAAACGTTGCTGTGCCGCAATTGCACAAGCTAAACGGGTTAATAAATCGTTAATTGTATCGGTTAGGCAGCGAACTTCGGAAAAAACATAGGTTTCGGCAATCGGACTTAAATCACGCGGTGAGCGTTGCGCAATTTCATCCGCCAGTTTATGCAGCGGTTTTAGCCCCCGTTTGACCCCTGTCACAATATAAAATCCTGTTAATAACACTAAAATGCTTTGTGGCAATAAATCGGCAATGAGAATATCACGCATCATGGCACGGCGTTTATTGAGAGTTTCTGCCACATGAACAAACACTTTTTCATTAATCTCAGGGCGTTGTATCAGCATTGACACCACCCGCACTGATTCATCATAAATCGTCTCGTTAAAAAAAATCGGTTGTGACCAATCGGCTTTGGGGTCAAATGATTCAGGCACAAACGCATCGCCTGCAATCACCCCTTGTTCAGCAGAAATAATTTTAAAATAGGTTTTGTCCGCCTCATCCCATTTAAACATTTCTAACGCCGAGGCGGGCAATTCAACACGCGCTTTATGATTTTTAACTTTGATTTCCTGCACTAAAGACCGAGCAGAATCCAGTAACCAGCGGTCATAGGCAGTATCAACATAATGCCAAGTAATAAAATACGACAAAATCGCTTCTACGGTCATAAAACACAGCAGCGGAATAATCAACCGTAAAATAAACCCTGACTTTAAACTGCTGTTTTTAGCTTTCATTGGGGATTTCCAACAAATAGCCTAACCCGCGAAGGGTTAAAATCACCATCCCATAATTTTCAAGTCGTTTGCGTACCCGATGAATGTAAACTTCAATCGCGTTATCTGCCAACGCTTCGCTGTTATCAGCCGCTAGTCGCTGCGCAATGCGGTCTTTACTGACCACTTTTCCTGCTAACATCATCAAAATTTCTAACACCTCATATTCTCGTGCCGATAGCATAATCGCTGCACCGTCAGCTAAAACCTGATGGTTTTCTGTATCTAAACTTAACCGACCCACCGTAATCAGATGGCTAAATCCCCCATAACAGCGGCGAATCAAGGCTTTGATGCGGGCTTCTAATTCGCGCAATTCAAACGGTTTGGTTAAATAATCATCCGCCCCTTGTTCAATACCGTTAATTCTGTCATTCATCCCATCGCGTGCAGTTAAAATCAAAATGGGTAAGGCTAGTTTACGATGGCGCAAATGCCGCAACAGCGTTAAACCATCCATATCAGGCAAGCCCAAATCCAATAAAATCAAATCAAATTTCTGCACATCCAATAATTGTTCTGCATAATGCCCTGTTTTGGCACACGTCACGCTATAGCCACTTTTAGCCAAAGTGTACTGGAGTCCATCGGTTAAAACAGAGTCATCTTCAACGACTAAAATATTCATTTTCAGTTAAATTCACACTTGAAAGGTTATTGAAAGCTAAGACTTCTACAATGAAAGTCTATTACAAGGGTATTAATTAGCATAATAAACTTTCATAAGCCTTACACTATGATGTTATTAAGTATTTAAAATCCCCTAACCTTCAAATAGAAGAAGGATTTAATTAAAAAGGAGGAAAATAATGATTCACAAGCATTTAATTTATTATACGCAACATTTAAAACAAGATATTCCCGCTGGTTTAGTGGTATTTCTAGTTGCGTTACCGCTGTGCTTAGGGGTCGCTTTAGCTTCTGGTGCGCCGTTATTTTCCGGTTTAATTGCTGGCTTGCTGGGCGGCTTGTTGGTGTCTTGGTTAAGCGGTTCACAACTAAGCGTTTCAGGGCCAGCGGCGGGTTTAACCGTTATTGTGTTTAACGGCATTGAGCAACTGGGTAGTTTTAACGCTTTTTTACTCAGTCTAGTCATCGCTGGTGTGTTACAAATGACTTTAGGCTACTTAAAAGCCGGTATTATCGGCGCGTTTTTTCCATCCTCGGTGATTAAAGGTATGTTAGCGGCGATTGGTTTAATCTTAATTATCAAGCAGTTACCTCATGCCATTGGTTATCACGCCGGTTTTGAAGGCGATGAAAGTTATATGAATGAAACCGCTGAACAAAGTTTTGCAGAAGTGTTGGAGCTATTTCATGCTATTTCCCCTGGTTCTGCGATGATTACTGCTGGGTCGTTAATGATTTTAATCCTCTGGGAAAGCGCGTGGATTAAAAACATAAATCTATTGCGGATGATTCCCGGGCCATTACTGGCGGTGAGTTGGGGGGTATTGTACAACACCTTGGCAAGTCAGTTTTTTCCGGCGTGGGCAGTGTCAGGCGAACACTTGGTCTCTTTTCCCGTCACTACCACCCCACAGCAGTTTTTTAGTTTATTTTCATTTCCTGATTGGGCGGCGTTAACGAATCCTAAAATTTACACAGTCGCGTTTACCTTAGCGATTATTGCCAGTTTGGAAACCCTGTTAAGTTTAGAAGCGGTGGATAAATTAGACCCGCTCAAACGCACCGCACCGACTAATCGCGAGTTAAAAGCCCAAGGGTTTGCCAATTTGCTCAGTGGTTTAATCGGTGGCATTCCGATTACCGCCGTGATTGTGCGCAGTGCTGCCAATATTAATGCCGGTGGACAAACGCGGATTGGCTCGTTTGTGCATGGCATATTTTTACTGTTAAGTGCGGTGTTTTTCGCCAATCAACTGAATTTAATTCCACTGGCGTGTCTGGCGGCGATTTTATTGCAAACTGGCTATAAATTAGCTAAACCACAGTATTTTATCGACTTTTACAAACAAGGCTGGAATCAATTTATTCCGTTTGTGGTCTCTGTAGTCGCCATTTTACTCACCGACTTATTAGAAGGCATTATGATTGGCATGGCGGTCGGGCTGTTTTTTGTGATACGCGCTAATTATCATGCCTCAATTACCTTAACCGAGCTCAATAATCATTACACCTTGTCCTTAAATAAAGACGTTTCATTTTTAAACAAAGCCCTGTTGCGCCAATGTTTGGATGAGATTGAAGAAAATAGCAGCGTCACTATTGATGCGACCAAAGCGACTTTCATAGACCACGATATTGTTGAGGCTCTGGAAGACTTTTTACAAGCCGCTGCCGATGGCAATATTAGCGTCGAAGTTATTGATGTTAAAGGTAAACAGACCCTTAAAAAACAAAATCCCCTCGCCGCAGTGTAACGCATTAAGAAGTTAATACGGTTTTAGAGTAATGAAAATGACTTTAAATATTCACCAAAAAATCAGCCTTGCTGTTGTGACAGCGATTATGATGATTTCAATGTATGATGCAGTGTTTCACTTCTTGCTATGGCTAGTGCATATTTTATTTGAAAGTGCTGAGTTTATTCTCGACCATCTTATTGAGGGTTTGTTTGAGATAGGCAATCGTGAAACTGAAATCGTCGTTTTTTATATTCTGCTTTCACTCATTGGCAGTGCTGTTTATAAACTTTACTGCGCATTACCGCGCTGGAAAGACACATTTAAACAAAACTTGGAACAGCAAAAAACTGAAACATTAATGCAATGGCAAGAAATGTCAGTGTTGGGAAAAATGGCGTGGTGGAGTTTTTTTATTACCACAGTTAATTGCTGGCTGTTTTTAACCTAAAAATCACTTTAACCTGTTTCTTTTGAAACCCTCTATTGTTTAAACCGCCCTGATTATTCAAAAAGCTCATGCTAAACAACAAACCGTCAACTAATCTCCTGTCTGACAACTTAAAATACGACTTGCCAGCGGGCATTGTCGTGTTTTTAGTTTCCATTCCGATGTCACTCGGCATTGCGTTAGCCTCTGGCGCACCGTTATTTTCCGGCTTAATTTCGGGCATTATCGGCGGCTTAATTGCAGCGCCGTTAAGTGGTTCAAATTTAGCCATCAGCGCAGCGTCGGCGGGAGTATCAGTTTTAGTATTAACCGCCATTAAAGAGTTAGGATTTGACAATTTTTTACTCGCCGTGGTGCTGGCAGGGATTTTACAATTTTTATTAGGCAGCTTAAAAGCAGGGGTAATTGCCCATTATTTTCCCTCTTCGGTAATTAATGGAATGTTGTCAGGCATCGGTATCATTTTGTTTTTAAAACAAATTCCTCACGCCTTAGGTTATGACCGAGATTATGAAGGCGATTTAAGTTTTGCCCAAGCCGATCATTTCTCATCCTTTTCTGAACTTCTAAATGCCTTAAACTTTACCTCACCTACCGCGATTTTGATTGCGATACTGTCCCTGATTATTTTGATTGTGTGGGAACAGCCCTTTATCACGGCATCCAAACAGAGCCATTCTTATCAGGGGATTTTATTTGTGGTTGTATTAGGGATTGTGGGCAATCAAGCCTTAGTCTATTTTACCCCAGAATTAGCTTTAAAAAACAACCACTTAGTTTCATTACCTGTTTTTGAAGATATAAACGGACTATTACAACAATTTCACCTGCCCGATTTTTCTCAACTGAATCAGCCCAAAATTTATTTAACCGCCCTCACCTTAGCTTTAGTGGCGAGTTTAGAAACTTTGATGTGTTTAGAAGCGGTGGATAAATTAGACCCTTATCGCCGGCTTACCTCAACCAGTCGCGAACTCAAAGCCCAAGGCATTGCCAATATTGCCAGCGGTTTAATCGGTGGCTTACCGCTAACTCAAGTGATTGTGCGCAGCTCAGTGAATATTCAAGCGGGGGCAAAAACCAAAGCCGCTGCCATTATTCAAGCTATTTTAATGATGTTAGCGATTAAATTTATTCCTGCTTGGCTAAATAAAATTCCTTTGGCAACCTTAGCCAGTGTGCTACTTGTTGTCAGTTACAAACTTATCAATCCACGCATTTTTAAAACGATGCGGCAAGCAGGAATTTATCACTTTATTCCCTTTTGCGTCACCATCTTAGGCTTGGTATTAACCAATTTATTAATCGGCATTGCAATTGGATTAGTCACCGCTTTGTTTGCGATTTTATTGGAAAATTACAAAAGTGCCTCGTATTTTCGCGAAGCCATGATAGGCAATAAAATCATTTTTCGCCTCTCAGAACACGTTTCGTTTTTAAACAAAGCCAATATTAAATACACCCTTGACCATGTGCCTAAAAATAGCGAAGTGGTAATTGATGGCACGCGCTCAAAATACATTGATTATGATGTTTACGAAGTGATTGAAAATTTTAAGCAAGAAGCGGTATTGAAAAATATTGAATTAACCTTGGAAAATATGCGTGGGTTTGGCGTGTTAAAACCGATTGAAAAAGCCCGCAGTCAAACCTATGCCACGCAACAGTCATTGACGGCGGCGTGTGTGTTAGAAATTTTACAAACGGGTAATGCCCGTTTTATCAATAATTTAGAAGCCAATCGTAATTTACTCGAACAAGTCAATGACACTCAACAAGGACAATTTCCTTTAGCCATTATTTTAAGCTGCATGGATTCACGCACGTCTGTGGAATTGATTTTTGATTTAGGCTTAGGGGATGTTTTTAGTGCGCGGGTCGCAGGCAATGTGGTCAATGATGATATTTTAGGCAGCATGGAATACGCTTGCAAAATTGCAGGTTCTAAATTAATTGTGGTTTTAGGGCATTCGCATTGCGGCGCAATTAAAGGCGCGTGTGACCATGTTGAATTAGCGCATTTAAGCGGATTGTTGGCAAAAATTCAACCGGCGGTTCATGCCATCAGTTCAGAAACGCAACTGTCCAAACTTGAGCGGGTGGAAAAAGTGGCGGAAAAAAATGTGCAATTAACCGTTGCTCAAATCAGAGCAAAAAGTCAGGTTTTAGAACAAATGATTCAAGCAGGCGAGTGTGGGATTGTCGGTGGAATGTATGATGTCGAAACAGGACAGGTGCATTTTTTCAATCCAAGTTGGTAAAAATAATCTAACGTAAAAAGAGTAATTTAATTACACGAACACAAATTATTACTTTAGTCTGTACTAATATGACAACTGCGTTACAATACTTGTTTTTTTGAGTAGGCGAGCCATGCTTTTTCAGAGACTTAAACAACACGACCATAATTTTGGAGACCTTAAAATGAATTTCGGTATTCATCACAAAATTATGCTGTTATCGGCATTGATCATTTTTGTTTCATTTACTTACGACAGCTTATTCCATTTGATCATTGGATTATTACACGGCATTTTTGAATCGGTTGAGTATGTTCTTGATGGCTGCATCGAACATTTATTTGATACTGGAACCCATAAAACCCAAGTCATTGTTTTTTATATCTTGGTTTTGTTTATCAGCTACGGCTTCTACCGCATCTATTGTTTTATTCCCCGCTGTTGTCGCAGCCTAAAAACCAGTTTAGCTAACGATAAAGCAGAAGTTTTAAGCTACTGGCACTCGCTTTCTTTCTTTAAAAAACTCCAATACAGTTCCGCTGTTATTTTTATCCTCAGTTGTTGGTTCTTTTTAGGGTTTTAGCCTTTCCTCAGCCATCGCTTACAAAAAAAATCCGTTTGTAGGTTTTTACTGATAAGGAACAACCTCTCACTTTTGTGAGGCATATCACCTTCTTTGTTGCTTTTTGTCATCAAACTGTAACAAACCTGTCACGAAACTGTCATTTTTCTGCATTAACCTTGCTGGCAATAAAAACTACTTCTAAGAGCAAGGCATGAAATTATCCAAATTAACACTGACAGTTGCGACTATTTTGGGCGTAACTCTGTCATCAGCGGCGTTTGCTATTGAGCTTTATGTTGATACCCATACCAAACAGATTTATGCGGAACCTGGAAAAGGACGCAAATTAATGGGAAAATTTGTCCACATAGAGGAAAAAAATGCTCATCATAAACACCAAGAAGGTGAGCATGACTTTGCCGATATTAAGGCGATACAAGAAGATTTAGCGTTAAAAAACAATGCGATTAAAGCGTTGGAAGAAAAAGCAGAAGCTGCAAGTACAAGTGCAAGTGGAATGCCTACAGTTACAATGGATAAAAAAGGCTTGCAAGTTATATCGAAAGATAAAAACTTTAAGTTTAAATTCGGTGGTCGTATTCACGCAGATGCTTCATTTGCAGGCGAAGACAATTATTTTGACAGCAAAGGTCACCATGTTCGGCCAGATGATGGCACTGAAATCCGCCGCGCTCGAATGCG
>JAIFMS010000100.1 GCA_020048335.1 Methylococcaceae bacterium | reverse complement strand
TTTTTGCGGCCATGTTCGCGGTTGTTGTGAATTCCTGTGATGCGAAAATAGCTTTCACTTAACCACCAACGGGCTAAGAAACGGCTGCTACTGACCAAGAGCAACATAATCATCCAATTTAAGGCAGGCACAGTGCGCGGTAATACACCAATTACGCCTAAATGAAACACAAAAGCTGCAAACACCAGCGCGTATAAACTGGTGGCTTGAATAATTGCCCATAATGCGCGAATACCGATATAACGAATAATTGCCCGATAGAGTCCTAAGCGAATGAAAATAGGCACAACCAAAATCGGGGCGGCGATGAAAATATAGCGCATCTCGCCTTCGGGTTTATAAAATTCGCCTAAGCGCAGGGAAAATGCCCCCCATAAAGCAATGAGGGAAAATAAAATATCGGTGCTGATTAAAAGGGCGGCTTTTTTGCGGCGTGATAGCCCGAGGAAATAATCCGCTAATTGCCCCGTCACTACGCGCTACCTGCTTTCAAATGCTGTGCAATAAAAATCAACGGCAAATAGGCAATTAGCGTAATTAAGGATGCCCAGTAAGGATAAAACGTTGCAATGGAAGCTAACGGAAATAGCCAAAATATGTTAATTAACGTCATCTGATAATTCACGCGCCGATGGGATTGGGTGCGGGCATCGTGAGAATCAAAACCTTGTTGTTGAAATTGCCGGATCAATTGTCGTGCATAATGTTGATATGCATGAGAAGAATGTGCTTCGTACCAAATTTCTTTATTTAAAATACGTTTAATTAACGTGAAAGTCGCATCGGTAATAAACACGCCTAATAAAATCAACCAACTCCAGATATTTACACTATCGGATGTCATTAAAGCAAAAATACCCAAACTAAAACCTAAAAAGCCGCTACAGACATCCCCCATAAAAATTTTTGCAGGGGGAAAGTTCCATCCTAAGAAACCAGAAACCATACCAGCAAAAAATATAAGAGCAGCATAAGCTGCATTCTTATCGTGATGGAGAAACCACAACAACACTGCCGCACCTAAAGCCACCGTAATAGTTTCAACACTGGCAATCCCATCAATGCCATCCATAAAGTTGTACAAATTAATTAACCACACCCAACCGAAAAGATATAAAAATCCCAATAGCCATTGATTATCAATAGAGAATCCAAACATCACAATGGTTGGTAGTTGTGAAAATTTCATAAGTACCAATGCCGATGCACCAAAATGTACTAATAACCGCCAAGGTGCTGGAATATGACAATGGTCATCCCAAAAACCAATCCCAGCGATTGCGACTAATGGTGCAATCTCCAACAACAATTCATGTTCTCCTTCCGGCTTATCACCCATACTAAATGCCATACTAAGCCAAAGCACAGCCAAACACACAATCACCACCGATAACCCTCCTCCGCGCGGCGTGGGAGTCGAATGTGAACTGCGACTATTGGGAATATCAATTAAGTTTTTTGCCAATGCGTAATAGTAGATTAAATAGGTTAAAAAATAAGTGGCGAAAAAACCCACAGGGAAAAAAGCTAATAATATTATTATAAAAATCATAATCGAGTTTAAAACTGTAAATAACGGACAATCTCAGGGAGAGCTTGTTTTAAGGTGATGCTGGCTTTAAAGCCTAAATCGCGCTCAATTTTTGCACTGCTATAACAGGCAGACCCCAATAATTTATCCAGTGCTTGCGAATCAAATAAAAAACGATGCCCATTTAACCGCCCAATGCTGTCGCCAATTTTAGCCAATCTATTTAAGAGCGACAACGGAATTGTCCAGTGTGGAATTTTTCTATCGGTTGCCTGACAAATCCACTCATAAAGTTGCCGACTGGAATAATTTTGCCCATCACCAACGATATAAATTTGCCCACAGGCTTTTAATTGTTCCACGCTTAGAATTGCAGCGTGGACGACATCATCCACATGAACCATGCTGCGGCGATTATAAACCTCAGGCAAAGGCGGAAAAAACCCTTGTTCAATGGCTTTTATCATGCGGGGTAAATTGCCTTTTGAACTATTGCCATACACCATGCAGGGGCGAATCACCACAGGATGCGGCACATAATTGCCTTGCAAAACCAATTGTTCTGCGGCGTGTTTGGACAAGCCATAAGGTGTATTCGGCAAGGCTTGATTAGTTTCATCCTGTATCGTTAAACTATCGGCAACTGCTTTAACGCTACTGAAAAAAATAAACCGTTTAACGCCTGCTTGTTTTGCCGCGTCCAATAATTTGCGTGTCCCTTCAGTATTAACGGCATAGTATTGATTATCGTCGGCGGCAATTTCTGACAGCGCGTGAGCTTTGCCTGCTAGATGAAAAACCGTGTCAATTCCCTTACAAGGATTCGTAGTCCAAGTTTGCGTTAAATCTAACACAATTTTTTCACAGGTTGGCTGAAAAACAGGTTTTCTCACTAACAGGGTTGTGTCAACCCCTAAAGCGTGTAGTTTGCGTGCCAATACTTGTCCAATAAAACCATCCGCTCCAGTGAGCAACACCTTTTTCATCATCATCTTTTAAAAAACTCGTTCCCAACTATTCTAATGGGTTTTATTTAGCCATGAATCATTTTATTTTAAGCCAAAGGTTAAAATAGCCCGTGCCGTTTTAGAATAGGGGATTTAATAAAACAAAATTGGGGCGCAATTCACGCCTTTCTATTTTGCTGTTGTGGGATAAGAAAAGAGGGCTTGATATTTTTACAGGTGTTAATCCAGCTGCTTTCTAAAAACCGCTGCCCTGCTTTTTTTGCTTTAATAAATGTAAGTAACCGAACATAAGTTTGACAGAATTTTGAACGGCTGGGTGTCGGGCTTTGCCTGACAGAGCAAGCAAAACTTTTATTCCATTATTTATCCAACGATTTGCTTAAAATAAAATCACCACCGTGCATATAAGAAACAGGCTCTTGACTAGAGCCTGTTTTGGCTTTAGAAAAAGCGGGCAAGGTTTTTAAAATATTTTTAGCAATACTATGGGCAGTAATTGGTTCGGCGGCATCGGATTTTTGTAATTCCTCATTCAATAAATAAGTAAACAACCCATGTCCTAAGCTTTTGAGTTCTTTGGCTTCTTGGTTTCTTGCTGCGGCTGTCAGTACCGTAATCCCTAACGAGCGACTCAACTGCCGGCTAAAAAAACGTTGCCCATTTTCCAATTTACTAAACACATCCATACTGCCGCCCGAATGGCAGGAATCAACCATCAACAAAATATGTTGGATGCGCGAGTTTTTAAAAATATCGCTTAATTCCGTCGCAGAAATCGCCCCTGCGACAATTTTGTCCAAACTGGACTCTAATTTGGTTTCGTAAGGCAAAAAATACCATTCTTTACCTTTTGCCACCCCATGCCCTGCAAAATAAATCACCAACGAGTCTTGCTGTGTGCCTTGGCTTAACTCTTTCAACTCAGCTAAAATTTTGGCTTTAGTAGCATTTTCATCTAACAAGCTTTTATTCGCCGAAATTTTTGCTTTACTTTTCAACACATCATTAATCAATGTGGCATCGGCGACACTGTAATTTAAATGCAGTTGCGGTTCTTGATATTTATTAATCCCAATCGTTAAAACTTTCAGCGATGACGTGTATGCTTTGGATTGCCCATCAAAATTTAACTCAATCCCTTTGCTATCAATATCCATCGCATTACTGGCAACTACTTTCAGGCTGTTTTTTCCCGCGCTAGGACTGACTTTTAACGTCAATAACTTATGTTCCGCGCCGTTTTCTGTTGCCGACTGTTCAGAAAAAATCACTTCTTTATTATTGAGCAATCGCTCATTTTGATAGACTTTAAGTTGTTTAATTCCGCCGCCTCGGTCATAAACATCAAGTTGTAGCGATACCGTATCCTTGTCAGTTTGCTGGTCGCTCAATTGCAACGCCAGTTTAGGCGGCAAACTTACGCCGTCCGTGACCGCAAAAGCATTATCATTAAAGCTTTCTTGATTTTGCAACACATTGGCTAACAAACCTGGCTCATAATAATTTTCCGAAAAACTATCGAGAGACATCCCTTCCGCATCGGCGAGCCAAACAAAATTTTCCATAGCCTCCTCTGAACCATCAAATCGTCCCAGCGCGTCCATGACTGTCCAACCTTGTTTAGTAGAAAACAGCCGCAACATTTTTTTACCCGATGCCACGTCCCAAATTGCTAAATCGCCATTTTCCATCACTGTAAGCAATCTTTTACCATTTTCTAATAACTTCGCGTTCAAGAAACTATTTTCTTTGTTTTCAATTTTAAGCGCGATATTGCCTTGACCATCGCCGACCTGTAACGAACCCTCTTTTAAAATATAAGCATAGGTTTGTTTTTCTATATCAACCGCTAAAATACTTTCGGCAAAATTGGCGATGTTTTCCAATTTTTTGGTAGAGATTGACCAGTTAAAAACTTTGCCATCGGCTAAAGCGAGTTGCAGCGTATCCTCATTTTGAAACTGCATATAAACCACTTGCTCACCAAATCCGGGTAACGCAGTAATCACTTTGCCACTGGCAACATCAAGAATATCCACGGCATCCTGAATATTTTTTAATTGCAAATCAGCAGGCAAAGCATAAGCCCCTGTTTCATGGCTTAAAACAGCCGCCACTTTTTTATCCTTCGTAATAGCTAAACTTTTAATCTCGCCGCGTTGATAGGGAAGCTGCCAGAGCTGTTTATTTTGACTATTGTCCCATAAACTTAATTGATTCCTGTCAGCGTGGCTGGTCAACAATAACTGATTATCTGTACTGCTAGCAAAATAGTTGACCGTTGAGCTAGCAATGCTGGCATCGATACTGGAGCTGACCACATCGTAGGTTTGAATCCCTGCTTGACTGGCAATAGACAATAATTCGCCTTTTTCGTTCACTGTGCCAATAGTAGCAAGGTGATTATTTTTGTTTTGCGTGGTAATCCGCCGTTGCACCCCGCGCTGAAAATCCCACGCTCGAATCGACCCGTCTTCTAATAAGAGCGAAACATAGTTTTTATTTTCACTCAGTTGCAACGCTTTGACCCGCCCCGCACTGTTTTTAACCGTCAACGTAGGTATGACAGTTCTACTTCCAAGCGCATTGGACAAACCGATTAACTTGGCACTGCTCGTATCAGAAGACTCGTTTGCATCAGGTTCGGTGGTTGCTGAATTATTGCTCGCGGTTTCAGTGGCAGAAGTGCTGTCAGATGACGATTCACTCGCAACAGAAACCGTATCACCGCCTGTAAAATCAACTGCAACTGGATTATTTGATTGATAATTAAACCCGCCGCTTGGATTATTGACCGCACTATTTGTATTGCCCGTTGTTGGAATAATAACCGGGGCAATGGCAACCGTATTTGTCGTATTATTGGCATTCACTAAGCTAGCAACGCTGTTTGTCACCATTTTTTCAACCAGCGGTCTTTCTTTTGGGTTACTGGTTTCTGCCGCTTTTTGAGCCGCTATCACTGCATTTTGAGCCGCAACAAAAGTAGCGTTTTGATTGGCTATCGCCATTGCCGCACCAAGCGTTGTATCAGGAAAAATGGCAGGTGTAACGACAGCTACAACGACGGGAGTAACGACAGGTACAATGCTACTTTTGCTATTATTGGCAAAGGTGAGCAGGTAATTTTTCCCCTGATTCCCATCATTCACGCTTACATCCGCGACAGTCACTGTTTTGTTAATGCCAATCGCGGCATCCAGAAAAGCAAATTTTCCCCCTGCTAAACTATCTCCTGTGAACAATGTGCCGCTAGCAACCGTTGGACTACCTAAAGCCACGGTTGTTTCATCATAAGTTTTTAACACATCCGTTGTCGTCACGCTTAATAGCGCAGGGGTAATACTGCCTTTCGCGGTATTGCTCACGACCGTGTAATTTTTTCCGCCATTGCCATCGGCTAACACATAAGTGTTATTGACTAATAAAGTGCTTAAATTTGCACCCAATACATTTTTACTGGCAAAGGCTTGGCTTAAACTGCTTAAGCTATCGCCATTGAGCAACCCCGTTTGACTAACAACACCGCTTGAATCGGTTGTGCCGTCATACACTTTGCTATCGCTGACCGCGTTCAGCACAAGGGGCGCGGGAGTAATCACACTGTTGGTATTATCAAGATAATTCAACGCATAATTATTGCTACCCTTTACGCTGACATCGTGAGTTAAAACCACTTTGCCTGACCCTGCATTTTTATCCAAAAAAGTAAAGCTGCCCCCGCTTAAACTATCGGTCTCATAAAGTTTTCCTGCGGCAAGCTGCAAAGAACCTGCCGCCGTTGTTGAGCCATCATATTGTTTACTCACAGGGAAGGAGGTAACGGTTAAGTTAGCTTTGTCAATCGTGCTGCTCGTATTATCAACGTAACTGACCTGATAATTTTTTCCATTATTACCATCGTTCAGCAAAACCTTTTTAACCGTCACGGTTTTGCCCGTACCTGCGTTTTTATCTAAAAAGGCAAACGTGCCGCCACTTAACGTATCGCCTGTAAATAACTCGCCTGTTTTTATGGTTGCCACGCCGTTAGCTTGGGTTGTTGCATCGTAGGTTTTCAGCACGTCACTGGTGGTAATACTCAAACTGGCAGGGGTAATTGCACCGATGGCATCATTAATTGTCAGCTTGTAATTATTTCCACCATTGCCATCGTCCACCGCTAAATCACTCAGGGTCACGGTTTTGTTTGTCCCTACATTTTTATCCAAAAAGGCAAATCCTGCCTCTGTCAACGTATCGCCTTTGAACAACGTACCGCTGCTGACAATCGCCGTGCCTTTAGCAGCCACCGTTCCATCATAAATTTTTGTTACTTCTTTGGCTGAAAGAGTGAGCGGGGCTTGTTCAATTGTGCTGTGGGTATTATCTGCATAACTCACGGCGTAATTATTGCCATAATTGCCATCACTGATTTGAATTCCCTCAACCGTCACGGTTTTATTTGTGCCTGCGTTTTTATCAACAAAGGCAAACAGACCACCACTTAAGGTGTCGCCTGTAAATAAAGTTCCCTTTGAAACCAACGCTTTACCAAGCGCGATAGTTGTACCGTCATACATTTTACTAACATCTTCTGCCGTTAAGGTTAAATCCGCTTTGTTAATCGTGCTAGTGGTGTTAGTGAGATAATCAACACTGTAGTTTTTGCCATTATTGCCATCGTCAATCAGCACATTTGCCACCGTTACCGTTTTGCCTGTTCCCGTATCTTTATTAGTAAAGGCAAACGAGCCACCACTCACTCGGTCACTGCCAAATAACGTGCCATAACTAACAACCGGCGAACTATTGGCAACGGTTGTGCCATCGTAAGTTTTTGTTACCTCATTGGTGGTGAGAAGTAAAGGCGCGGGGGTAATGCTGCTGTTATTGCTATTGACGTAACTGACATTGTAATTTGCCCCACCGTTGCCATCGTTAATTGCGACATTTGCTAATGCTAATGCTTTGCCCGTGCCTGCATTTTTATCGGTAAATGCAAAATTACCGCTTTCTAACAATCTATCGCTAGAAAATAATTGCCCTTTGGACACCATTGCCGAGCTGACCGCTTGCGTTGTGCCGTCATAGACTTTGGAAATATCGCGTGCGGTAAGGGTTAAATCAGCGGGGGTAATAGTTCCGCTTGCTGTGTTATAACGTGCTGTGTAATTTTTGCTAGAATTGCCATCATCAATGGTGTAGCTCAGTACATCCAGCGTACTACCATTTGTCCCTTGTACATTTTTACTGACAAAATTTTGCGTTAATGCTGTTAGCGCATCACCTGTTTGCAAACCGCTATAAGTGGGAATGGCTGTGGAAGTGGTTGTGCCGTCATAGACTTTGGTATCGGAGACTGCACTGATATTTAAAGAGGCGGGGGTAATAGTGACCGTTTGTGTGCCGCCTGTGAAGGTGTAATTACTTGCTCTCCCTACTGTGCCATCAGTTAAGAGCAGTGTTCCAAAATTAATGCTGTTATATGTTCCTACATTTTTAGTCGAAAGACTGCCAGTGCCTGTCAATTGCAAATCATCGCCTGCAAGCAATCCATTTAAAGTAAAAAGGTTGGCGGGTAAATTTGTGGTGCCGTCATAAACGCGATTGCCTGTTAAGTTCAGAACGGTTAGGCTGGTTGGCGTGATAAAACTGCGTAAAGTGGGATAAGAACTTCCATTGTTAATTTGCCAAACTGTTGTGTCACTACTGGCAGTGCTAATATCCCAGCCTGCACCACTAAAAGGAGTTATTTGCTTCATGTCAGCGGTGATTTTGCCAGTTGCACCCGTTACGCTACCAGTATCGGCTTGTCCAGTGCTTTGGGTATCCCAAAAGGCATTCGTGACCGTGCCAGCATTAGCTCCGCCCACTAATCCACCAGCGAAAGCCCCCGTGACACTACCCGTTGCGTAACCATTAGTAATTACCCCTGATACGCCATTAGTACCAGCCAATCCACCCGCATAAGCCGACGCAGAAGCCGAACTGGAAGTGGCCGTCGCTGAAACGTTGCCAGTCGCATAGGCATTAGAAGTTGGCCCCGCGTTATAGCCCACCAAACCGCCCGCATAAGCATCAGAAAAAAGAGTCGTCGCTGAAGCATTCGTCGAAACAGAGCCAGTCGCATAGCTATTGCTAATAGACCCTGAGTTTTGCGCGACCAAGCCACCAGCACGCGCATCTGCCGCAGAAGTAGTGGTCGTGGTTACAGCAGAAATAGCCCCTGTCGCATAGGAATTGCTAATCGAACCAGTATTATCGCCCACTAATCCACCCGCATAAGCCGAAGCACTTCCTGTAGCACTGGAAGAAACACTGCTTGTTGCATAAACATGATGGATAGAACCAGCATTTTCGCCTACCAGCCCTCCCGTATAAGGCAAAGCAGACGTAGAAGAATTGGCTGAGATATTTCCTCCAATCAAGCCAATATTGCTGATTGTGCTGGCTGCGCTGGTATAGCCAAATAGCCCTGTAAAACCTGTATCGGTGGTACTTATCGTCAATCCAGTAATCGTATGCCCTAAGCCATCAAACTGACCAGAAAAAGCAGTTGTATTATCACCAATTGGCGAAAACCCTGCGCCACCATTCCAACCCGAGGTTAAACTGGCATCAAGAATATCCGCCCCCAGTGCGTAATTGCCCGCTAAATTAGTGCTTCTTGCCATGCCTTGCAAGGTAGTAGCAGGCGTGGATGCAGTCGTCTCATCACCTGCCGCGCCAAGGTTGGTAATCACCTGGTAGTTATACGTTGTTCCTGAATAGCCTTTTTGCGTAGTAAAGTTTGCGCCTGCGGGTAAACTGACGTTTGCACCGTTGATAAAATAATCGTCATTCGTGCCACCACTGGCACTCGCACGCCCATAATAAAAAGCAAGTTGCGCTGACCCAGACCCCGTTAAATTTCTATTAATATAAATATTGCGGTCAGCACGGAGGGTTAATAAATTTGCCGACCAATTCACAGGGTCGTTGATAAAAATATCGCCAGTTGTGCCAGTAAATGAAGTACAAGTTACAGCCCCCGAACAACTAGCCTGACCAACTGCCGCAGAAGTATCTAGGATGACACTACCCGCTGATAGCGCAGTCCCCAACGCCGCGCCAGTAATATTCCCCCCCGATACCGCAACCGTTATATCTTGTGGGTCGATTAACCAAGTACCTGATTTTCCTTGTTCTGCTTTCGTGCTGATTTTTGCCGAATCCGCGATATTGACTTGCGCTGCGGAGGTTTCAATAAAACCGCCGTCGCCTGTTTTCGGTGCAGACGCATCAAGTTTTCCTGCGACATTGACCGCGCCGTTTTTCATATCACCAAAAATAGCAATGTTGCCCGCTTTGCCGCTGTCTAAGGCTTGTGCGGTGATATTCGCTTTCGCCGCAATCGTAACGTTTTTTCCCGTGACATTAATTGTCCCGCCGCTAGTTTGCCCATTGACATTCAACGAACCGCTGACTTGCGTTGCGCCATTATCACCACCCGCTAAAATAATTTCGCCATTGCGCTCGATTAAACTGTTGGCTTGAATAATTCCTTCGTGATTCACCACGCTGTGAATTAAATCGCCTGCGGCTTGCGCAGTTAAAACCACCCGTCCACCATCGGCTAAAATCGCTCCCTTATTCTCAACTTGGGCCTTCAATGCCGCTTCTGAGACGCTGACTGCCATTAAACCATCGCCTTGAAAGTCTAAGTCCACCGTTTTACCTGCGGCTAACGCGGTTGTACCGTGTGGGGTGGAAATCGTGCCTGCATTGCTG
>JAIFMS010000084.1 GCA_020048335.1 Methylococcaceae bacterium | reverse complement strand
CATGATCTTTTTTAGTGTCCCAGCAGCCCATCATCGCCTAGCCCGCCCCTTGGGAAACAGGGTATTGTTCAAAACTTTTGCTACACGGATGATTCTAGTGGGTCTGGTGGCTCTTTCCTTTGCCTTAATTTTAGTGACACAACTGGTGGTTTCCCATGTAATCGGTTCGTTTGTGAGCCTCTTCGTAACAGCATTTGTAAGCTTGCTTATTCTTATCATCTGGTGGTTGTTTCCACTAACCTATAAAAAACAATTGTAGACGAGCCGACAAATTAACCGCCTCAGGCTACTTTGGGTAGTTTCCAAATAACTGGGTGCAATTACGAAAGTTCCATAGAATTTAGCGTAAATAGAGGTGATATACGAAACGGGTTAAAAAGCACTTTAGCGTCAACTTGTAAGGCGGATTACATTAATCGCTAATCCGCCCTACCTTTGTGAAATAAAAATCCGCAAATTCACATTGAAACAGTGCGAGTGTGAAACTATTGGTATTTGTTCAATCGTTTTATTTGTAAATTACTTGCCCATAGTGTTGGAATTAATTTGAACAATTTTTTAGGCAATCCGTGTTTGCATTTTGAGGCATTAGTTGCAATTTAAAAGTTGAACATCGCGTTCATGTTATTGAAATAGACTTTTTTAAAGCTTTTTTACCCACCTAAAACCTTGAAAAAACTTACCCTCACAGAATGATCGTGGGGAAGGGTGGTTTAAATCAGACAACAATATCCTTCCTTTCTTAAATTATCGTAGCTACAATAAAAGCGATGAACATCACCTGCGACCCCAATAAACGCGACATAACCCTGAACGACCGAGGCATTGATTTTGCCGATGCTGTCGAAGTGTTTTCGGGCGCAACGCTTGATTTTCGCGATGACCGAAAAGACTACGGGAAAACACGCAGTATCACGGTCGGTTATTTGCAAGGTCGGATGGTGATAATTGTCTGGACTCCACGCGGTGATAATCGCTACATTATTTCTATGAGGAAAGCCAATGAGCGCGAGCAAACACGTTTTGGGCAGCGACTTGAGCAAAATTGATGCTCACATCATCCAGCCTGATGAATACCAAGAAATTCCTGAATTAAGCGATGAGTTCTTTGAACAAGCTGATTTACATATCGGGGGTAAACTGATTCAGACAACAAAATTCGCTGGTGGGGTGAAGTCGTCATTTAAACAGCTTAATTGAAAAATAATTTGTTTTCTAAACTTGAGCTGAGGCATGATACTGTCACTGGATGACTAATGAATTATTTTGAATTTAAATACAATAAATCATCAATAACACGCTGATTGGCTATTGCAATGTGAGGATAAATTTATGGCACAACTAAGCTTGGCAATGCAAAATGACGCGCGAAAAAACCACTGGGCGGTTTCTTTTCGTGTTTTATTGGGACTTTATGCCATTATTCCGCTTTGTTTGTTTTTACAGTTGCTCGATGTGTTTTTCTTGCAAGGGTGGTTATTAGAAAATTTACCCAATAGCCCAGGGCATTTTTTACTGTTTCAATTGCTGTTTGGTACGCCCCATATTTTAGCCAGTAGCGTGTTATTACTTAGTAATAGTGATTATTTACGTTTTTATCAACCCAAGCTCATCACCATGTCATTGCTGATTATCGCTGTGTTTGGGGTTGGCAGTTTATGGATTCCTTATAATGTGCTGTATGTTATTGCCGCCAGTTGGACGGTTTATCATGTATTAAAACAACAAATTGGCGTAGGGCGTAGTGTTTATCACTTATCAAATGTATCTTTTTACTTACTATTATGGCTGAGTGTTGGTGCGGGGATTTTTATTTATGTAGGCATCTTTTTACACAACAGCCTTAATGAACAGCAAACTGAATGGGTGAAGTATCTTGCCAGTAGCTTTTCAGTATTGTTGATTTTGAAGGCGGTATTTTGTCATTTTAGAATCGGTAACCCTTTAGGAAAAGTGTTTCTCTGGGCAAATACTTTGCTAGTGGTGATAAGTTTATATTTCTATTTACAGGACTATTATTTTTTAGCGATTTTAATGCCTAGGTTAGTGCATGACGCAACCGCGTATATTTTTTATATGACTCATGACTATAACAAGCATCAAGTCCAGCCACAAAATTGGCTGTATCGTTGTTCCCACCGCTACAAACTGCCCATTTTTGTTGTGTTACCTGTCTTATCGGTGGCATTGACCTTTATTCTACAAATTTATGGCAACCAAATGGTGAGTTTTTTTACAGAAATACTGTTTGGAATCGAAACAACGCGGGCGATTAGTGTCGGACTGATTGGCTATTTATCCTTGATGCACTATTACACCGAAGCCTTTATTTGGAAAAAAGGCTCACCGCTGCGGCAGTTTATTTTTTTTAAACCCTAAGAAAATCTTAAGCACAGCATTTTTTATATTTTTTACCACTACCACAAGGACAGGGGTCATTGCGTCCTGTTCTAACAGGCTCATAAACAGGCGGATTTAATTTTTGTTGGGCAATAAGAGCTTCTGTTTTCATCATATAAGCAAATTTTTCAATCACTTGTAGCGCGTTAATTTCGGGTTTACCTAGCACCGAGTGTGGATTATTTTGGCTAAGGTAAGCGGCAAGATGCGTTAAGCTGTTTATAACAACGGTATTTTCAGTGACACCATCATCTTCATACCGCCAAAAATCTCTTCTAAGTTCAAGCCCCTGATAAAAACCCGTCAGCCATGAAAACGTTTTTGTTTCATTTAAAACAGGTTGTTCTTTGTAGGCTTGACAAGTTTTTGTAATAGCCAACACGATTTGTTCTGTCTGTTCAGCTACCATTTCAGGCGCGTGTGCCACGAATAATAAAGGCAGAATTTCCATTTCGGTAATGCGAAAAGGACTTAGTGTGATGGCGTAAAATAAGCCTGCTAACTGCTCATGCGGGCTGCAATGTTCAACAGCGATTAAAGTGTGTAAAGATTGCTCAAGGTTTAGCAGTGCTGCTTCTGTGCGCATGATGAATTCTCTAGGCTAAAAACTATAAAAAAACCCATTAAAGCGTAAAACTCTAATGGGTTCCTATAAATGGTGCCGATGACTGGACTCGAACCAGCACGACTTGCGTCACTACCCCCTCAAGATAGCGTGTCTACCAATTTCACCACATCGGCTAAAACTTTATTTCTTATCGGTATTTTTTTCAGATGTAGAGGATTTTTTATCTGACTCTTCTACTTTATCATCATCAACTTTGCTAGTCTCATTAACAAGTGTGGGCTTTTCTAGTGCAGCAGGCACATCAACTGCACTTGGTGTTACACTAAATGGCGTGGGTGTAACAATTGGCGCATCAGTATTTGCAAAAGGCACATCCGCTGATTTTTTTTCAATTTCAGTGGGTGTGTCCATTAAATCTTTTGCTCTGCCTTGATGGCTTGCCAAAACAGCTAAACCTAAACTGGTAGAAAAAAACAAAGTGGCTAAAATAGCTGTTGTGCGTGATAAAAAAGAGGACGCTCCCTGCGCACCAAAAACCGAGCCTGAAGACCCACTGCCAAATGCCGCGCCTGCATCTGCCCCTTTACCTTGCTGCATTAACACTAGACCGATAACGCCTAGCCCTAACAGCACATGAACAACAATGATTAGCTGATACATAAAAACTTAAATTGAATGATAAATCTTTAAAAAGGACTGTGCATCTAATGAAGCCCCACCTATTAAGCCGCCGTCTATGTCAGGCATTGCCAATAAACCTTTGGCATTGTCGGCTTTCATGCTGCCGCCGTATAAAATTTGTAAATTTTCGGCGATAACAGGGTCTTGCAGCGCAACCCGCTCACGAATCGCTTTGTGAACTTCTTGTGCTTGTTCATCGGTTGCTGTTCTACCTGTGCCAATCGCCCAAACAGGCTCATAAGCAATTACCGCATTGGCAAATGCACCAATCCCAGCTTTTGCAATTACTGCATCCAATTGGGTGTTGACCACATTAAAGGTTTCACCATTTTCACGCTCTGCAAGGGTTTCCCCGATACACAAAACAGGAATTACGCCTTGTTTTTGCGCTTGACAAAACCGCTCTGCGACAGATTCGTCGGTATCACCATAATAAGTACGCCGTTCAGAATGACCGACTAACGCATACTGGCAATTAAATTCTTTTAGCATAGTGGCAGAAACTTCGCCAGTGTACGCGCCTGCTTCTTGGTTGGCTACGTTTTGCGCCCCTAAAGCTAATGGGCTATTGCTGGTTAATGTTTGCAAATCGGCTAAATAAACCGCAGGCACACAGATAACGATGTTTTTATCATTTTCATTTAAACCAGCCATAATGGCTGCACACAATGATTGGCTACTTTCACGAGTACCATTCATTTTCCAGTTTCCCATTATCAGAGATTGTCGCATTACACTGACTCCAAACAAAATCAAACTGGGTATGATATAGGTTAAATGATTGTAATTCAAGCAGTGATTGCATTCTGTACTACTTTTGCAAGTTGTTGCGCTAAATCAGTCACCAAAGTGGTATCAACGCCCTCGACCATTACTCTGATTAAAGGCTCTGTACCAGAGGCTCTTAATAGCACTCTGCCATTTTCCCCTAAGGTTTGTTCCGCGTGTTTTACCGCTATTTGAATGGCAGGAATTTCAGCAGGATTAACCCGTTTTTCAACCTTTACATTCAGTAAAATTTGCGGATATTTTTCCATTCCAGACTTTAACTCATGCAGGCTTTTACCTGTTTCATGCAATTGTGCTAACACTTGTAATGCCGAAACAATCCCATCGCCTGTGGTAGTTTTATCGAGGCAAATAATATGCCCTGAATTTTCACCGCCTAAAATGCCTTGATGTTCGGTCAACATTTCCATCACATAACGGTCACCCACATTGGCGCGTAATAGTGGAATCCCTAATCGAGTTAAGGCGTGTTCCATGCCTAAATTAGACATCAATGTCCCGATAATCGGACCTTTTAACTTGTTTGTAGTTAAGCGGGATTGAGCAATAATGTAAATCAGTTCATCGCCATCGACAATTTCCCCTTTATGGTCAACCATCACAACCCGGTCGCCATCGCCATCAAAGGCAATCCCTAAATCGGCTTGCTGCTCAAGCACAGCGGCAATTAGCTTTTCGGGTTTAGTCGAGCCACTGGCATCATTAATATTTAAACCATTTGGACTACAGCCTATCGCAATAACCTCAGCACCAATTTCACTAAAAACGTGAGGGGCAATGTGATAAGTTGCACCATTAGCACAATCTAAAACAATTTTTAAGCCTTTAAAATCAAACCCTGTTGGAATGGTGGCTTTACAAAATTCAATATAGCGTCCTGCGGCATCATCCACCCGTTTAGCTTTACCTAACTTTGCCGAATCCACCGTTGTCATAGTTGAGTCTAAATAATGCTCAATTTGATGCTCCGTGTCATCAGGTAATTTTGTTCCTGCCACTGAAAAAAACTTAATCCCATTATCATAATAAGGATTGTGTGACGCGCTAATCACAATCCCCGCTTTAGCTCTTAAGGTGCGGGTTAAATAAGCAATGGCGGGGGTGGGCATAGGGCCTAATAAACGGGTATCAACGCCCGCCGCAGACAGCCCCGCCTCCAATGCGGATTCAAACATATAGCCTGAAATGCGGGTATCTTTTCCTACTAGCACAAAACCTTTGCCTTCATTGGCAAATACACGCCCCACTGCCCAACCCAGTTTTAGAAAAAAATCAGCGGTAATGGGTTGTTCACCGACTTTTCCACGAATCCCATCGGTACCAAAATATTTTTTTGCCATCCTGTCTTCCTCAATTAAACCTAAAAAAAAGGAGAGACCGCAGTCTCCCCTTTTAACTTAATTTGCACTAAACCGATTAAATCTGTTTAGCCGTGTCACCCAACGGCGGTTCAGATTTTTTATCTAAACTGTTTTCAAAAGTCGCCCCATTTTTAGGTGGCGCGGTATCATCCCAACCCTCAGGGTCTTTCACGGGTCTGCGGTTCATTAAGTCATCAATTTGATACTTATCAATAGTTTCGTACTTCATTAATGCCGCTGCCATCGTGTGCAGAATATCCTCATTTTCTTTTAGAATTTTTTCAGCACGTTGATAATTTTTATCAATAATCGAGCGAATTTCCTCATCAATGGTATGCGAGGTTTCTTCAGCAACCGATTTATGCTGCGTTACAGAACGCCCTAAAAACACTTCGCCTTCTTCTTCACTATAAGCCAACGGCCCTAAGCGTTGTGACAAGCCCCATTTTGTGACCATATTGCGGGCTAATTCGGTTGCCCGTTCAATGTCGTTGGACGCGCCCGTTGAGACTTGTTCCCAGCCAAAAATCAATTCTTCTGCAATTCGTCCACCGTACAGACTGGAAATCATGCTGTCTAATTTACATTTGCTGGCACTGTATTGGTCTCTTTCGGGTAAAAACATCGTCACACCCAACGCCCGACCACGCGGCATAATGCTGATTTTATACACGGGGTCATGTTCTGGCACTATTTTACCGACAATCGCATGACCTGCTTCATGGTAAGCGGTCATTTTTTTCTCTTTTTCATCCATGACCATTGAGTGACGCTCAACGCCCATAATCAGCTTGTCTTTGGCTTTTTCCAAATCTTGCATACTGACAACCCGTTTATTTTCACGCGCTGCAAACAAAGCGGCTTCATTAATCAGGTTAGCCAAATCCGCGCCTGAAAACCCTGGCGTACCTTGTGCAATATATTTAACAATCACATTGTCAGCGGCGGGGACTTTTCTTAAATGCACATTGAGAATTTGCTCACGACCGCGTACATCAGGCAAACCGACATTAACTTGTCTATCAAAACGACCTGGACGCAATAATGCACTGTCTAAAACATCCGCACGGTTTGTGGCTGCAATGACAATAATCCCTTCATTACCTTCAAAACCATCCATTTCAACCAATAATTGGTTTAAAGTTTGCTCACGCTCATCATTACCACCGCCTAAACCCGCGCCACGTTGCCGACCTACAGCATCAATTTCGTCGATAAAGATAATGCAAGGGGCGTGTTTTTTGGCTTGTTCAAACATATCACGGACACGCGACGCACCAACCCCAACAAACATTTCCACAAAATCAGAGCCTGAAATCGTGAAAAATGGCACTTTTGCTTCACCTGCAATGGCACGCGCGAGCAAAGTTTTACCCGTTCCAGGAGGGCCTATCATCAATGCACCACAAGGCACTTTTCCGCCTAATTTTTGATATTTTGACGGGTCTTTTAAAAAGTCCACCATTTCGGTGACTTCTTCTTTTGCCTCATCACAGCCTGCAACATCGGCAAAGGTGACTTTATTTTGGTCTTGTTCCAACATCCGTGCTTTGCTTTTGCCAAACGACATCGCACCACGACCGCCTGCACCGCCGCCTTGCATTTGGCGCATAAAAAATACCCAAACCGCAATCAGCAATAAAATAGGCCCAAAGGAGATGAAAATTTGCATGAGCATCGAAGGTTGTTCAGGTGCTTGGGCTTTTACTTCGACATTGTTGGACAACAAATCATCGACTAAATGGGGATCATTCGGGGCATAGGTTTTAAACGAGTCACCTGTTTGCAATTTGCCTTTAATGACTTTTTCATCAATGACAACTTGCTGAACTTGTCCTGCTTTGACCGCATCAATAAATTGGGAGTAAGACCACGAAGTGTCATCAGCACGATTAGCGCGTGAACTAAAGCCGTTAAATATCGACCCAAGCACAGCCGCAATGACGACCCATAAAATTATATTCTTAACCATATCGTTCACGTTATTCGCTCCTGACTGGAACAGTTCTCATTATAGAAATACATAATAATTATATCAGGAATTAGCATTCCTGCCCTTGCCTAAATTAACACATAGTCTCAAAACTATCTGTTGTGTAATGAAATTTTACTCCCACAGCGTAGATGTAAGGATAAAAATTGTTATTTAAACCCTTTAGCAAGAATATAAACCTCGTTGCTTTTAGGGCGTGATGCTTTAGGTTTTCTGATGACTACCGAGGAAAAAGCGTTTTTTACTTGGCTGTGGTAGGCATCAAAACCAACCCCTTGAAAGACTTTTACTAAAAAAGTGCCGCCACGCACTAAAACCGTTGTTGCAGTCTCTAAAGCCAACTCTGCCAAATACAAGGCACGGGCTTGGTCTGCTTCCTTATTCCCACTTAAATTAGGAGCCATATCAGATAAGACCACATTTATAGCCTGACCATCAAGCATTTTATACAAACAATCAAGAATAGCTTGTTCTCTAAAATCCCCTTGGATAAAATCAACGCCCTCTAGGGGCTGCATTTCTAAAATATCCAACGCAATTATTTTGTCTTTTTTAGCAAGGATTTCACGCACATACTGTGACCAACCACCCGGAGCTGCGCCTAAATCGACCACATTCATCCCAGTACGGATAATTTTGTCTTTTTCTTGAATTTCCATTAATTTGAAAATTGCTCGCGAGCGATAGCCTTGTGCTTGGGCTTGTTTAACATAAACATCGTTAAAATGTTCTTGTAACCAAAGATTGCTGCTTTTACTTCGTGCCATAGTATTTTCGTGTAGAATTGAGTTATTTTTTTAGAAGAGGAAACAGTGTGAATTCTGCCCAGATAAGAAAGTTTAGAGCCGGTGCGCATAATCTAAACCCCGTTGTAATGATAGGTCAAGCAGGGCTTACACAAGCCGTGTTGGCAGAGCTTGAGATTGCTTTGGATGTGCATGAATTGATTAAAGTTAAAGTGCGAGCAGAAAAGCCAGAGCGTCTTGAAATAAGTGAGAAAATGTGTGCAGAAACAGGAGCGCAGTTGATTCAAAGTATCGGACAAGTTGTGGTGCTGTATCGTAAAAATCCGAATAAGGTCTCGTGAAACGGGCTTTAGTTCTTGCCTAAAAGGGTGGATGCTATGTGCGATTAGTGCAATGCACTTAACCTTCTGTATGTTTTACGCAACGGCAAACTCTGTAAATTGCCTTTTATAAGCGGATTGAAAACCCAACACAATCCGTTCTTTAGGAATCCCCATGTTGACTAATTCCTGTGCAATATCCAATTCAGTGCCGTTGTGTTGTATCCATATTTTGTCATTTTTGATGTCCAGATGTAACACGCAACCCTGCACGCGGCGGTTATTTTTCCAACCCACTTGGGTGATTTGGTAATGGTCGTGTTCAGTATCAATCAGGATTTGGCTTTCTACCTCATCAGCGGGTGGAGCAATAGATTGGATAAAGGCTTTAATTTTAGTGCGAATATTTTCTAAGCTATCCATTGAATTAACTCCTCTGTTTGCCGAACCAGAATATTGGTATCAATCGCTATCATGTTCGCCCCATTTTGCAATAATGCCTTGTCGAATCCCCTCGTCCATTTCTTCAAGCGTTTTAGCTTTTCCTTGATAGCCTGTGCAGCCGATTAAGTCATTCAGAGTTGTTTTGACGGGCTTATTTTTAGCTTTTAACAAAATACCTTGTGAAGTCGCTTCAATTTCCAATTCCTGCCCACTGTTTAAATGATAAGCATCGAGAATGGCTTGGGGAATAATGACGTGTCCTGTGCTGGAAAGCCGTGTAGTTTGAAGTTGCATAATGTAATTCCTCAGTAAAATTTATAACGTTGTTTTAGTTTCGTAGCCCGTGTGGAGCGTAGCGGAACACGGGAAAGCTGGTGTTATTGCGTTTGCCCCGTATTCCATTTCATTCCATACGGGCTACCTTGCTGCACTGATTTTTCATTCGGGCTGCCAAGATGGCGATATAAATCAATGGCTTGTTGTTAATAGTATTTCACTTAGGTTAATTTTTATAATTAATTTTAAGAGAAAAGTTTTTTTGTGGTATTAACTTTATTCTAATTTCATCTCCCACTTTTAACGTTGATATATCAACATCAATCACAGGTATAACTGGGCTGGCTATAAACTCTCTAGGAGGTAGATTTATTTCTTGATTGAATAATTTTATGTTTTCTCCAAATGAACTTATGTGATGTATATTCATTTCATCTGAGTTTTTAATAGCTATAAAAAAATCTTCATCTTTAAAATTATCAGGAATAATCCACTTTAAACAAATATCTTCTTCCTTGTAAATTTCATTACCTTGAATAATATTTACAATTTCAGAAATATGTTCATATTCCTCTGCTGTGCAATTAATTCCATGAGAAAATAATATAGGTTTTTTTGTATAATTTGATACTATCCTACATAATTCAGTATATTTTAAATACGCATAAACTTTTTTTATAGAGTCATTTTGATTAAAAACTACTTTAAAT
>JAIFMS010000145.1 GCA_020048335.1 Methylococcaceae bacterium | reverse complement strand
AGATATGGAATATGCGATTGAATATGAGGCTGGTTTACAGCAATGATAAGTATAGATACAAATGTTGTGGTGCGGTATTTGATTAAGGATGTGAATAAAATTGTTGGGATATTGTGTGCAATGGTTAAAACAAAAGAAAACGATTTATTACTAAATTCGGATTGAGTGAAATAATGCCAATAGTGAGTCGTTTTTTAGGAATTGTTATTGCCATGTTTTGGAATGACCATTCGCCGCCGCATTTTCACGCTAAATATTGCGAATTGAAAAAAAATGTTTTTGCATATTACCCACGCTGAATATAAACACGATTTTATGATTGAGGTGGCTTTTAATGATGGTCGTAGTGGCGTGGCTGATTTGTCAAGCGTATTAAAGGGTTCTGTTTTTGAAGAGTTGAAAGATGTCGCTAAGTTTTCTGAATTTGAATTGGATAAAGAGCTTAATACCATTGTTTGGAAAAATGGCGCGGATTTAGCACCGGAGTTTATTTATTATTGTGCGTTTAAGGATGTTTCTGAATTGGCGGAACAGTTTAAAGCATGGAGTTATGTTAATTAATCTTAATCTAAAAAAACATCATGGAATATTTAATAAATAATTCAGAAGAAGAATCTCACAGCAATACAATAAACAGTCTGTTAGAAGAGATTGTTTGTTTTGATTGCATGGTGGCGTTTGCTAAAACATCTGGCTTTCGGATGATTGAAAAAACATTGATAGATGCTTTAGAACGAAATCAAGATAACCCACAAGCAAGATTTAGATTTATTTTCGGTTTAGATTTTTATCAAACCGAACCGGACTTACTTTATAAAATTTTAGAATTAACTGGAAAATATAACAATTTATCATTATTTTTAAGTACAGATGATTGTGTTTTTCATCCTAAAGTTTACGCATTTAAAACAACAAGAGCAAAAAATTATGTTGTAATTGGTTCTGCTAATTTAACAAGAGGAGGGTTATTAAATAATAATGAAAGTTCATTATTGGTTAATTCAACCGAAATGAGAAAAACTGTATTAAGTCAAATTAAACAGTTAATTGAAAATAATGAAATTATTAAAGCTACAGAAGATAATATCAGTGAGTACGAAGAAAAATATAATATTTACAATGTTAGAAAGATTTTCTTTGAACGAAAAACTAAAGACGCTATACAAAATCCAGTAGAAGGCGATTTTGAAACACTTGAAGCTATTTTAGACTTAATGAAGCAAAATAGTGAGTTTGAACAAGATGTTGCTCGTAGAATCAAATCAAGAAAATATGCTATAAAACAATTAAATAGTATCGCTAATGAACCTAATATCAATGCGCAAAGTTTTCTTAAATTTTATGAACCATTAGTACAAAATCCACAGTATTGGCATTCTAGTGGCCTCGCTCGTCAGAAAAATATAATTGCAAATAATGCTATATTATTTCAATCGGCACTTAGATTTGTTACAAACCAAAATAATCTAACACCACGAGAGGCATATTTGAAATTTGATAACATTAAAGGGGCAGGAAAGAATGCGATTAGTGAAGTTCTTCATTCAATTGACAATACAAGGTTTGCTGTGATGAATGAAAACTCTATTGCAGGAATGAATCGAGCAAACTATTTCTTTCCTAATAATACTACTTGTCAGGTTTACCAGGAGTTTTGTAACAACGCAAAAAATGTATGTCAAGCTTTTGAACTAAATAACTTTACAGAACTTGATGCGCTTTTGAATTACGCTTATTTTAATATTGATGAATAAGCCTAGTTAAGCAATGAAAACACAATTTGACCGCATCACCTTTAACCCAAAAATCTGTCACGGTAAACCGTGCATTCGCAGCTTGCGTTATCCCGTTGAAATTATTTACACACAAAACAGATTGAAAAATTAGCCGCATGAAATTTTTAGTTGATGTGCATTTTAAATAGAGTATATTTCAATGGCTTATAATCAATTCAAAAGCGAAATAGTAATGGAAAAATTAGGTATTGAACTGGAATTAAAAACGTTTATTCCTTCATCATTACCTGCATTTAAACCGACTGAGGAGGTAGTGTGAAAAAAGAAACGTTTGAAGGTTGGACATTATCCACATTGGACAAAGCTTTCAATCTTACGCAAATTTTGGACACCGATTCACCTTTATTGCAATGCTGGCAAAAGACTGAAATAGAAATATCCGCATTTGAAAAACAACTCTTATTAGATTTACAACAGCCGTTGGTATGGGGCGGTAAATCATGGAATGAAGTGGAATTAGAGAATAAATTTATCAGTCCGCTAATTATGGCAGTGAAATTTGATGATAGAAAAATGGGTTATTTTTTAGAGCGTACTTTATCAGGCATCGTGGGTGATTATGAGTTATCGGGTGTGGTGGATGGCATGATTGCGACAGGTTTTCGTGACCCTGATATTCCGCTGTTTTGTATGCACGAGTATAAGCGCAGCATTGAAAATCAGGGGTCACCGGATGCACAGGCGTTGGCAGCCATGTTAGTGGCGCGGGAAATGAATAATAACGATAAGCCGATTTATGGATTATATGTGGTGGGATTGATTTGGAATTTTATGGTGCTGAATGGCAATGAATATTGCATTAGTAAAGATTACAAATCCGATAATGAAGAAGTCTTTTTGGTTTTTAAAATGTTGAAGGCGTTGAAGCAGATTATTAAAGCGGAATTGCAATTATAAGTTGACTGGCATAGGGTATTGAGTTATTAATCAGGAATTAGCATGGCTTATAATAAATTTAAAAGCGAGACATTAACTGAGAAATTGGGAATAGAGCTTGAATTAAAAAGTGTTATTCCACAATTATTGCCTGAATTTAAACCAACGGATTTAGTGCTGACTATTTTGCGGGAAGCAACAAATGAAGCGTTAGGAACAGAAAAAGCTAAATCAGAATTTATTATCAATCCCATTTTAAAAGAATTGCATCGGCAAAATCCGAATAAGTTTAGTTATTTTTCTGGTTATAAATTTGATGTGGATGCGAAATTACAATTAAAAGGTTATTGTGATTTTATTCTTTCTGCATTTCCTAATTCACCGATTATTAAAACTCCAGTGTTTTGTTTGGTGGAAGCGAAAAAAGCGGATATTGAAGAGGGTTTCGGGCAATGTGGCGCGGAAATGTATGCGGCGAAATTATTTAATGAGCGGCATGATAATCCGCAAAAGGCGATTTATGGTTGTGTGACCAATGCGTTTTCGTGGGCGTTTTTGAAATTGGAAAATAACACGCTGTTTATTGACCCCAATTATGTGCCGTTGACGTTTGCTGAACCACATAAAGTGTTGGCGGTTTTGCAGTGGATTTTGGATGAGTTTTAACTTAAAAGGAAACCTAACTTGAGTGAAACTGAATATCTAACATTTTCAGAGTTTCTTGTTAATGCCCCCTTGTATCAAAAAGCAGAATTCTCTGACGAAGTAATAGAGTATTATGCCGATGGTCATGATGAAAATTCTCGTTTTAAAATTAGAATAAAAATGTCCTATTTTGAATCTGTCGATGTTTATTGTCCTGAATGTGGTAAATACAGCATTTTTGGACTTGATTACGATGGAGAAGACACAAGTGAGCCAGGTGGAGTTTATTTTTATACGATAGTATATTTTTGTTCTCGCAATTCCAATCACTTCTTGCGATTTACGCTTTTAATACAAGAGATGTTCATTCAAAAAATAGGTCAATTTCCTTCTCTGGCTGACTTAAACTCATACGATGTCAAAAAATACTCAAAAGTTCTCGAGAAAAAATACTTTCAAGAATTCACAAAAGCAATTGGTTTAGCTGCACATGGCGTGGGTGTTGGTTCATTTGTTTATCTGAGAAGAATATTTGAATTTTTAATTGAAGAAGCGCATCAAATCGCTAAATCACATTTAGAATGGAGTGAAGATTTGTATTGCAATGCAAGAGTAAATGAAAAAATAGGACTGTTGCGTATTGAATTGCCAGATTTTTTAGTTGAAAACACTTCAATGTATTCGATTTTGAGCAAAGGTATACATGAATTATCAGAGCAAGAATGTTTAGCGGCTTTTCCTGTTATGAAATTAGGGATTGAAATGATATTGGATGATAAATTGGCAAAGCGTGAAAAAGAAGCAAAACAAGCACAAGCCACAAAAGCTATTCAAGAGCTTCATGGCAAACATAGTGTAAAAGCCAAGTAAATTTGAGAGGGAATCATGCAAGCCATCGAATTTAAACCGCCATCAATAAATACCAAGAGGATTCTACTGTGACGGCAACAGTAACATCACAACCAGAAATCGCTGCCGATTACAACAAAGACTTCTACGCATGGCTCATTAAAAACGCCGATTTATTGCGCAAACGACAATTTAATGAAATAGATAGTGAACACGTTGCCGAAGAATTAGAATCCATGAGCAAAAGCGAAAAACGGGAATTAATGAGCCGCCTTACTGTTCTACTTACTCACTTGTTAAAATGGCAGTTTCAATCAGCTCGTCGTTCTCGCAGTTGGAAAAACACCATTTTAACCCAACGCATTGATATTAATGAATTATTAGAAGACAGCCCCAGTTTAGAATACGAATTAAACGATAAAATTCCAGTTGCTTATGAAAAAGCCCGTTTAAGTGCTGAAGATGAAACAGGGATTGATAAAAAACATTTTCCAAACGAATGCCCTTTTAATTTATCACAAATGCTGAATAAAGATTTTTTTCCTGAGTAAACCATTATGTCCTACAGCGAATTTAGTTTAGCCCGCGTCACTAAAGAGTTTCAATTAGCCATTATTGAAGAAGAAAATTTATTTTTTGACATTCCAAATGTCGTTTTTAGCGACTTTTTAAAAGAGACGCTGAAATATAATGTTCCTCTCGCGGTGGCTAATAATACTGAAAAAGCGCGTTCTGAATTAATCATTAGTCCAATCTTACTCGAAGCGCGAAAAAAACAAGAATCATTCAATTTCTTTTCAGGCGTTAAATTTGATGTAGATGAAAGTAAGGGGTTAAATGGATTTTGTGATTTTATTATTAGCCACTCAAAAGAACTGCTTTTTGTGACTGCGCCTGTTTTTATGTTAGTGGAAGCAAAAAATGAGAATATTTTGAATGGGTTAGGACAATGTATTGCTGAAATGGTTGCAGCGCAATTATTCAACCAACAAGAAAATAATTCGATAACCTCTATTTGGGGAGCTGTCACAACAGGAACAATCTGGCAATTTTTAAAATTGACCGATAAAACTGTTGAAATAGATTTAACCGAATATTATTTGCGCGATATTGAAAAAATTTTAGGATTCCTGAGCTATACCAGCAACATGACTGCTTAAGCAGCACATCATTAATTAGACGAGGACTTTCATCATGTACAAAGAAAAAGATTTCGGCACTCCAGCGAGTAGACGAGGACTTTCATCATGTACAAAGAAAAAGATTTCGGCACTCCAGCGAGTAGTGCGACACAAACCGTCACTTTAGAAATTGATGGTTTTAAAGTGACCGCCCCTGTTGGCACGTCAATTATGCGAGCGGCAGCCAGTATTGGGATTGAAATTCCCAAGTTGTGCGCTACCGACAGTATTGAACCGTTTGGCTCGTGTCGCTTGTGCGTGGTGCAAATTGAAAACGGGCGCGGAATGCCTGCCTCCTGTACCACGCCTGTGGCAGAAGGTTTGAAAGTGGTCACGCAAAATAAAAAATTGGCCGATGTGCGGCGTGGGGTGATGGAGTTGTATATCTCTGACCATCCGCTGGATTGCTTAACTTGTTCATCAAACGGCGATTGCGAATTACAAGACATGGCAGGTGCGGTGGGGTTGCGTGAAGTGCGTTATAAACCAATAGAAACCCATTTGAATGCGCTAAAAGATGAAAGTAATCCGTATTTTAGCTTTGACCCCAGTAAATGTATCGTCTGCTCGCGTTGTGTGCGTGCCTGTGAAGAAACGCAAGGCACATTTGCATTAACCATTGATGGACGCGGCTTTGATTCCAAAGTATCGCCCGGACAAAACCAAACTTTCATGGATTCTGAATGCGTATCGTGTGGCGCGTGTGTGCAAGCCTGTCCTACGGCCACCTTGATGGAAAAAGCCGTTATTGACCATGGTCAACCTGAACACGCCATTGTTACTACTTGCGCGTATTGTGGCGTGGGCTGTTCATTCCGTGCCGAAATGAAGGGCGAACAAGTGATTCGGATGGTTCCTGACAAAAATGGTCGAGCCAATCATGGTCATTCTTGTGTAAAAGGGCGTTTTGCGTTTGGTTACGCAACGCACAAAGACCGCATCACCAAACCGATGATTCGTCAATCTATTAACGATGCGTGGCAAGAAGTCAGCTGGGAAGTGGCGATTAATCACGCCGCATCTGAACTAAAACGCATTCAAGCCAAATACGGCAAAGACTCGATTGGCGGTATCACCTCCTCGCGTTGCACCAACGAAGAAACCTATTTAGTGCAGAAACTGATTCGCGCAGGTTTTGGAAACAACAACGTAGATACTTGTGCGCGGGTGTGCCATTCCCCCACAGGGTATGGCTTAAAGCAAACCTTGGGTGAGTCAGCGGGAACGCAAGATTTTGACTCCGTACTGGCAGCGGATGTGATTATGGTAATTGGTGCAAATCCTACCGACGGGCATCCTGTGTTTGGTTCGTTGATGAAAAAACGTCTCAGACAAGGGGCTAAATTAATTGTGATTGACCCGCGTGAAATTGATTTGGTCAAAACGCCACACGTTCAAGCCAGTTATCATTTGAAATTGCGCCCCGGGACAAATGTCGCATTAGTGACCGCATTGGCTTATACCCTTGTGAGCGAAAATTTAGTGGATGAAGATTTTGTTAAGGCGCGTTGTGATGTGGCTTCATTTGAAAAATGGCGCACTTTCGTGCTGCAAGAGCATCATTCACCTGAAGCAACCGCAGCGATTACGGGTGTGCCAGCAGAGCAAGTGCGCGCTGCCGCCCGTTTGTACGCAACAGAAAAAAATGGCGCGATTTATTACGGTTTAGGGGTGACAGAACACAGTCAAGGTTCAACCACGGTGATTGGGATTGCTAATTTAGCAATGGCAACGGGCAATTTAGGGCGTAATGGTGTGGGTGTAAACCCATTGCGCGGTCAAAACAACGTACAAGGTTCGTGCGACATGGGGTCGTTTCCACATGAATTTCCAGGCTATCGTTATGTTGGCGACCCACAAACCCATGCGTTGTTTAGTGAATCTTGGCAAGCCACCTTAAGCACAGAACCCGGTTTGCGTATTCCCAATATGTTTGAAGCCGCGCTGGATGGCAGCTTTTTAGGGCTGTATATTGAAGGTGAAGATATAGCCCAATCTGACCCTGATATTAAACACGTTCACGCCGCGTTACGCGCGATGGAATGCGTGATTGTGCAGGATATTTTCTTGAATGAATCGGCAAAATTTGCGCACGTCTTTTTACCTGGGGCAACCTTTTTAGAAAAATCAGGCACGTTTACTAACGCCGAGCGGCGAATTTCTCCCGTGCGGCAAGTGATGAAACCGTTAGCAGGGTATGCCGATTGGGAAGTGACGCAAATGCTGTCTAATGCGTTGGGCTATCCTATGAATTACAGCCATCCGTCTGAAATTATGGCAGAAATTTCCGCCCTTACGCCCAGTTTTGCAGGGGTCAGTTACGAAAAAATTGACGCAATGGGCAGTGTGCAATGGCCTTGTAATGATGAAACGCCAGACGGTACACCCTTGATGCACATTGGACAATTCTTGCGGGATGATGGGAAAGGCAAATTTTTATTGACAGAATATGTTGCTACCGATGAAAAAGTGACACCGATGTTCCCATTGATTTTAACCACAGGACGGATTTTGGCGCATTACAACGTGGGGGCGCAAACCCGCCGCACTGAAAATAATGCTTGGCATAGTGAGGATGTGTTGGAACTTCATCCGCAGGATGCAGAAGACCGTGGTGTGCTGACAGGCGATTGGGTTGGAATTAAAAGTCGTGCGGGGGAAACGGTGCTACGCGCGTTGGTGAGTGAAAGAATGCAGCCAGGGGTGGTTTACACAACCTTCCATTTTCCTGAATCAGGTGCGAATGTGATTACCACCGATAATTCGGATTGGGCGACCAATTGCCCTGAATATAAAGTCACGGCGGTGCAAATTACCAAAGTGATGCAGCCATCAGAATGGCAACAAAGTTATCAGGCGTTTTCGGATAAGCAGTTGGAATTTTTAGAAACGGCTCATCAACAAGCGGTTTAATCTGAAAATAAAAGGAGTGTTAAGTGATTAACGCTCCTGATTTTGCAAAGTAGCAGGAGTTTAAAATGAATGTAACCATGCAACGTCGCGCTGAAATTGCATTTGATTTATTAAATGAGAAAGATCACAAGCAATTACAACGCGCTTTGGAGCGTTTGAATACACTATCACCGTTTGATTTTTATCATGATCGGAATATTCACAAGTTAGTTTTTTTCACTGGCGAAAAATTATATTCTTTTAAGGGAAATAAAGATTTAAGAATTCTTTTGTCTATTGATAATGAAAATACAGAAAAATGTATTGTTGAAGATATTTTTACTGTTGGGCGATTAAAAAAATTACCTGTATTTAGAGACCAACAAATTGTATGAAAGAATTAAGTTATTTAAATTTTGATCCAATTCAAGCGCGACAAGAGTGGCAGGAATATAAAAACCTCCTACAAACCCATTCAGAACTTGAAGAAGCTAAAGATGTATTGCCTTTTTTTAAACAGCGACATCATTTATCTTTATTAATTGGTTATTATTTGTCTTACATTGAAGAACCCAATTGTTTCGGACATGAATTTGATATTTTTGGTGACTTTAAAGCTGATTTAATTGTAGGAGATTTTAATAAACGACGGTATTTACTGATTGAATTTGAAAATGGAAAATCAAATAGTATTTTTAAACGAACTCAAAGAGCGGTTTCAGAATGGTCGCCTCGTTTGGAAAAAGCATACTCCCAATTAACTGATTGGTTGTGTCAATTAGATGGAGAGAAATCTACCCCCAAATTTCAAGAGATATTTGGCAACCATGATGCAGAGTTTCAAGCCATTATTATCATTGGCAAAGATATAACTTTATCAGATTCCGAACAAAGAAGATTACGTTGGCGCGTGAGTAAAACAGTGATTGATTCAAAAAAATTTCAAATTATCACTTTTGAAGAATTATTAGAACAGTGTGATTATTACCTTACGCGCTATTACGGGATTTAAAAATAAATGTATGCCGAGTTATTTACCCCCTTTGAAAATGCGCAAAATTTAGCAGGCAAAGCCTGGCAACACGCGGTTAATATTGATTTAATAGAACAAAGCAATATTAAAGACTGCTCAATTCATTGTTTTCATTATCAGCAAATGCTAGAAATGCTGATAAAACATTTGTTAGAAACCAAAAGTAAATATGGCGCCTATTCACATAGCCATAAATTGCATAAATTACTGGAAGAATTAATCGAAGTCACCGCATTTAAAACCGACAAAACCAAATACCGCATGGCTCTACAAGTGATTACCGTTTGTGCCGAAGAATATCGCTACAATTTTTTGATTGATTGTGAAGGCTATAAAGACAGTGTGAATATTGCTAATGAATTGCTGAATGAATTATTGCTTTTTTCGACTCTACCCTGTTGACTTTAAAAGGCATCAAATCCAAGTCTCTTATTTCCTTACGGTCAATTCGATGCGATGTTCAGAGGCAATATTATTTCTCTCGCGCAGCATGACATCTATCTCGGCTTCAGAAAGTTCACCACGACTATACATTTGGCTATACGGTGCATCCAATATAATAGTTGAACTGGTTATAACAAAGTCAACGCCTAAATAATGCGCCAGTGGCGAATTTGCAGCCCCTAATCGTTTCCACTCATCGTTTAATTCTTTATCAAAAAGCGACAATAGCGCAGGGCTAATCATCCGAACATGGGTCGGGTCATTGATAAAATTGTCGTGTCTTGGATGGGGTACGCCAATTTCAATTTTGGCATTATTTTTACAGATTCGATACAACTCTTTCATCATGCCAAGAAAGACCCGTGACTGCTGCCCTAAATGTTCTAAAGAATGATTAAAACGCACCGCATCAACTGAATTATCAGCCCATATCCAAGGCAATACTTCCAAATCACATAGCACATCAGGCTTGCACTCGGGGAACATATCGACATTAATATAGCCATTGGCTTTGTTATAACCACACCCCATGTTTAACTTCATTTTTAACCTCGTTGATAACACAATGTTTAAACGTATTTTAATCCCCAAAAACCTTACCAATTCTACACCATCAATCTTGGGTTATAAAAGCGTTCCTGCATCAGTTTCAAATCTTTCACTTATAATCCATTTTTTCTTTACACGTTCATAAAAAAACATGGCATTTCAAACTTTAATGGTGCAAGGCACAACTTCCGATGCGGGGAAAAGTACGCTTGTCACTGCATTGTGTCGCTATTTCTATCAACAGGGCATCAGCGTTGCCCCGTTTAAACCGCAAAATATGGCGTTAAACAGTGCGGTGACAGCGGATGGTGGAGAAATTGGTCGTGCTCAAGCGGTACAAGCGGCAGCCTGTGGTTTAGCACCGCATACCGATATGAATCCTGTATTGCTCAAACCCAGTTCAGACCAAACCGCACAAGTGATTATTCACGGCAAAGCCATTAATCATCAACAAGCTAAAACCTATCACGCCTACAAAAAAGTAGCGATGCAAGCCGTATTAGACTCTTATCACCGTTTAACGGCGCAATATGACAGGATTATCGTAGAAGGAGCGGGCAGTCCTGCGGAAATTAATTTGCGCGACAATGATATTGCGAATATGGGGTTTGCCGAGCAGGTGGATTGCCCCGTTATTTTGATTGCCGATATTGATAAAGGCGGGGTATTTGCCCATCTTGTTGGCACTTTGGCGTTATTATCCCCTACCGAACAAGCACGGATTGTCGGCTTTGTGATTAATCGTTTTCGTGGCGATATTGATTTATTAACCTCAGGGCTAACTTGGCTTGAACAAAAAACGGGCAAACCCGTGTTAGCGGTGCTGCCGTATTTACAAGATTTATATATCGAACCTGAAGATGCGATTGCGGTGAAAAAAACCAGTAGCACACAACAAAACGCCTTGAATGTGGTGGTTATTGCCTTGCCCCATATCGGTAATCATACTGATTTTGACCCGTTGCGTTTACATCCTGCGGTGAATTTGGCGTTTGTGCGTGATGTGAAACAATTGCCCGCTGTGGATTTGTTGATTTTGCCAGGCAGTAAATCGGTACGGGATGATTTGGCATGGTTAAGACAGCAGGGCTGGGAAGAGGTGATTAAACGGCATTTGCGTTACGGTGGGAAAGTGTTAGGCATCTGCGGGGGATTTCAAATGCTGGGACAAACTATCAATGACCCACACGGCATTGAAAGCGCGGCAGGTTCTACTAACGGATTGGGTTTATTGACAATGAATACCACGTTTCATTTTGAAAAATGTTTACACCAACGGGAGGGACGGTTGCTATTAGGCGATGTGCCGATTGCAGGTTATGAAATTCATGCGGGGATAACCACGGGAACAGCGTTAAAAAAACCCGTGCTGCAATTCTCGGATGGCATGGAGGGGGCTATTTCAGAAGATAATTTAATCATGGGAACGTATTTACATGGCTTGTTTGATTTACCCGCCGCCTGTAATGCGCTGCTGCACTGGGCTGGCAGTCAGCAAGCCCAAGCGATAGATTATGCCGCGTTGAAAGAAGCGGGTATCAATTTATTGGCACACACGCTAACACAACAGTTTGATTTTGCTAAACTAAATCAAGCTTGCGCAGCGTGGGCAGTAAAATCTGCTTAACCTGCTTTATTCCCTCCTTTTGTAAAGGAGGGTTGGGAAGGATTTTAAAACTTAAAAACCTGACACCAGGATTAAACAGGTGGATTTGGGGCGGTTTCACCACCGAACAGTCTAAAAATGAATTGAAATACTTTTTTAATTCCGTCCCAAATTTTGGGCAGCAACCAAATCATCAAAGCGATAAAAACCGCTAAGGCAACCAAAAACCAAAAAGGGTGTTGTAAACACGCCCAAACGCCAGCAATCACTGTGACATCTTCTGTAATAGACGCTGCCCAATTGCTAAAAGGCTCAGGTGAGGTATTAATTAACACCCGCGAGCCTGCTTTGGTGGCGTGTGTGCTGGCTGCCAGACCTCCTCCAGCAATGGCGGCAGCAAGCCCTAAGGCAGGGGTTACATCACCGACTGCCCCGGCTGCTAAAATAGCGCCTGCGGGAATCCGAATAAAGGTATGAATGCCGTCCCATACAGTGTCCACCCCAGGGATTTTATCGGCAAAAAATTCCACACAATACATTAATCCTGCGATACCAATCACTAAGGGACTGGAAACCGCGTGTAATTCGGGCGGTAAATGAATATTGCCTGATTGTGCTAACAATCCCAAGGTGAGTAAGGTGGCATATAAATTAATACCGCTTGCCCAGCCCACGCCCATCGTTAGCGCGAGTGTGGCAGAAATTTGATCTAATTGTTCCATAACAAACCTCAGGGAAATTAAAAAACAATGAGTTTAAACTAATCCTCTCTGTTTTCAACCCACGTTGACCGCTGGTGAAGTGATTATGATGGAAATGGTTGTTGGCAAAGTGTTTTTATATTGAAACAGTCTGAGTGCGAAACTGTTGGTATAGCGAGGGGGAGAATGATTCAGCCGCTCATGGTTTGACAAGCTCACCATGAACGGATTTGGGAAAGTTATTTCTGTAAAGCAGGGGGCATTTTTGAAGCGTTCGTTATGGATTACACGGGGGCAGGAATGACAGTCAGTTCATTCTGCACGGATTTCACATTTTTCTGATTGCCTACCACTTTTATCGCTTCGGCAATGGTTGATTCAGAGTCCACTGCCCCTGTTAGTTTTACCACCCCAGCAACGGTAGTCACTTCAATTGGCGCAGTCTTTAGCAACGGGTTATTCACAAGAACCAGTTTAACCGCAGTCGTAATCATTGAATCATCCATAAATTCACCCGTTGCCGTCGCATGATCGGCAACAACTTCTTTTGCACCTGCGATTTTCTTTTCGGCTTTTTCTGCCGTTTTATCCATCTGATTGCCAGCTGTTGCGATTGCATTTTTGGAAGCGTCTACCGATTCAGCGATATACTCGTTCGCTTCATGGGCTTGTTGATCTATTGCTTGATGCGCATCCTCTATTTTTTCATTGGCATCTTCAGTGACTTGCTCAATTTTTTCTTCGGTATTTGCAGCAGCCTGATCAATTTTCTGTCCTGCTTTTTCAGCACTATCTTCACCGCCACACCCTGTTAACCCTAAAGCAACGGAAAAACAGCCCATAACAAACAGGCTCTTAACTAAACTCGGTGACGGGCATTTTTTTATGATTTTCATTGTTGTTCTTTGAGGGTGAGAAGGGTGGTAAAAGTCTGTCCAATGAAGTGACAATGAGGCTGCCATTAAAAAACGCAGAACCTTGGACAAATCAACAGCAGTACATAGAAAGCTTATTTTGATACTAGCCCTATTGCTCGCCTTTATCTGTACGATAGCGTACATAATTTTTCAAATCGCTAAACTCGACACCTGCAAAACATTTCTAAGGTATAGTCACAGCATTCGTTAAAACACAAAGTGCAGAGAGAATGATGTTTCAGGAAAACCGTGTTGATAGGTTAGCGGCGATTGCAATGATTAGTTTATTAATCGCAGGTTGTTTTGTGATTTTGCGTCCCTTTTTTTCGGCGATGTTGTGGGCGGTCATTTTGGCTTATTCGACCTGGCCTGTGTATTTGGTTATTGAGAGGTTGGTGAGAGGCAGACAAGCACTGGCAAGTGTTTTAATGGTGGTTATTATTGCCGCAATTTTAGTCTTACCTTTAGCTTTATTGGGCTTTAGTTTTTCTGAAAATATCAGTGCGTTGTTTGAAATGGTCAAACAATTATTAAAATACGGTTTACCTGTGCCGCCTGCTTGGATTGCGAAACTGCCTTTTATTGGCAGCGCAATCAATAATTATTGGCTAGCTTTGGTCGGTGACAGTGCCAAATTAACCGCTTTAATCAGTGAATATTTATTACCGCTACGCACTAACGTTTTAAACTTGACTGCCAAGTTAGGTGCAGACTTGGTTTATTTGAGCCTAAGCGTATTTTTAGCCTTTTTCTTTTATTGTGACGGCAGGAAACTAGGCGACAAACTATCGGCATTGTTTAGTCGGGTGGGCGGTCATGCTGCACTGGAATTATTACAGCTTGCAGGTGATACCATTAAAAACGTGGTCTATGGCATTCTTGGCACTGCCTTAGCACAAGGTTTTTTAGCAGGACTCGGCTTTTTAATTGCAGGCGTACCAGGCAGCTTACTCTTAGGCACGTTGACGTGTGTCTTGTCCTTAATTCCAGTAGGGCCGCCGTTAATTTGGCTACCTGCCGCATTATGGTTATTTCAAAAACAAGAAACGGGCTGGGCAATCTTTTTAGTCATTTGGGGAATTGCCATTGTCAGTACGATTGATAATGTCCTAAAACCCTACTTCATCAGTAAAGGCAGTAACTTACCCTTTGTATTAGTGTTTTTGGGCGTGCTGGGTGGGGTGTTGGCTTTTGGATTAATCGGGGTTTTTTTAGGTCCGACCGTGTTAGCGATTGCGTTTCGTTTATTTCAACGATGGAGTAAGTAGGTGATACAAAGTTTTGGCGCATTTTTATTTTATAACCTATTGAAATATAAAATAACTATTCTGACAAAAATGCGCTAAAACTTACGGTTAGTTACTTAGCTAAACAGCAAAACTCAAGCAAGTAAAACGGGCGGATGGTTTTGCAGTACAAAAAAGGGTGTCACTCCAAAAAATCAGTTTCAGAATCAATAAACTGAACACGATTACCGCCACCAAAATTTTTAGCTTGATACATTGCTTTATCGGCTAAATCTGTCAGTTCTTTGACACTTAATTGCTCATCTTTGAACAGAACAAGACCTATGCTGACTGTGCAGCAGTGCTGAATATAAAAATCTTTTTTGTTATCGCATTTTATGGTTAATTTATAATTTGCAAACAGAGTCGTGCGTATCTTTTCTGCAAGATTAGCCGCTTGAAGCCTAGCGTTGCTTTTCTTCTGATGCAAATTATTTAGAATAACAACAAACTCATCACCACCAATTCGAGCCGCCGTATCGGTATCTCGAATACAGCTTGTCAAGCGAGCCGACATTTCAACTAAGACCGCATCGCCATAGATATGTCCATAATTATCATTTAATGATTTAAAATTATTTATATCCATAAATAGCAATGCAGCATAAGAATTATTGCTATTACTTAAATACATGGATTGTTTTAGGCGGTCATTGAATAAAATGCGATTGGGTAGATTCGTAAGGGTATCGTGTAGACACTGCTTTGTGCGTTTCTCCAAAGCAGCTTCACTCAGTCGCAAGCTTTCTTTGATTTGTTCGACTTGTTGTGTGCGTTCTTGCAAACTGGCTTCACTGATTCGTAAGCTTTCTTTGAGTTGTTCGACCTGTTGTGTGCGCTTCGCTAGAGCGGCTTCACTTAGTCGTAGGTTTTCTTTCCCCAGTGCAATTTGTTTGTTGGCTGTTTGAAAATATTTCTCCATGTATTTACCTCTTCTTTAATCCACTCTGCGCTTTTTGTTAAATAAATCTTATTTTCCAGCTGCTGAAAAATAATGGCTGTACAGCTTATTTATCCAATTTTTCAAGACTTGGTCTGTGCGCTGGCGCACTTATACATAAAGTGTCTTTATTTGGCAAAAACGCATGAAATTCTTAACCTAACACCACCCGCACTTGATGAACCTGTTCATCATGGCATAACAAAATGCTATTGCCGTTAGTTTGACGTTCTCCATCCAATTCGATGAAAGCAATCCCGCGTGTGACGGCATTCGGGTTTTCCACTGCAATTTCATAACGAGTCTGTTGGTGTTGATAAACCAGACTGTAATTGCGCCACACTTTTGGAATACAAGGATTAAAAACCAGCTTATCACCGCGCACTTGCAAACCTAATGCCCATTCCAAACCAGCCCGATAATACCAACCCGCCGCGCCTGTGTACCACGTCCAGCCACCGCGCCGCGCATGAGGCGGTTCTGAATAAATATCGGCTGCTAATATGTAAGGTTCGACTTTATAAGCATAAATGCCAGTACGAGTGGTCGTGCTGGCAATGGGATTCAGCATACGCAACAAGTCTATCGCCTGTTCACCTTCACCCAACATCGCATAAGCAATCACTGACCAAATCGCCGCGTGGGTATATTGACCGCCATTTTCACGCACACCTGGTGGATAACTTTTGATATAACCTGGATCGCGTTCTGTTTTGTCAAACGGTGGGGTGAATAGCAATACTAAATCATCACCATACCGAATCAAATATTCACGCACTGAATTCATCGCTTGCCGCGCCCGTTCAGGGTCAGCCGCGCCGGAAATAACTCCCCAACTTTGGGCAATCGAATCAATTCGACATTCTGCATTGTCTGCTGAACCGAGTGGCGTACCATCATCAAAATAAGCCCGCCGATACCACGCGCCATCCCAAGCTTGTGTTTCCACAGCCGTTTTCAGTTCGCTAACGTGATTACGCCACCGACTGGCACGTTCATACTCGCCTTGCGTTTGCGCAATGCTGATAAATTCATTCAGGGTATTTATCAAAAACCACGCTAACCAGACACTTTCACCTTTGCCCTGATTGCCGACCCGATTCATGCCGTCATTCCAGTCGCCGCTACCGATTAATGGTAAGCCGTGCGCACCTGTTTGCAAACTCACCTCCAAAGCACGCGCACAGTGTTCAAACAGACTCGCGGTTTGTTTCGACTCAGTGGGTTCGTAATACGCATCATCCTGTTCGGGGGTTAATTGCGCCCCTGCCAGAAATGGCACGATTTCTTCAAGTATCGCTACATCACCTGTTACTTTCAGATAATGCGCCACCACATAAGGCAACCAAATCCTATCATCCGAAAAACGAGTGCGGACCCCGCGACCCGAAGGCGGATGCCACCAATGTTGGACATCCCCTTCGGCAAATTGCCGTGCGGCAGCTTTCAATAAATGAGTACGGCTTAAATCAGGACGAGCTACCATCAATGCCAAACTATCTTGAAGTTGGTCACGAAAGCCATAAGCTCCGCCAACTTGATAGAATCCCGCTCTTGCCCACATCCTGCAACTGAGGGTTTGATACAGTAACCAGCCATTCAATAATAAGTCGAGTTCTCTATCAGGGGTTTTAACCTGTACTTTGCCTAAGATATGTTGCCATGACTGCTGAACCTGCGCAAAAGTGGTGGCGACTGGGATAGTGCGATAACGTTTTACCAACGCATTGGCATCGGCGCGGTCATTGCCTTGCCCTAATAAAAATACGATTTCAGTACGTTTGTTTGGGGCAAATTCAAGCGTGATTTGCTGGGCTGCACACGGGTCTAAGCCTGCACCCAAGCGTTTTTTCAAACCTTCATTGTTCAATAAACTGGCAGGTGCATCCAAACTGCCATTGCGACCAATAAATTCAGCCCGATTACCTGTCCATTTGGTTTGTCCTGCTAAATCGGCAAAAGCAATTCGTTTGCCAAATTCGATGTCCCAAGGATTGTAAGCAAATAAAGCTCCTGTTTCTGGGTCGCGTTCAGTGATGATATGTGACGCGGTGACGGTGCGTGATGCACCGAGTACCCATTCGACATAAGCGGTCACAGTGATTTTACGAGTACGACCTGAGACATTGGTTAAGGTTAAAGCTGAAATTTTGACTGAATCATTGGGACTGACAAATTGCAGTAATTCACTGTGAATACCATGCGAACTATGTTCAAAGCAACTGTAGCCCTGTCCGTGTCGAATTAAATAACTGGCATTTTCGACTCGAATCGGCAACGCAGTGGGGTTCCATAATTCGTTGCTATCATCATCGTGTAAATAAAATACTTCCCCAGGCGCATCACTGACCGGATCATTTGACCAAGGCGTTAATTGATTTTCCCTACTATTGCCACTCCAAGTACAACCACTGCCTAATTCGGACACGATAAAACCAAAATTCGGATTAGCAATCACATTCACCCAAGGTGCGGGAGTCCATTGTCCTTTCCCCAGTACAATCACATATTCACGCCCATTTTCGGCAAAACCGCCCAGTCCGTTGAAAAATTCTAATGGTGGAATTGCCAACACTTCGACAGGCTCAGTGCGAACGGTTGGTTCGACAGGCGCAGTGCGAGCGGTCACTTCGATAGGCTCAGTGCGAATGGTTCGTTCGTGGTGAGCTTGTCGAACCACAAAAGCAGCCGCAGGGCGCGGATGACGCAGCAACTGTTCGGCTAAGGTTCCGCGACTGCTAACCAAAATTGCCCGCGCCACCGATTGTAATAACAGCCGTTCATCAACTGAGAGTAAATCAAGCCGCATCACAAAAATTTCGCCATGTTTTTCATGTTCACTATGCGAAGACAAAGCTTGGCTTTCGCGCACCGTATTTTCCAGTTGCGTTTGCAAATCCTCAACATAAGACAATTCTTTTTCGTTCAAAATCACCAAATCAACCGCCAAGCCTTTCATGCGCCAATATTCATGCGCACGGAGCAGTTGTTCAACCAGACTGCGTTCTTCCAACTCCATCACCCGCAACAACACGATAGGGCGGTCGCCAGAAATGCCATATCGCCACAGACCGTTCAGACTCAAGGTATTGAGCTGCATTAATTTAGATGATGGGCGCAAGGAAGAATCGCTATACAGCAAGCGGCTGGCTAAATCCTGAAATAACTGCGCTTCGTCTGGTCGGGTGCGCAAATGATGCAGTTGCACATGAGCATACGTCCACGCCATTGCCGAGACGCGCTCGAAAGTGGAAACGTTGTGATATTTATCAACCGCATTTTCCACCGCTTGCCGTGAACTCGCGACCAGCGTAGTGAAGGTAATATGTTCAGTCGCTCCCGCAGCTATTCGTACCCGAATCCGCAAACTGAAAATCGGGTCTAGCACCGCGCCGACTGTATTCGTCAAGGGGCGACCATCCATGATGGCAAGCGGTTCACGCACGGTTTGTCCTCGTCCGATAAAACGGGCGCGGTCGGTTTCATATTGAAAACGGTCACTGTTTTGATGGTCTGCCAGAATATGCGCTGCCCACATTACGGGTTCTGTCGTTTCACGCGGGCGACGTTGGGCAAGCAAGGCACGTCCACGCGCTAAATATTCGGTATGCACAAACAAATTGGAAAAAACTGGATGTGAAATATCGGCGGCAAAGGACGTTAAAACTACTTCTGCGTAAGAGGTGATGTCGATTTCGCAGGTACTGTCGCCATTATTGGTCAGGCTTAACCGTCTAATTTCGGCATCATCTTCGGGTGAAACTATTATTTCTAATGAACTCAAAATAGCACCATCGGTACGGGTAATCCGTGCGCGGTCTTCGGCAAATAACACTTGATAATCATCAGGTTGTGCCACTGTCGGTTGATAACCCGCTGACCAGACTTTACCGCTTGCCACATCGCGCAAATAAATATAGTTGCCCCAATTGTCGCGGCTGACATCTTCACGCCAACGAGTGACCGCCAAATTGCACCATGAACTGTAGCCAGAACCTGCGCCAGTAATCATCACCGCGTAATGACCATTGGACAGTAAATGGGCAGACGGCACGGCAGAAGTAGCCGAAGGCACTCGCCGAATCGGGGGTTGTACGGTTTCTTTTACATCGGAAATTTCTTGCAATAGCGGAATAATGCTGGTTTCTGCACCTGTTGGGATTCGCTCTTGTAGCAACAAATCAGCCGCCTGAATCAGCGGGGCGTGGTGGAAACGATGCCGCATTACCCCATCATGCACCACATTCGCAAAGGCCACCAGCGACATCCCTTGATGATGCGCCATGTAACAACGCACGATAGCCACACGCTGACTGTCTGCCAATCGCACTGGGGTAAAATCTAAAGCCTCATAAAAACCGTAACGACCTAACGCCCCTTCTTTTTCTAACTGCACAAAATTTTCCACCGCCGCATGAGGAAAGTACATTGCTGCCAATGCGGTGGCGTAAGGGGCGATGACTAAATCTTCTGCCAGTCCCCGTTTCAAGCCTAAACCAGGTACACCAAATGCTGAATACTGATAAGTGAAATGTTGGTCACGCCCATTGAAAGCCGATTCTGATACACCCCACGGCACAGCGCATTGTTTGCCATATTCGATTTGCCGTTTTACTACCAAGCGGCAGGTTTGGTCGAGTAAGCTGTAACGCGGGGTAAAGGTCACTAACGAAGGCATCAAATATTCAAAGATTGAACCTGACCACGATAACAATACCGTGCCTTTTGCCGCACGAGTGACTCTACGCCCCAAGCGAAACCAGTGGCTATTGGGTATATCGCGTTTAGCAATGGCAACAAAACTGGACAGCCGCGCTTCCGAAGCCAGTAAGTCGTAATAACTGGAGTCAAGTTTTCCTTCGTTCACTTGATAACCAATTGAAAATAAATGGCATTCAGCACTGTATAAAAAGCTAAAATCCATTTCGTGAAACAAATTATCAAATTGTGTTGCCAGATTTTCCAAGCGATTGGTAAGAACTTCGGTTTGCCGCACCGCACTATGTAGCGACATCAGACGCAGTTTCAATTCAGCGGTCGGTATTGTATTGTTTGGCAACGCTTCAAGATTGACCAATGCCTGTGTGTAACAAGCCGAAAGCTGATTGAGGGGGGTATTGAAATGGAGTGAATTGGAAAAACCACAGTCGTTTGGCGATTCCAAACCGCTATTGAAGTCTTGCGTGAAATAAATCCAAGGCAGCAAACTCTCCACATCGCGGGCATGGGAGCGAATATCATCATGCAGCAACGTGGCATAGACCAGTATCTCATTATCGCCTAACTCTGCCCGTTCATTGGTGTAGGCACAAACCAAATCCTGCAAAATAGCGGCTTCACTCAGCAACTGTTTCCACAAACTCGCCCATTGTGGTGGTTCAACGGGATGGCTGGCTAACAATTTACCCAGCGCAACGGCGTTTTGGCACAGTTCTTCCAACGTCACAATCAACGTCCGGCGGTCATCGCTGATTTTATCCAACTCAGTCATCAGCAATTGATGGGTATCGAGTAATCCTGTCAAGGCATTAGTTAAGGCGAGTGGTTTTTTCAATATTTCCTGACAAGTTTGACTTAAGGTCAGCAAGTGTCCGGCCAAATTGCCACTATCCACCGTTGATACATAGCGCGGCTCTAAGATGTGTAAATCACAGGTGTCATACCAGTTGTAAAAATGCCCGTGCAGTCGTGGTAAAGTGAGCAAGGTTTTTAAGGTCGCTTCCAAACGGTCAACCGTGTCAAGCAAGCCCAGCCAGCCAAAATCTTTCGCGGCAACGATGGATAACAGATACAGTCCAAAATTAGTCGGGGAACTACGGTGCGCAATAACCGGTTGCGGGTCTTCCTGAAAATTATCCGGTGGTAAATAGTTTTCCTGTGCAGTGACAAACGTAGTGAAAAACCGCCAAATCCGTCTGGCAATCAAGCGCAGTTGCACACTGTCTTGTGGCTGTAAACGTTCATCTTGATCAAGTTTCGGTGGCAAACTTAAAGCACGGGCAACAACCGGAGCTAACCACCATAACAATAAAAAGGGCGCGGCAACTGTGATGGCAATTGGGTTATAAATTAACACCAGCGTAGCCGAGCCAATCACAACCGAAGAAGAGCTGCACAGGGGGCGAATCAAATTGCGTAAACTGTGACCAGAGGCGGTTTTGGCTTGCAGTGCGGTGACCCATTTTAATAATTGACTACGGGTAATAAACAAGCGAATCAGGGTGCTGATAATGGCATCAATCATTGATAAGGTACGCTGTGCCAATAAAGTCAATCCCACTACACTGTTGCCGATTGCCCATAAGATATTTTCGCCACTGGCTCGCAACGAGGTCAGCAGTGAAATACCACGCCGAGGGGCGGCAATACTACTAACAATTGCCAAAATCGCTGGAAAACCTAATGCCGCGAGGACGAAAATTATCAGAATTAATTGCGGTGCATTGGGAATCACCCAGCTTGCCAGCAGGGTAAAAAACGCGCCAGGGGCAGAAAAAGAGCGGCGTAAATTATCCAACATTTTCCAACGCCCGATAATCGGCATTCCCTTACCCATTACCCCAAAAATCCACGGTAATAATTGCCAATCCCCGCGTGTCCAGCGATGTTGGCGTGAGGCTTCTACTTCAGTATGTGAAGGAAATTCGTCAAAAAACTCAATATCACTCACCAAGCCACAACGGACAAAGATGCTTTCAAACAAATCATGGCTAAGTTGGGTGTTTTCTGGCACCCGCCCTTTCAGAGCCGCCTCGAAACTATCCACATGGTAGAGACCTTTGCCGCTGTATGTGCCAAGTCCAAATAAATCCTGATAAAGTTCTGACACTTCGCTGGAATAGGCATCCGTCCCCGACACACCCGAAAAGAGCTGATGAAACATCGAACATTCCAGTCGCAGTGGTAAAGTGGCTGTCACGCGCGGTTGCAAAATGCCGTAACCTTCAACGACACATTGGCTGTTTGCATCAAACACGGGCTGATTCAACGGATGCGCGGCTACCCCGACTAATTGTGAAACCACCCCCATTGGCAATTTGGTATCGCTATCCAAGGTCATCACATAACAAACGCCAGCAGGTGCGGTTGCAGGTTGTCCGTCAATTGATAGAAAAGAAGTATCCGTTGCACCCCGCAACAGGCGATTAAATTCAGTCAATTTGCCGCGTTTGCGTTCCCAACCCATCCATTTGTTTTCACTGGCATTCCACAGCCGTTTGCGGTGGAAAATGAAAAATCGTTGCTCGCCATACTTGACATTCAGCGCGGCAATCGCAGTGCTGGCGATATGCAGCAAATTTTCATCGTCAGGCATTTGTTCTTGTTCGGCATCCAGCCAATCAGACAATAAGGCGAAACGCACTTCACCGTCTGGATTAGACAGATAGCGAATTTCCATTTGTTTAACCTGCTGCTTGACAGTTGCCGCACTCACTAACAAGGTTGGCACGACTACGAAGGTACTTAGGTTTTTAGGGACACCGTCTTTTAATTCCAAACGTGGCAAATGGCGCGGTGGTAAGCCTGCCACCACGAGACGATTCAGTAAATCAATCGCCATATCGGAGGCGGGAAACAAGGCAAACAGAGTGATTAAAAGCAGTTGCAAGCCATTCAAACCAGCGACAAAACTCGCGCTCACGGGTACGGACAGCAAGAGCAAAGCCAGAAAACCTAATGTACCAATATAAACCAGTCCCGCATTGGAAACGTAAAGCCGTAATAATTTTTGTCTGAACGAAGAACGATACTGAACTTCCCGTTCAAAACCGTAGCGACCGTTACCAATTAAGTAATAGCCTGATTCTTGCTCGCGTGCCGATGATGAAGCTTGCGCATTGACCTGATTCACAGTATCAATGACTTTGTGGGCAATTTCCAGTTCCGAATAAGGTGAATGTTTTGCTAAATCCTCAATCGCATGGCGATAACGGTCGCGAGTTAAAAAATCCATTACCGCATAGCCTTGATGACCCCGCAAACACGCATCTACCAGACTGACCTCTTCAACAAACTGCGGCCATTCAAACGTAGAAATGCCACGCATACTGTTGATGATGTTGCGAACCGTACTGTTATCTGCAATTTGGTCGGTATGTTCGCGCTGCACAATTTCATCCAATCCAAGCCCTTGCTCATTCAGCCAGTCATTTAAAAAATCTAATGACAGCATCGAGCCTGAATGCGGGTCATGCAGCCGTTGCAGAATTTGTACAGCGTAGGCTTGGCATAACGGCGTATCGGGTAAGGTTGCAGTTGGCAGTGCGCTGTCCGCATTATCGACTTGCGCGGCGAATTGGTCGAATTGGTCAATAAATTCATCCGCTAAACGTCGCCCTGTTTGGGAGTGCATGATGCGAATCGCCATCCGGCGCATATTGTCAACCAGTATCACCCGCAACGTAATCGGAATTGCCCAGAGTTCACCCAAGGTCAGCGGTTCACTGTTTTGATAGGCGCGAACGAAATGCTTTAATAAATCGGGCGAAAAGCGGCTGTCGGTATGTGCCACCAATGCCCAAGCGATGCCATACACACGCGGATAACCTGCCAACACACCTTCGGCTAATTTAGGGAGTTGATGATAATAGCTTTCGGGTAAATCAACCAGAATGTCACCAATCTGCTCGTCGAGAATATGGAAATTATCTAACAACCATTCTGCCGCAGGGGTGATAGCGTGTTGTGCTTTAACTGCTTTAGTGACAGCTTGGTGCGCCTCAAGCAATACCTGCGCATTTTCATGCACCCGTGGCAGTAGTTTTTTACCTTCTTTTATCGCGCTGATTTTTTGCGCTTGTGCCAAACTGACGGCGTGTTGTTCCAGTCGTTCAATGCTGAACAGCTCAAAACGGATGGGTGCTTCGCCCCCTGGATGATCGACTCGAGTGAGATGTCGTTGTTCTTTTTGTTTCAGCATAGTTGCTTCTCAAAACTTAAATGAGGTTAAGTGAGTCGCAAGCTGTGTTGCCGACAACATGATAAGAGTAGGACGTTGAAATACGGGCTGTTGTTGGATTGAAAAACGTAGCTAACCGAAAAACAACTTGAAATAGCTTAACGCTAGGCTTAATCCGAGTCTGTACGTTATCGTACATAACTCATTGCATAAATAGCCTTTTTTGCCCCCTCCTGCGTTATTGTCGGATTGCGGGAGGGTTTGCGATGCAGGCGGTGTTAATTGCTAGTGTTTATCTTGTCCTTTCAGTGTCCAGTGGATTTTTAGGCAATAAAAAAGGCGGTTGTGTGCCGCCTTTTGTGGGGTGTTAAGTGTGCAAAACAGTTTGACCATTTTTCAGGCGGCGCAATACGTTTTATGGTTAGGATTTTTGTAGGGCGGGCACGTTTTTTTGCCCGCCATGATATGTTTAATGTTGCGTTGTTTGGTGTGCAAAACAGCGTGCCCACCCTTGTATCTACCTGGCTGGCTTGGTTTTTGGTGAATGACTTTATAAAACCGCTATCGAGAGTATTGTCGGTTACTGACTATGCGCTTCCCAACCCCCTCCCAACGCTTTATAAACCCCGACTAATGCGGTTGCTGTAGCCGTTTGAGTTTGCGCTAACTGATTTTGCTGTTGCAACAAACGTGCTTCACTGTCTAACACGGTGAGAAAATCGCTCACCCCAGCCTTAAAACGTAACTGCGCTAAGTTATGCGCTTTCAAACTTGATTTAACCGCCGCCGCTAAAAAAGCCTGCCTTATTCGGGTTTTATTATAATTAACCAGCGCGTTTTCAGTTTCTTCTAAAACATTCAATACAGTTTGTTGATAGTTTGCCAAATCCGCCTCGGCACGCGCATCGGCGGCTTTAATTCGGGCATAAACTCGCCCTAAATCAAACGCAGCCCAACTAATACGAGGCCCTAATGAATAAGCCATTGAGCCTGCCGCTCCAAAGCCTGACAAGCTACTTGCCTCCAATGAGATAGAACCACCAAAAGTGACTTTCGGAAATAAATCCGCCGTAACAACCCCAATTCTGGCGGTGGAAGCGGCTAAACGCCGTTCCACCATTCGCACATCAGGGCGACGACGTAACAACTCGGCTGGATTACCAATCGTGACAATTTCGGGCAATTTTGGCATCGACACCACAGGCGACAATTTTGTAGCTAATGCGTTAGGGTATTGCCCTGTCAACACGCTCAAACGATGTATCGCAAGGCTAATCGCCGTTTCTACGGCTGGAATTGTGGCGCGGGTGGTATCAAGTTGGGCTGCTGCTGTTGCAGTATCCAGCTCTGTGCCGCGTCCATTCGTAACTCGCGCCTTTGTGATGTTTAAGGTTTGCCGCTGATTTTCAATATTTTGATTAAGGACTGCCCACTGGTTTTGCAAGCCGCGCAGCTCAAAATAATTTCGCGCCACTTCTGCAATCAAGCTCACTGTCACATCTTTAATGCTCGCTTCCTGCATTTCAACTTCGTCATCACTGGCTTCGATATTGCGCCGCACTCGCCCGTATAAATCCACCTCCCAAGCGGTATCAAACCCAGCACTGTAAAGTTTTAACTCGCGTGGCGCGTAATTGCTATTATTCATCGCCCCACGACTGCGTAACAGGTCGGTATATTTGCCTTGTGCTGTCACCGCAGGCACTAAGGTTAATCCTGCCTCTAAATACAAGGCACGCGCTTCACGCAGATTGGCACTGGCAGCTTCCAAATCGTGATTATGGCTGATGGTTTCATCGACTAAGGTGCTAAGTTGCAAATCGTTGAAGAGTTGCCACCACGCCACTTCGACAGCGGCGTTGGAAAACTCAGGTTGTGAACTTTGGGCAAAACTTTCAGGCGTAGAAATAATAGGCGGTTGATAATCAGGCCCAACAGCGCAAGCTGTTAGCAATGCGATGAATGGCAAAAGAGGATAAATCTGTTTTTTCATGATTTTTCCTCCGTTACCTTTTGTTTACTGGCTTTACCTTGCGTTAAACCCTGTATCGCCACATAAAACACAGGTGTTAATAACAGCCCGAAAAAAGTCACTCCAATCATGCCGCTGAATACCGCTGTTCCCAAAATACGCCGTGATTCAGCTCCTGCCCCTTGTGCCAAGACTAAAGGCAAAACCCCTAGAATAAAAGCAAATGAAGTCATTAGAATCGGGCGCAACCGAACTTTTGCCGCTTCAGTCACCGCTGCAAAACAATCCACCCCTTGTTCTTGTCGCCGTTTGGCAAACTCTACAATCAAAATGGCGTTTTTACTTGCCAACCCCACCAACACGATAAAACCTATCTGGGTAAAAATATTATTGTCCATGCCTGCGAACCAAACGCCAATCATTGACGACAAAATAGACATTGGCACAATTAAAATCACCGTAAACGGTAATGACCAGCTTTCGTATTGTGCTGCCAAGACCAAAAATACAAACACCACACTTAATGGAAACACTAAAAAGGCCACATTGCCTGCCAATAGCTGTTGCAAACTCACTTCCGTCCATTCAAACCCAAAACCTGCGGGTAATTCACGCGCCAGTAAATCAGACATCATTTTAATCGCCTGACCAGAGCTAACCCCCGGCAACGTGCTGCCGTTGATTTCGGCGGCAGGGTAGAGGTTGTAACGAGTGATTTTGTCAGGGCCGCTGCTGTTCTGCACTTTCACTAACGTGGCTAATGGCACTATTTCACCCGTCATAGTACGGGTTTTTAGCTTGCTAATATCTTCTGGCTGCATCCGAAATGGCGCATCAGCTTGAGCAATCACCTGAAAAATTCGCCCAAAATTATTAAAATCATTCACATACAGCGAACCTAAATAAATCTGCAAAGTGTCAAAAATTTCATTTAGCGGTACACCCATCGTTTTGCTGCGAATCCTATCGACATCGACAAACAATTGCGGCACATCCGCCCGAAAAGTGCTGAACAAGCCGACTAAGCCGGGGAGTTGATTCCCTTTGGCAATCAATTCAGTGTTGACCCGTTGCAATTGTGCAACACCCGCATTTGACCTATCCTGAATTTGCAGTTTAAAACCGCCCACAGAACTCATCCCACGCACGGGGGGCGGTGCAAACAGTTTAATTTGCGCATTGGGAATTTGTGCCAGCTTTTGACTCAAATCATTTAGCACCGCATCCGAGGTCATTTCAGGCTGTCCGCTGCGAACCTCAAAGCCTTTCAATCGGATAAATATCGTGGCAACATTTGATTGCATCGCGCCTGTTAAAACTGACCAGCCAGAATAAGAAATCACATGACCTACCGCTGGATTTTTGTCGATAATTTGCTGCGCTTGTTTAACCACTTCATCGGTGCGACTCACCGCCGCCGCATCAGGCAGTTGCGCATATAAAATCATATAGCCCTGATCTTGCTGCGGAATAAAACCCGTTGGGACTTTTTCAAACGCCAGCCAGTTCAAGCTATTTAAACCCAGATACAGCACTAAAACAACGACAGTCATCCGAATTAAACGAGCCACTAAACGAGAGTAGCTGTGACTGAAGGATTCAAAAAAGCGGTTAAAACCGTTAAAAAACCAGCCCAATAATTTGTCTAAAAGTCGGGTAAATCTGTCTTTATGATGATGGGCTTTATCAAGCAGCAACGCACACAATGCGGGACTTAAGGTTAAGGAGTTGAAGGCAGAAATCAAGGTCGATACGGCAATAGTTAAAGCGAACTGTTTGTAAAACGCGCCGGAGACACCCGTAATAAACGCGGTGGGGACAAACACCGCCACCAACACTAAGGAAGTGGCGATAATGGGGCCGACCACTTCCTGCATGGCTTTTTTCGTGGCTGCTTTGGCAGACAGTCCCAAACCGATATGCCGCTCGACATTTTCGACCACTACAATTGCGTCATCCACCACAATTCCGATTGCTAGCACCAAACCGAATAATGATAAGGTATTCAGTGATAAACCCAATCCTGCCATGACTGCAAACGTACCGATTAACGAGACTGGCACACTGAGCAGCGGAATAAGGGTGGCTCGCCAGTTTTGCAAAAATATCACCACCACCACCACGACTAGCAAAATGGCTTCAAACAGGGTTTTTAATACAGCATCAATGGATTTTTCCACAAATACCACCGTGTCATACACGAGCCGATATTCCATCCCGGGCGGAAAATTATTTTTCAGCTGTTCAATCGCGGTCATAATGCCTTTTTTGGTTTCTAGGGCATTAGAACCTGGCATTTGAAACACCGCTAAACCAATCCCCGGTTCGCCATTGAGCTTAAATTGCGCACTGTAATCTTTTGCACCCAGTTCAATTCGTGCGACATCTTTCAGATAAACCACTTCCCCCTTTTCGCTTTGTTTAATCACAATATTGGCAAACTGTTCTGCGTCTAATAATCGCCCTTGCGTGGTGACGGTGTATTGAAAATCAGGCTGTTTTGTAGTCGGCGGCTGTCCAATCACACCCGCTGCGATTTGCACATTTTGTTCGCGTACGGCTCTGACCACATCACTGGCGGTAAGATTTTGGGCGGAAATTTTTTCAGGATTTAGCCACAAACGCATACTGTAATCCTTGCTACCGAGCAGGACAATTTCCCCGACTCCCGGCACTCGTGCCAAGGTATCTTTGATTTGCAAAAGGGCGTAATTACTTAAATAAACATTGTCGTAGCGTTTATTAGGCGAAATTAATCCAATCATTAAACTTAAATCGGGACTGCGTTTTTTTACACTAATTCCGTTGCGGCGCACTTCTTCGGGTAATTTTGGTTCGGCCAACGCCACGCGGTTTTGTACCAATACCTGCGCTTTATTAACATCTGTACCTGGCTTGAAAGTAATGGTCAACACCATCGCGCCGCTGTTGGTCGATTGTGAGGACAAATACAGCATCTCTTCTACTCCGTTGACTTCCTGCTCAATCGGCGTGGCGACTGTTTCAGCAACCACTTGCGCATTTGCCCCTGGATAAGCGGCACTGACCACAATGGTCGGTGGACTGATTTCAGGATATTGGGCAATCGGTAATTTCAACAACGCCAAACTGCCCACCAGTACGATTAAAATAGATAACACCGAAGCAAAAATCGGTCGGTCGATAAAAAAATTTACAAATTGATTCATCAGCTTATGGCTCCACGGTGCGGGTCAAGGTGATTTTTTCAGGCTCAATCAGGCTGTCGGGTTTGAGTTTTTGCACACCTTCAATCACCACCCATTCGCCTGCTTGCAAGCCTTGGCTGATAACGCGCAAATTATTGATTTGTTTACCTATTACAACTTTTCGCTGGGTCACTTTCTGGTCTTGCTTCATCACCCAGATAAAATGATCTGCCATGTCAGTACCAATAGCCCTATCGGGTAATAACAAAGCCTCATAAGGTGCGCCCCCTTTAATCCGTAGCCGTGCAAAAAAGCCCGGTCTAAGTAATTCATCATCATTTTTAAAGACCCCACGCATCGTCACCGTGCCAGTTATCGGATTTTCCATGGGGGCGACATAATCCAAATGCCCTTCATGCAAAAAACCTTGCTCATCTGCCAAGCCTAATTCCAGTTGCATCCCTTCCAATTTGCGCTGCTGTTTGTTTGCCTCGCGCCGATAACTCAAAATAGCCCGTTCATCAACATTTACTGAGACATAAACTGGATTCATTGACACAATTGATGCAAGGCGGGTGGGTTCAGCGTCACCGCCGTTGACCGAATTGCCCGCCGTCATCAATTCCCGACTAATGCGCCCGCTGATTGGGGCGCGAACTTGCGTGAACTGTAAATTAAGTTTGGCAATCTCGACCTGTGCCTGAGCAGACGCTACCGCCGCTATTGCTTCCTGCAAACCTTTTTGTCGTGCATCGTATTCTTCAGTGGAAATCGCTTTGGCTTGTAATAAATTTTTAGCCCGAGCCAAATCCTTTTTTGCCAATTCGCGCTGCGATTTGACTTTTTCCCATTCAGCAACGGCATAATTGAGTTGTGCCTTGAAAGTTCTCGCATCAATCAGAAATAATAAATCGCCTTTGTGAACGGCTGCGCCCGCTTTGAAATTGACTTTTTCTAAATAACCACTGGCTCTGGCTCGCACATCCACCGATTCCACCGCCTCAATTCGTCCAGTGTATTCATCCCATTCCGTAACGTGTTGATTGATAGGTTGGGCAATTTTAACTTTCGCAGGCGGCGGTACAGAGGATTGGGCAGGCGGCGTGACTGGGTTTTCAGCTTGATTGCAACCGCTCAATAGCAAAATTAACAGCGTTATTAGCAGAGACTGAGGTGAAATTTTCATCATCGTTTGTGTGACTTGGCGGTTAGGCGAAAATAAATAGTAATAGATATTACCGTTTAGTCTAGGTTACCATTGTTATTTGAGTCAATTAATTTTCTGAGCAAATCTGATGGTTAAATGCGGACGACCCGCGAAGGGCAATGAATTGTTAAGCCGCGATAGGTTGCTGGATTCGGCGTTAACGCTGTTTTTGGAACACGGCTATGGCAATTTGAATATGGAAACCATTGCACGCGATGCGCGAGTATCTTTGCGAACGATTTATAGTCAGTTTGGCGGTAAAGCAGGTTTATTTGGTGCGCTAATACAGCGTTGCAGCGACCAGTTTGTCACGGGTCTATCGGAAAAAGAAACACCCGAGCAAACATTGACAGGTTTTGCACAAAGCTATTTAACCCGCATTACACAACCTGATGCCGTGCGAATTCGGGCTATTTTGATTGCAGAATCGCCACACTTTCCTGATTTAGCCACCGGGTTTTATCAACAAAGTGCGCAGCGGACGTTAAAATATTTAGCGCAATTTTTTGCAACACAACAACAGAAGGGGCATTTTATTGAACTTGAACCGCGTTTTCTGGCAGAACAATTTATTAGTGCATTGCGCGGGGAACGGTTGCAACAGTTACAATTAGGGCTTGCCGCTACGCCAGATGAGGAGGAAATTAAAGTCTGGGCGCAACAAGCAACACAGTTGTTTTTATATGGTTGTATCACTTTAAGGCAAGCAAATACAGCGCAACAAACCAATTTGAAATAGCCGGCGCAAGGTCTTTAACTTCTAAAACTTTATATGAAAACGGTAATTTCTTTGAAAACTTGCTGTTAAATAATTTTTCGGTTTCGTTGCAACTGAGGTTTTTTATCATTAACAAACTAGGATTCAATCCAGTCTTGTATCTACGGGTTGATTTTTAGGTGATCGCAGCAACAATCTATATCCTGAAGGCGATCGCCAGTATTTTGAGTTGTGATGATTAGGCGATCGCACTTAACCCACAAAATCGGCAATCATATTAGTAAACATCGCAACAATCAGATAGTTAAGGTGCAGAACTATGTACTTAGGCAGTTACATCCCTTCATCACAATCTCCCGCATCGTCAGCAGTTGCATCTTCGTAGTTCTGGTACTCAGTGACGAGATCATTGATAGCTGACTCAGCTTGAGCGAATTCTATTTCGTCCATGCCCTCGCCAGTGTACCAATGGAGAAAGGCTTTGCGCCGAAACATAATAGTAAACTGCTCACCAATTCTCTCGAATAGCTCCCGGATTGCCGTGCTATTACCCAGTAATGTTGCGGACATATTTAGGGTACGCGGTGGAATATCAAAGACAGTGGTTTTCACATTATCCGGAATCCATTCCACAAAATAGGCTGAGTTTTTGGTTTGACTAGTGAGCATTGCATCATTTACTTCCTGTCTTGACAGGGGTCCACGAAATAGGACTTGGACAGCCAAATACCTACCGTGACGAGGCTCACAGGTCATCATATTTTTGGCATCAAACAACTGCTGAGTGAGTTCGGGAACGTTGTGCTGTTGAGAGTCTCTGCCGGTCAAAGGTGCAAACGCTGCCATCAGGAAGTGCAGACGGGAGAAGGGGATTAGACTAGTCGCCAGATCCCTCAGGGTGCTCCGCGATCCCTGACTTGAGAATCTTAAAGGTGCGGTAATACCAGCTATCGTCGCACAAATAAGATGGTTGAGGTCTCCGTAGGTCGGCTGGGTGAGATTGAGAGTAGGAACGCAAATGTCGTACAGTGCCTCGTTATCGAAACAAAACGTCAAGTCCGCAGTTTCGAGCAGTTGGTTGATTCCAAGCACGGCATTGTAAGGCTCCACCACCGCATCACTCATCTTGGTCGAAGGAAAGACAGAAACGGTTGCGAGCATCCTATCGGGATACTCCTCCTTGATTTTGGTGAGAATAAGAGTGCCCATCCCCGATCCTGTACCGCCACCGAGGGAATGAAAGAGCATAAAACCCTGCAAATTTTCACAGCGTTCTACCTCTTGACGGACAACATCCATAACGGCGTCTATCAACTCAGCCCCTTCGGTGTAGTGGCCCTTGGCCCAGTTGCTACCGGTGGTATCTGATTGGCCAAAAACAAAATTGTCTGGGCGAAAGATTCCTCCAACGGGTTCTTTCCGAACAGCGTCCATCGTATGAGGATCCAAGTCCACAAAAACCGCTCTGGGAATATACCTGCCGCCCGACCCCTCGTTGTAAAAAACATCAATATGTTCGATCTGGAGATCATTGTTTCCACGATAAATCCCGGTCGGATCGATGCCATGCTCGTCGGAGATCGCTTCCCAAAACTTGACACCAATCTGGTTGCCACATTGTCCCACATGGATACATACGATTTCATTCATTTTCACACCTTCTATTTTCTATTAAAACAACGTTGCTAAACCTTTTAACGCTGTAGAGAGCGTTAAAGATAGCGGTCACTTCATTCATTATTGCTAGAATCAACGGCGACTGCCTCATATTCCCCGATTAAACTTGCCAAGTCTTCCCTGGCTTCTTGAAATTCTCCTTCTTCCATGCCTTCACCAACATACCAATGAACAAAAGCCCGTTTTGCGTACATGAGGTCAAACTTATGCGCAAGATGAGTGAATAGACTGACTGTAGCAGTGGTATTGCTTAACATCGTGACAGATCGTTTAGCAGGAGCTATCAGATCATCAGGGAAAGATACCTGAGGATGATTGATAATCGCCACTTTGAAGCCCGTCGGACACCAATCGACAAATGGAATATCATGCCTAGATTTGATCTGTGCGATCGCAGCATTGATATCTCTAGGGGTAACGTCTCCGCGATAAAGCAGACAGCAGGACATATATTTTCCGGTCTGTAGCTTGCACTTGACAAGTTGATTTTCTGGGTCAAATACAGCATTTGTGATTTCTAGGGTATTCAGTTCTGAGTGAGTGGCGTTCTCTCGACTGACAATAGGAGCATGACTGATCACTGGAAAATGCATTCTAGGGAAAGGCACCAAGTTGGTTTGGAACTCGTTGAGATCCATATTGAGGTCTCCCTGAAATCTCAGGCTGACAGTCACATCAGCAATTGCATGGGCTATCAGGCAGTTGAGGTCTGCATAGGAAGGACTGGCGATGCCGAGGCTCCTTTGTGCGATGTCGTAGATAGCACCATTATCCACCAGGAAACAGCAATCACTATGCTCATTCGTGTAGTGAGTCGAGAGTACGGCGTTGTAGGTTTCTGTGATTGCGGTACTCAGTTGGGGAGCAGGATAGATCGCAAACTGTATTTTGCTTTTCTTGCCATACTCAACAGTCAGACGTTCCATCAATAGTGCAGTGAAGCCGCTACCGGTTCCGCCACCTAGGGAGTTTATGATGAGAAAGCCCTGAAAACTGTCACAGGCCTCAGTGAGCCTTATGATCTTGTCTAAAACCGGATCAATGATTTCTTTTCCGGCAGTATAGTAACCGCGAGCAAAATTACCACATGCCCCCTGATTGCCAGAGATGAAAGAGTCTGGATGAAACAAGTCTTTAGGTATCTTATCTACAGCAGTGGGTTCTAAATCCACAAAGATAGTACGTGGAACTAATCTGCCAGACACCATCTCATTAAAAAAGCTTCTCCAGGAGTCACCGGAATTATTTGAAAAGTCTGGGTTCGGTTGCCCATCAGGGTTAATGCCATGCTCTAAACACAATAGCTCCCAGAATTTTGCGCCTATACGGACACCTGCCCCTCCGACACAAATCGTTATGATTTCTCGCATTGTAATTTCCTTTTTTATGAAAATAGGGCGTTAAAATAGGGGACAGACCACGTTTATTCTGAAGCTACCCCCATCAACCCAAAGAGCCGAAACACCCAGCTCGCCTGCCTTGCCTAACGCAACGTTCAGCGGGCTGAACGATAGCGAAGCTCCACTGGAACGTTGAATTAGATGGGGCAACTCGATTGATGGGCTTCGTACCTTAATACATCCAATAATTAGCACACCCTATCGTGTTGCCCCATCGATTTCTTTAGCGATTTATTGAAATTTCAACACGCCATCAATATTGGCAATAGCCTTATTCAAATCGTATTTAGCCACAGTACGATTGCAGGTCGCAGCTAACGTTGAACCAGTGATTACTAAACTTGTACATTTGCTATTGGCGAAAGTAGGTGAGCCTTGCATGAGCATCATCGTAGTGCCATTTATATAAAAACGACTATCCAGTTCAAGCTTTGCATCAACAACCGTCCCTGCGGCATTTTTACATTTAGCGGTTAAAGCCGTACCTGACATCGCAATATTGGTACAACTTAGGGCAAATCCCCCAGCTGCAAATGCCGAACCAGATGCTAAAGAAAGAATTACCGCTGCACTTAAACCTATTTTTTTCATTATGAGTACCTTTTTGTAAATTAGTGAGTTTTGTACATGACAAAAAAATAACTCATTGTTGTGTGACAAAATAAAAAATGCCAAACAGAAACACCATGCCACACTTCAACGAGCTATCGGTTATGTTAAACAAACACTTTAATTGGCACAAGATATGAATGGACTTCCTTGGTAGTCATTAGAGTTGTTGCTTTAAAAAAGAATTTAAATCAATGTATTAGAATTGTCTTACACCTAACAAAACTTAAAGCGTTCGTACTGCGCCTATCGCGCTCATGCTCAGTCAAAATAAGTGAGTGTATTTACCTATATTAGAGAAAATGTATTTTTGCATTAAAAATCGAGCTTTCTACAGATATGTATAAATAATTTCACTTAAAGAATTTTGAAAAACTTTCCAGCTTCCTGAGTTATCAGAACGCACTAACGCATTATTACTTGAATCTTGATAAATCATTCGCACGGATGCTTTTTTTGTAATTGCATTTGAAAATATCAATTCTACAGTTACATGAGAAATAGCTGGCGCAAGGTCTTCAACGTCCAAAATTTTATATGAAAGTGGAATATTTCTTGAAAAATCGCTTTTTGCCATCCCTGCTTTTTTGCCTTTAGGGGAATTGGTGAAATAAGCTAAATCATCTGCTAAAAGCCCGTAACGTTGGCTAGTCCAGTTTTCAATAAATTTAGCAACCGCTTTTTCGGGTGTATTATCAGGAAGCTGTTCGGAAACTCCACTATAGGGTAAATATAAACGGTCGTTGCTAGAACGTGGTTTCCATTCGTCCAGTAATTTTTTTTGCCGCTCATTTTCAAGCAATTTTTTTAGTGACTCTTTCCAACTTATTTGCTGTTCAGGTTTTGGATTATTTTTCGCTTTTGAAATAGCAATTGCCCAATCTTTAGTTGCAAACAAAGCAGCCCAACACTTTGCGGCTACAATTTTATTATCGAACTCCAATTCTCGACCGTGAAGAATACCATTCCGATATGGAATTGTAATTTTTTCCTCATTTGTTTTATTTCTGCCAATACTCATAAGACAGGTAAGAGTTTGAAGTCCAGTTTCATGCCCTGCAATGCAATCCCACGCCGTCAAATTAGTATTTTCAGCAAAAAAACCAACTTGTTTTGAAATATCATTAACCAATCCATCGAGTAAACTCAGCAATAATGGAATGCAAGCATGATACCTTTCTGCCAAATAATCTTCTTTAGCTAAATTAGCAAGCCTAATTCGTTTTCTAAATTCAACGTGACCTTTGAATCGACTAAGTTCCCATTTAATTTTATCCTCATCATAAAACAATGCTAAAAACAACTCAGCTTGTTCCATTCCATTTGCTTCATAAAGCTCAATCGCTTGACTCATTACTTCAAGATTCATAGAGTCATAAGCTATCCAACCTTGAGAAGAAAAAATATCGTTAAATTTATCTGGAATAAAAATAATGGTTGATTGTTTTTTTATTTCAGAAAAGTTATTAAAAATGGAGTCATACTTTGGAAATAGTTTTTTAGAAAAAGGAATTGCTCGATAAAAAGTTTCAAAAGCACTGAAAAACCGAAGTTGACCTAACAAATCTTTCATTGACGAATTATCAATAATACGAGATTGCTTATTCATCAGGCTTTTTCAAAAAATTCCGCAACAAATCATGCCCATGCTCAGTCAAAATCGACTCAGGATGAAACTGCACCCCCTCAATAGCCAACGTTTTATGCCGCACGCCCATAATTTCGTCAATGCCGCCGTTTTCATCTTGCGTCCACGCCGTGACCTCTAAACAATCAGGCAAGGTCGCTTGCTCAATCACCAGTGAATGATAGCGCGTGGCGGTAAATGGATTATTTAAACCATGAAAAACACCGACATTTTGATGATACACAGGCGAAACTTTCCCGTGCATGACGTGTTTTGCATGAATAACATTGCCACCAAACGCATAACCGATGCTTTGATGCCCCAAACACACGCCCAAAATCGGCAACTTTCCCGCAAAATGCAGCAAGCATTCCACCGAAATGCCTGCCTCTTTAGGCGTACAAGGGCCAGGCGAAATCACGATTTTATTCGGTTGCAACGCTTCAATATCGGCAATACTCACCTCGTCATTGCGCTTGACTATCACGTCCGCGCCAAGTTCGCCAAAATACTGCACTAAGTTGTAAGTGAACGAATCGTAATTATCAATCATCACTAACTTTATTTTGCTCATTTTGCTGCTCCGTCTAAACCCGCTTCTGCCATCGCCACCGCCCGAAAAATCGCCCGCCCTTTATTCATGGTTTCATCCCATTCATTTTGCGGCACGGAATCATACACAATCCCCGCACCTGCTTGAATATACAACACGTTATCTTTAATTACCGCCGTGCGAATCGCAATCGCGGTGTCTAAATTACCCGACCAGGAAATATAACCGACCGCGCCAGAATACACGCCACGTTTGACAGGTTCTAATTCATTGATAATTTCCATCGCACGAATTTTCGGCGCACCGCTCACCGTTCCCGCAGGAAACGTTGCCGCCAATACATCAAACGCATCTTTGCCGCTTTGCAACGTGCCAGTGACATTCGACACAATGTGCATAACGTGCGAATAACGCTCAATAATCATTTTATCAGTCAATTTCACCGTGCCGATTTGTGCGACACGCCCTGCATCATTACGCCCTAAATCAATCAACATCAAATGTTCAGCCAGTTCTTTTGGGTCAGCCAATAACTCTTTTTCCAGTTCCAAATCCTGCTCTGGCGTTGTACCGCGTTTGCGTGTGCCTGCAATCGGGCGCACGGTGACAGTATTATCTTCGAGGCGAACTAAAATCTCAGGCGATGAACCAACGATATGAAAATCGCCTAAATTCAGAAAATACATATACGGCGACGGATTCAAACAGCGCAAGGCGCGATACAAATTCAGCGGCGCGGCGGTGTAGGGAATCGACATCCGTTGCGATAACACTACCTGCATAATGTCGCCATTGACAATATACTGTTTGGCTTTGAGTACCGCGTCTTTAAAGCCCTGCTCAGTAAAGCCTGAGACAAAATCTTCTTCGCTGACTTGTTTTGCTGTGTGCTGTGGTTGTGATGTAGGTTTTAAATCACGCAATTTTTTCACCAATTCATCCAATCGCGCTTGGGCGGCTTGATAGGCATTGTCTTGCTCGGGGTCAGCATGGGTTAATAACAATAATTTTCCCGATAAATTATCAAATACCAGCATTTCTTCCGATACCATCAGCAAAATATCGGGCGTGCCGAGCGCGTCAGGTTTGTGAGAGTCGGCTAATTTAGGCTCAATATAACCGATGGTTTCATAGCCAAAATAGCCGACTAAACCGCCATTAAAGCGCGGTAAGCCCTCAATATCAGGAACTTTGAAGTATGCTTTAAATTCCTCAATCCAGACCAGTGGTTTATCGTGGCTAAAAGTTTCAGTAACTATGCCGATGGATTCAACAGAAATCTGGTTGCCGCTGATTTTAATAATTTCTTTGCACGGCAAGCCGATAATCGAATAGCGTCCCCATTGTTCGCCGCCATGCACGGATTCAAATAAATAGGAATATGCGCCATCGGCCAATTTTAAATACGCGCTCAGTGGCGTGTCTAAATCGGCAAGAATTTCGCGGCAGATGGGGATGCGGTTGTAGCCTTGGGCGGCATAGGTTTTAAATTGTTCTGGGGTCATTGCTTTAGGTTTATTTTAAGTTTATGCAACACAACTTTTTTGATATAAAAATTCAGGGTCTAAGTCTAAATGATTTGACCATTCAATCGAATCAAAACTTATGGCAACAGAATTGAAAAGAGAAATATCTTTTAATTCTGAAAATTTGCCAACGTCTAAATAAGGCGATACATCAAAAATTTTTTCTTCATTATTTTCAAACTGTAGCCACAATTTGTAATTTTCAAGCGGTTTTACGTTTTTTACAGCTAAATACATAATTGCCTCTATTTCAAAGGTTCAATAGTAAAAGGTAATTCACCATTTGCTGCTAATTCCCAATCTGCCAGTAAATCTTCTTGATGAATTTCTACCCATGCCAAAACCAATCTTTCTTTTTTGCGTGGCAAGTTACCTTCTGTGATTTCGCATGTTTTTATATCTATGACAGCTTTGTAATCTTGATAATAAGCATGGATATGTGGTGGATTATGTTCTGCCGGAGCGCAATACATCCGAATAATAATTCCATAAAAAATTGAAATGGTAGGCATGATTTTTCCTTGCTTACGGTAATTGTTTTTCACAATTAGCTAAAAACAACAAATTGCTGGCGGTAAGGTGTAAGCAATAACTGGCAAGATGTTCTGACACTTCTATAATTTCTGCGCCTTGACCATGCCCACCTTCTTTATTGCGAATGGTTGGAACACCACTTTCTAAGATTTGTTTCAATGATGCTATTTGATTATCCATGTAGGACGGAATCAATTTATTCTCAAAACATGTTTTAATAAGTTTACTTGCTGTATCGGTTGGTTTGTAATCCCATTTTCTTTTTTCACAGATTGCTTTCATTAAGCTTTCAAATGATTTGCAGCATTCAACTAAACATTCTTTATAACGTTTATGGCGATAATGTTCATGAGCTTTTAGAAATTCCTGATTTACGCCTTCATAATATTTTTCATTAGCCAGTAAAACTAGAATAGGTTTTACAGTTTCCGAATGAATGAATTGTGAATCAATGCGAATTAACTCACCATTTTGAAATTCATAACCAATTCCCCATTCTTTGAGTCTTTGATTTAATTCATTGATTTTATCTTGTAAAATAACTGAACGATCTTTATAGGATGTGTATTTATCTAGATTTTCTTCAAGTTTTCTAAAAACTAATTCAAGAATATCAAGACATTCCTCATAGTTGTTAGTTTTTTGGAAAAACTGAAAAACAGATTTACAATCCTCAATACCAAGCTGGCTATCACCTAACGTAAGGTAGCCATATTCTTTACATAAGAGTTTATGAGTTTCGTGAAAATCTAATATTCCTTCATCTTCTAGTTCTTGTGCGATATGCGAAACTTGAACTCTAAAATTGCTAGGAATATAATCATACTGATATATCACTGATTCCCCCCGAAACTTTCTTTGTCGTCTTGAATATAAATCGTATATTGCCATAATATTTTTTTAAAGCTCGTTGGAAAATAAAAGACAAAGTTTTTCTTTTAACTCATCAAAATGAGAATGTGCAAATTTATACGGCGCATTCGGATAAGCGATATTATAAATTTGATTCAGAATGGCTTTGTGATTTTCTTTCGATTTGAATTGTGAACATTCTAAAAATCGTTCAATGCAATGACGTTGCTGTTCTGGAATAGTAGATAAAATAAACGACTCTAAATAGCCAGTCTTAGTTATCGGGTCACACATAATATAAGTGCTGCTAAACTCTTGAAAATCTAATTGTGAAATGAGTTCGTTCAACGCTTTTTCAGTATTTTCATAGCCGCCATAAATAGCATCATTTATTACATCATCAGCATCAATAACGAATAAGATTTTTTCTGTTCTTTCCATCAGAACTTCTGACTGTAATTCCTGATAGTTTTTATTTTCTACCTTAAACAGACTACCTTTTCCACCTAAAATATAAAAGCTTATTGTTTTTTCATAAAGATTAATGCTTTTATTTTCAATAAGATGTTCTATGAAACTATCAAAAAAATCTTTATCTGCTTTTCCTTTGCAAACAATAGCGATATTCTTCATTATCGCACCTCGCGTTCAGCATCAATACTATTTAATAGCATTTCATAATCACGAGTTATGGCTTTAATTTCTTGGTTTTTGTTTTTGAATAAACTAATAAAACTAACCTCTGTTTCATTTGAATTTTTAACAACTTTTGCAAATGACTCCAGCATTTCTTTGGAATGGGTGGTAGCAAACACTTGGCAATTGGTTTGTTTTGAAAGGGTTAAAATAATTTCCCACAATCTATCAAAATGGTTAAAATAAATACCGTTGTCTATTTCATCAATAAATAAATAACCATTTTGACACGCATAAAGGGCGCAAATAATGGAAATAAAACTTTTTAAACCATCGCCAAACTCAGTAATTTTTCGCCATTCATCTTGTTTTTTACATTCAGGTTTTGTTCCACCTAACAATTTAAAACTTTCAATCGAATTATCAAATTCTCGCACAAGCTCACTAACAAAGATTTCTTTATCATTTCGTTGAACATTTTCATAGGCTTTTGCTAATTCACTATCTGACCATCCGTGAATACCTATGAAGTTTGTATTAGAAACAGGATAAATTGAAGCATTTAAATCTTTACCACTAACAACCGTTTCTCTTTCATTAAGCGCAAACTTAAACTGTTGTTTTGCATCTTTATCAGTAAACTCAAAATCTATTAATCGAATATTAGATTTTGCAGTGCATTTTTTTATTTCATTTAATAAACTTGGGCTAATTTTACTTTTATCAATAATATTGACATATTCACGCGACTGATTAACAAGAACAATCGCGGTTAGCATCGTATTAATATCATTTGAATGGGCATTAATAAAACAAGCCTCCATCAACGCCGTTTTGCCAATATTATTCTTCCCACCAAGCAAATTCACCCGTTTAAAACCTGCCGCTTTAAAATCGTGAAAACATTTGAATTGTTTAATTTCAATCTCGGTTAAAAAATGCTCAGTCATGCTAAAAATCCTCTTTTTTTGATTAGCCTGATTTAACACGCTAACAACCCGCAGATGTTGCCCCTTCAATTGTTGGGACAAAGCTAAAATTTTGTAAAATAATTTATCAATCCCGCTTTATCCACGCTTTAGGCAATAACAACAGGCTTGATTAGCTTGGTTTTTGATATACTGCCCTTTTTTAAATAGGTAAAAAGAGCAAGACGATGCACATTGAACGATTGATTAAAATGGCAAATGATGTGAGCAATTTTTTTGCCGCTGACCCTGATAAACAACTGGCGGTTGAGGGAATTACAAACCATCTCGCCCGTTCTTGGGAACCCAGAATGCGACATTCAATTGTTGCTTATGCAAAAGCCGATGGTGCGGGTTTAAGCGAATTGGCAAAAGCGGCGATTGATAAACTTTGAAACCCGCAAAAAACAACATCCCCTTTGTTTGTTGAAACGCAGGGGATGTTGCGGGGCGTTATTTTAAAATACTCATCCCTTTCAACAAGGTCAACGCTTCGTGCAGTGCATAATCACTCACATCCAAAACGTCTTTATCCGCTTCAGAGCCAATCACTGGTTTTGTTTCCGTTGCTGCCTTTTTGCCATTTTGCAAATGCCCTGATAAATCGGCTTCTTTGACAGGATTAAATTTTGACGCTTCCATTGCAGACAACTTAACCGCTGCTAAAGCCACATCGGGGGTAATGCCTTCGGCTTGAATGGAACGACCTGAAGGGGTGTAATAACGCGCCGTGGTTAATTTCACCGCGCCACCGTTGCTGGTTGGCAAAATCGTTTGTACTGAACCTTTCCCAAACGATTTTTCGCCCATAATCACCGCGCGTTTTTGGTCTTGTAAAGCACCTGCCACAATTTCTGAGGCAGAAGCAGAACCTGAGTTGATTAACACCACTAAAGGAGTGCCGTCAATAATGTCACCTGCACCTGCATTGAAACGCATTTCTGAGTTTTTAATTCGCCCTTCGGTGTACACAATTAAGCCTTTTTGTAAAAACGCATCACTGATTTCAACTGCCGCATTTAATAATCCGCCTGGATTATTGCGCAAATCTAATACCAAACCTTTCAGCGGTTTTTTATTTTCTTTTTTCAATTGCGCTACCCCATCAAGCACCGCTTGACTGGAACCTGATTGAAAACTACTGATGCGCAAATAACCGTAGCCTGACTCCAATAGCTTGGTTTTGACACTTTTTACTTTAATAATGGCACGCACCACCACAATTTTAAGCGGGGATTCTTCTCCTTCGCGGATGATGGTTAAATTCACCGCTTTACCCGGTTCGCCGCGCATAATTTTCACGGCATCACCCAGAGACATTCCTTTCACAGGTTTTTCATTTAATTTAACAATTAAATCCCCCGCTTTAACCCCTGCTTTTTGCGCTGGTGTATCATCAATGGGTGAAACCACTTTGACAAAGCCATTTTCCATGGTCACTTCAATGCCTAAGCCCCCAAATTCACCTGAGGTACTTTCTTGTAATTCTTTAAATTCTTCGGTATCAAGGTAGGCAGAATGCGGGTCTAATCCTGCTAACATTCCACGAATCGCATCTTCTAATAATTTTTTATCAGAAACCGTCTCAACGTAATCGGTTTTGACACGACCAAAAATTTCACTAAAAGCGCGTAATTCTTCATAGGGTAAAGCAGGCACATTGTCATTGGAGGCTTGTTTTTGCTTATCGGCAAACACAGTTCCACACGTTGCGATGAAAATGCCTAGGAACATCCCTAGGGCTAAAATTAAGACATTGTTCTTTTTAAGCATTCTGTTTTAAAACTCCAAATACCTGATTTCCTAGAAATTAATCCTTGTTATTATAAAGCTGAAAACCAATAGCTGCATTTGATTTTCCAGACTTTTGTTCAATAACAAAGGCGTGTTTGTTTTTATCGACACCACAGCGCAGGATTAATTGCCTTGCCCTCATGGCGAATACCAAAATATAACCCTGCCTCATCACGCCCATCACTTTTGCCTACTGCCGCAATCGCCATGCCCGCTTTCACGCTGTCACCGACTTTTTTATACAAGCTTTGATTAAACGCATACAGTGTCATATAACCTTCACCGTGGTCAACAATGGTCAATAAACCATAGCCGCGCAACCAATTGGCAAATACCACTTTCCCATCACTGACCGCGTAAATTTCAGAACCTTCGGGCGCACCAATTAACACGCCATCCCAGCGCGTTTCTGAACGGCGGCTGCCAAAGTGGTGTAAAACTTTTCCTTTAACAGGCCATAATAAATGCTTTTTTAATAGTTGAAAGGGTTTTTTGGTTGCGGCTGCATACAAAGGATTTAGTTTATTATTCGGATAAGGCGTGGCAATAACAGGGGTTTTGGCAGGGGCTATGATGGCAGTTGTAGTGCGTTGTAAGCCGCGGATGAGAGTTTCAAGCTGCGTTTCACTTTTATCTAACTGATTTAGCTGCTCAGTTTTTAGGGCAAAATCGGTTTTTAATTGCGCTAACAGCGCGTCCCGTTGTAAACGGGTTTTTGCCAAATCAGCTCGTTTAATTTCACGCGCTTGAATCGCTTGCCCTAGTTTGTCAGCGGTTTCTTGTTTAGCTTGCTCCAATCTGGCTAATTCTGCAATCCGGGTTTGAAGAGCGGTTAATTTTTTTAACCGTGCCTGATTCAAATATTGGTAATAGACCATCATCCGGCTGGCTAAAGCAGGGTCTTGTTGGTTAAGCAACAGCTTTAGATTTTCTTTTTTACCCATCACAAACGCAGCGGAAAGCTGTTTATTCAAGACCGCTTTCTCGGCTTTTAATAGTTGCTGTTTTTGGTTAATCTGCACACTTAAGGTGTTCAGTTGTAAACGTTTATTTCCGACAAATTCACTCAATTCATGTAATGAACCTGCTATCGTACCGTACTGTGTTTCAATTTTTTGCAATTGAGCTAATAATGCCTCGCGTTGGTGCTTTATTTGCGCCATCTGTGCATTCGCTTTTTCCAAGCGGATTGCCAACTCTTTTGCAACAGGCGGTTGCACTATTTCTGCAACAGATAAACACGGACAGGTTAATAACAAAACCGCAGCCGATACGATAGCCTTTTTCATCATTAGCGATTAATAATTAATGAACGTCCTGTCATTTCTTTGGGTTGTTCAACCCCTAAAATAGCTAAAATGGTGGGGGCTAAATCCGCCAATGAGCCACCTGAGGCGAGAGCTTTTCCTTTACTGCCAACATACACTAAGGGTACTAAGTTGGTGGTGTGCGCAGTATGGGGTTCGCCTGTTGTTTCATCAACCATTTGTTCAATATTGCCATGATCGGCGGTGAGTAATAACTGTCCACCGACCGAAGCCAACGCGCTCATTACTTTTCCTAAGCAGGCATCAATGGTTTCCACGGCGACAATGGCGGCATCCAATTTACCCGTATGACCGACCATATCACAGTTGGCATAATTGCAAATAATCACATCAAATTGTCCATTGGTCATGCTTTCGACTAAATGTTCAGTGACTTGATTGGCATTCATTTCTGGCTGCATATCATAGGTTTTAATTTTCGGCGATGGCACTAAAATCCGCGATTCATTGAGAAAAGGCTCATCGCGTCCGCCATTTAAGAAAAACGTAACGTGCGCATATTTTTCTGTTTCTGCCAAGCGCAATTGGGTAAGCCCCGCCTTAGCAAGCACTTCACCTAGTCCATTTTTAACATCAATCGAGGGAAAAGCAACAGGATAGGTAAAATCTTCGTGATATTGGGTTAAAGTGGCATAACAACCCGTATGCGGTGGGGCATTTCGTTCAAATTTATCAAACGCAGGCTCAGTTAAGGCTTGTGAAATTTCTCGCGCCCGGTCAGCCCTAAAATTCATAAACACTACAGAATCTTCAGGGTCAAGACAGATAATTTCGCCGTTTTCCCCTAAAATCGCGGTAGGTGGGACAAATTCATCAGTTTCACCGCGCTCATAAGCTGCCGCTAACGCCGCTTGTGCAGAAGGGGCTTGATGTTCAGATTCACCTTTGACAATCAGGTTATATGCACTTTGTACTCGTTCCCACCGATTATCCCTGTCCATCGCATAAAATCGCCCCGTCACCGTGACAATGCGTCCATGACCTAATTGTGCAAACTTTTCTTCTATTCTTGCCAAGAAGCCCGCCGCACTGCGTGGCGGAACATCACGTCCATCTAAAAAAGCATGGAAATAAAGTTTCTTTAAACCGCTTTTAACGGCCAATTCGAGCATGGCTAGAATTTGTAATTCGTGGCTATGTACGCCGCCATCGGATAATAATCCCATAACGTGCAGAGCTTTATTTAAAGCTAACGCTTCATCAACCGCTTGACATAACACAGGATTTTTAAAAAAACTACCGTCTTTTACCGCTTTATTGACGCGCGATAAATCTTGAAATACAAACCGTCCGCTGCCAATATGTAAGTGTCCAACTTCCGAATTGCCCATTTGATCATCGGGTAATCCAACAACTTCCCCCGAACAATCCAATAAAGTGGTAGGATTGTTTTTTTGCAAATTATCCCAGCAAGGGGTTTTTGCCATCGCGATGGCATTGTTTTTAGACTCTTCCCTATAACCAAACCCATCCAGAATCAGCAAAACCAATGGCTTTGGTCGAGGATTTTGTTCATTTTTCGCTTTATTTTCAACTAGACCTGACATTAACGACACCCTTAAACAATTGAATAAACGTTATTATTTTGTTACATTGATAAAATTTGTGTGACAAGGTATTGAAACAACCTTGTTATACCGCCATTATACTGGTTATATGTTGCCAACACTGTGCATAAATCAAAATTAAATCCTCTTTTTTCCTTAAAACTATTAATGAGTTGCTTATCAGATGGAAACCCCAGAAACCCTCACGCGCTATGCCGATGCGGATGTTGAAAAAGCCGCTCGCTGTTTAAAAGCGATGTCTCATCCGTTACGCTTGAAAATTTTATGTGTTCTGGGGAGTCGTGCCATTAGTGTACAAGAGATTGTTGAACAAGTGGGAACTAGCCAAAGCAATATCTCACAGCATCTAGCGATTTTAAGAGAAAAAGCAATTTTAGGGTACAAAAAAGAAGCCAATCGTGTTTACTATTACATTGATGACCCAAGAATGTTGCAATTGATTAAAATGATGCGTGACATTTTTTGTACACAACAGTAAACGCGGATTTTTCTTTTACAACCTAACAATAAAAAAATTATGGATCAATACTTAGAATTCATTTCCAACCATTCCATGCTCGTGCTAGCGTTGGGTGTGGTTACTTTTTTACTCATCAAAGAATTGATAGAAGCCTTGCTCAGTCAATTTGAAACCTTAACGCCCATGCAGGTCGTGACAAAAATGAACACCGAAGAGCTTGTGATTATTGATGTCAGAGAACCTGCGGAATTTGTGTTAGGGCATATTGAAAGTGCTATCAATATTCCGTTAGGCAAATTGTCAGAAGATAAAAAAATTCCCTCTTACAAAGACCGCTCCGTTTTACTGGTCTGTCAAACAGGTACGCGCTCAGGCCCTGCGTGTAATACCTTGCACAAACAAGGTCTTGAAAAAATCGCCCATCTTGATGGTGGGATGCAGGCTTGGGAAGATCACAAATTACCGATAAAAATTAGCAGTAAAAAACAGTAAATCATTTTGATTTTTTATAACCACAACCCCTGAGTTGCTGTGTCATCTTTAAAATAGACCAGACTAACTCCTTAACTTTAATAGGCTTTTAAATCATGGCTGACGAAAACCAAACCGCTGAAAAACAATTTTCGATTCAAAAAATTTACACCAAAGATATTTCTTTTGAAACCCCTAATTCACCTAAAGTGTTCATTGAAAAATGGGAACCACACGTTGATTTTAATTTATCAACTACCGCAAAACCTTTAGAAGATGATTTATACGAAGTGGCTTTAACCGTGACGGCAACGGTTAAATGTGGCGAAAAAACCGCGTACTTGGTTGAAGTTTGCCAAGCAGGTGTGTTTGTTTTAGCTAATTTTACCCAAGAAGAAATGGGGCCTTTAATCGGCAGCTTCTGCCCGAATATTTTATTTCCTTATGCACGCGAAGCGGTCTCTGATTTAGCAACTCGTGGTGGATTTCCGCAATTATTATTAGCCCCCATTAATTTTGATGCGTTATATGCGCAACAAGTTGAACAACAAACCCCAAGCCCTGATAAATTAAACTAACCACGGTTGTTTCCCTAATGACACAGACCATTTCTGTATTGGGTGCAGGTTCTTGGGGAACGGCTTTAGCGATGCTGGCAGCGCGTAATGGCTGCCAGACGCTGTTGTGGGGACACAACCAAGAGCATATTCGCCGACTGCGTTATGACCGGCAAAATCAACGTTATCTACCTAACTTTTCCTTTCCTGACACGCTGATTGTCAGCGACAGTCTGCACGAAGCGGTTGCCTTTAGTTCTTTGTTGCTTATTTGTGTACCCAGTCATGCGTTTAAAGATACCCTGTTAAAAATACAACCGTTGATAAACAGCACCTTGCAAATTGCTTGGGCAACCAAGGGATTTGACCCCAGCGAGGGGTTGTTATTACACGCGATTGTGCGGCAAATTTTCCCTGCCCAAACCGATATAGCGGTGCTTTCAGGGCCTACGTTTGCTAAAGAAGTTGCGGCGGATTTACCTACCGCGATGACGATTGCCTCTGAAAATCCCAACTTTGCTAAACAATTGGCACACATTTTTAAAAATCATGCCTTTCGCAGCTATACCTCCACCGATATGGTCGGCGTGGAAGTGGGGGGGAGTATTAAAAATGTGTTGGCAATCGCCGCAGGTGTGTCCGATGGCTTAGGCTTAGGGGCAAATACACGCGCTGCCCTGATTACTCGTGGATTAAACGAGATGATTCGCTTAGGGATTCGCCTTGGTGCAGAGCAAGAAACCTTCATGGGGTTGGCAGGCTTAGGTGACTTGATTTTAACCGCCACCGACAATCAATCGCGTAACCGCCGCTTAGGGTTTGCTTTAGGGCGAGGAAAAAGCTGTGAATTAGCATTAGCAGAAATTGGACAAGAAGTGGAAGGGGTGCGTGCAGCAGAGCAAGCCTATTTACTGGCGCGAAAATATGCACTGGATATGCCCATTATTGAGCAAACCTACAAAGTGCTATACGAAAATTTGGCCCCTCACTTGGCTGTGCATAATTTATTGGCTCGTGAACAAAAAGCTGAAGTTTTATAGCAACGCTTTATTGCGACTTTTGTTGCAATAGTCGCTCTAATTCTTTCGTAACAGCCTGAAAAACGCCTGTCCAATCACCGCGTTGGGTTTGTCTAAATAATTTCAAACTCGGATACCAAGGCGAATCATCCCGTTCTAATAACCAACGCCAATCGGGTGCAAAAGGCAATAATAGCCAAGTCGGTTTATTTAATGCCCCTGCTAAATGGGCAACGGAAGTATCGACACAAATAATTAAATCCAATTTCTCAATAACCGTTGCCGTATCAGAAAAATCAGTGACTTTTTTGCCTATATCAATCACAGGATTTGCAAACGTAATATTTTTTAAATCGTTGGCTCTATCCCCTACCAATAAGCTATAAAACTGTACATCTGTTAATTGGGTTAATCTTTGAAAATGTGTTATCTCAATAGAGCGTTGTTTATCATTACCATGCAAAGGATTGCCTGCCCACACAAAGCCAATATTTAGTTTTTCTTTATCTAAAAAAACAGGAAAACTCAATTTTTTATTGCCGTCTAAATAAGGAAAATATGTGGGAATTGTTTGCACCGTTGTATTAAAAATATGCGGCAAACTCATTAAGGGTGAAAACACATCAAAAGCAGGCAGTGTTTCATTTGTTGTTATAATTTTATGAATAGATTTAAGCGGTAAAAACAAATTCTTTAACGCAGGCTGGCATTGCACAATCACTTTAGCCCCTAATTTAGAAACTAATTCAGCATAACGAATAAATTGAATCGCATCCCCTAAGCCCTGTTCAGTATAAAGGAAAATGGTTTTATTATTTAACGACTCGCCTTGCCATTGTTGCGCAGTAGGAAACTTTGTAGCAGGGGGCATTTTTTGATTTGCCAACCAACGCCATTCATATTCTTGCCAGCCGCGTTGATAATCGCCTGTTAAAAGCAACGCAAAAGCAAAATTATAATGCGCTATTGCATAGTTTGAATTGATTCTCAAAGCTTTTTCATAATGGCTTAAAGCCGCTTCTACTTTATGTTGTTTTAAATAAATATTGGCTATTTCACAACACGCTATTTCATGATTTTTATCGAGATGTAATGTTTTTTCATAGCAGAATAACGCTTTTTCTAATTTATTTTGTTTATCATAAACAATGCCCAAATTACACTGTGCTTCTGCATAATTAGGATTAAGAAGCAAAGTTTTTTTATAATAGCCAATCGCTAAATCAAACTGATTTTGTTCCAAATAAACCGTTCCCAAACCACATAACGCATCGGGATTATTTGCTTGCAATTGTAAACATTTTTCATAACACACTGTTGCTTTTAAAAAATCCTTTTGTTTTAAATAAACATTCCCCAAACCACATTGTGCTTCTGGATAATCAGGAAAAATCGCCAAAACTTTTTCATAATATAAAATCGCGCTCACATAATTTTCTTGTTTTAAATAAATAACCGCTAAATTAAGATACGCTTCTGCATAATGAGGTTGAATGGCTAATACTTTTTCATAACACGAAATTGCTAACTCAGGCTGATGCTCTTGATAAATCATCCCTAAATTATACTGGGCTTCAGGGTAATTGGGATTTAAAAATAAAGCTTTCTCATAACAAGAAATTGCCTGTGTTAGCTGCTGTTTTCGGTGATAACAACTGCCCATATTATAATAACAAGCGGCGTAATGCGGATTTAATTGTAAGGCTTTTTCATAACAATCAATTGCCTCGTCCAATTGATTATTTTCCATATAAGCAATGCCTAAATTATTATAGGCAAGCATATAGTCTGGATTAAGGGAAACAGACTTTTTTAACAACGCAATGGCTTGTTTTGAATCGCCTAACTGATGAAAAATTAACCCTAAATAATGCAAAACACTAATATTATTTTCATCAACCGCTAATATTTTCTCATACAGTTGTTTGGCTTGCTCTAATTGTCCTTCCTGATGGTATTTTAACGCGCTATCTGTTGCAATGGATATATCAAAATCAGATAACGGTTTTATTTGCGCCATTATTTGCGGCTCTCTCTTGTTAAAATTGATAGATTCAATTTCCACAGCTTTTTTAAGCATGACAAAAACACTTTCCCAATCGGCAATAGCGGGTTGGCGAAATAATCGCATACTCGGATACCACGGACTTTTTTCAGTCGTTAATAGCCATCGCCAATCAGGTACAAAAGGCAATAATACCCAAACAGGTTTATTTAATGCCCCTGCTAAATGCGCAATTGAGGTATCGACACAGATAATTAAATCTAATTCTTGTATAACAGCCGCTGTATCTGCAAAATTGGCAAATTTTTCACCGAAATCAATGATGGCATGATGAGTGTTTATTTTTTGTAAATCCGCGCGCTGTTTGCCTGTTTGCAAGCTATAAAACTGGACAGATTCCAATTGTAAAATGGATTGAAATTGTGAAATATCAATTGAGCGGTTTTTATCATTTTTATGGGTTGGATTGCCAGCCCATACCAAGCCGATATTAAATTTAGTTTTGTCCACTAAAAAAGCAAATGAAGCAGACGCGGGAGCGATTAAATAAGGCGTATTAGCAGGAATGGAATTAAAGTCTGTGTTTAATAGATAAGGTAAACTCATTAAAGGGCTATAAAAATCAAAGACGGGCAACAATTCCTCAGGCATTACAATTTCACTAATCTGTGGAATACTACTGAATAATTGTTTTAATGCGCGTGGGCATTGCACAATAATTTTTTCAGCCTGTTTTGCAATCAAATCAATATACCGAATGAATTGAATCGCATCCCCCATTCCTTGTTCTGCATAAATTAAAATTTTTTTTCCTATTAAGCTTTCACCCTGCCATGCTTTAGCAAAAGAAAACTCTTTTTTCACTTCTTGTGCATTGCTTAATTGCCAACGCCATTCATATTCTTGCCAGCCCTGTTTATAATTGCCATTTAATAATAAACTTAAAGCTAGATTATAATGGGCATCGGCATAATGATTATCTAAGGCGATAGCTTTTTTATAACAAGTGATGGCTTTTTCAATGTCCGCACTGGCATGATATAACAAGCCTAGATTATTATAAGCTTCTTTATAATGTTGATTAATTAAAATCGCTTGTTCTATTTTTAAAATACCGTCTTTGATATTGCCTTGTTCATGCAGCAGTAAACCAAAGTAATGTAAAACTTCACTGTTATTGGGTTGTTGATTTAATAGTTGTTGATACGCGATTTGTGCTTGTTTTAAATGACCAGTTTGGTGAAATTTTAACGCTGTTTGAAAAGAAACCGATTCATTAATAACGGCATTTTGATGTGTTGCTGTAATAGTTGGGAACTCTTGTAATAAAATTTGTTTTAATTGCGCAAAGACACTATTCCAATCGCCCGCAAATGACTGACGAAATAAACGCATACTGGCATACCAAGGCGAATCGTCACGTTCCAATAACCACCGCCAATCGGGTGAAAAAGGTAATAAAACCCAGGTTTTTTTATTTAATGCCCCTGCTAAATGGGCAACCGATGTATCAACCGTAATAATTAAATCCAATTGCAAAATAGCCACGGCTGTTTCTGCAAAGTCAATGGGGTTTTCAGCTATTTCTATAATAGGATGTACAAAATTAAGCTGGGTTAATTCGTGTTGTTTTTCGCCTATATATAAGCTATAAAATTGTACGTTTGTTAAATCAGCAAAAGTTTGAAAATAGCGAATTTCAACAGAACGTTGTTTGTCATTTTTATGGCTAGAATTGCCAGCCCATACAAAGCCAATCGCCATTTTATTTTTATTAATGGGTAAGGGGAATGAATTTTTTTTATCAGGCTGTAAATAAGGAAATTTAGACGGAATGGTATTTAAATCAGTTTTAAATAAATAGGGTAAACTCATTAAAGGACAAACTAAATCAAATGCTGGCAAAGGTTGGGTAAAATCAATTAATTGGCTAATTTCGGGTAGTGTAGAAAATAGGCGATGCAAAGCAGGGTGGCATTGGACAATAATTTTAGCAACATAGTTAGCCACTAATTCAAGATAACGAATAAATTGTATCGCATCACCAAAGCCTTGTTCCATATAAAGTAATAAGGTTTTGTCAGAGGCTAACTCTCCTTGCCAATAAGGTTGATTTGGAAATTGCTGTGCAGGTGTTAAACGTTGATTGGCTACATATCGCCATTCGTATTCTTGCCAGCCTAATTCATAATCGCCATTTAATAATGCGGATAGGGATAAATTATAATGTGCATTCGCATAAAGAGGGTCTACCGCAATTGCTTTTTGATAATAGGAAATAGCGGTGGATAGATTATTTTTAGTTTTATAAAACAAACCTAAACTACTCAACGTATAAGGATGTTGTTTATTTAGCGTATAGGCTTTTTCTAAATAAATTAATGCCAATGCGGAGTCATTGAGACAATTATAGGCATTACCTAAATGACATAACGTGTCAAGATGCGTATTGTCAATTTCTAATGCTTTTTTAAAACAAATAATGGCTTGTTCAAATTGTTGTTGTTGCGTATATAACACACCTAAATTACAGTGTGCATCAATATAATTCGGGTTAATTTCTAAGGCTTTTTCATAATGTATTTGTGCCTGTGCGTAATCTTGTTTCTTGACATAAAAATTGCCTAAATTACAATAGATTTCTGCACTGTCTGAATTTATTTTCAATGCCTGTTCATAATAAGCTACGGCTTGATTATCTTGCTGCTGTTTATCAGAAATAATAGCTAATTGTAAAATAGCTTCAATGGCATTAGGATTCAGCTCTAAGGTTTTTTTATAATACGAAATAGCCTGTTCAAATTCATTTTTTATTTGATAAATCTGCCCTAAAGTATAATAGCAATCTGTATAATCAGGGTTGATTGTTAAGGCTTGTTGATAACAAGCGATTGCCTGTTCTAATTGTGCATTTTCTTGATAAGCATAGCCTTTATTATAATAAGCAGCGGCATAATTTTGCTCAAGTTTCAAGGCGTTATCATAACAAGCGATTGCGTGATTAAATTGTTTATTGGCTAAATAAGAAATACCTAAGTTATTATGATAGATTGCATGAGTAGAATCTATCGCTAAGGCTTGTTGTAATAAAACAATCGCTTGCTTATTATCACCTTGTTGATGATAAATTAATCCTAAATAATGCAAGGCTTGCGCATCATTTGGATTAAGATGCAATAAGGATTGATACGCTATTTTAGCCTGTTCTAACTGCCCTGTTTGATGATAATGCAGCGCGGTATTAATATTATAAGATAGCTGTTTTTCATTGATAAACGTTTTATTGCAGGTGGCGATGTGATTGACTAATGCGGTTTGTAATTGTGCAAAAACCGTTTGCCAATTACCTGCTTCGGTTTGGCGAAATAATTGCACACTGGGATACCAAGGCGAATCATCCCTGTGAAGTAACCAACGCCAATCAGGGGCAAATGGCAGAAGTATCCAAGTAGGTTTACCTAATGCGCCTGCTAAATGGGCAATAGCGGTATCCACGCAAATAATTAAATCCATTTGTGCAATAATTGCTGCGGTATCTGCAAATTCAGTAATAGATTGGGCTAAATTTAATACAGGATTTGCTGCTTTTAATTCAGATAATGGCTGGGCTTGCTCTCCTAATTGCAAGCTGTAAAATTGGGTTTGTTTTATTAAGACTAAACTGGAAAAATAATTAACAATAAGTGAGCGATTTTTATCATTTTCATGGGCAGGATTGCCCGCCCAAACAAAGCCAATATTGAATTTATTTTTACTAATTGAGGGAATAATTATTTTTTTAGTTGCCTTTAAATAAGGAATTTGTAAAGGAATCGTTTCTAAGCGTGTTTTTAAAACCCGTGGCAAACTTAATAGCGATAAATAATAATCAAACGGCGGTAAATCAGAGTCTTCACTCGCAATGAGTTGTGTAATTTCAGGAATGGTCGCAAATAAAGAAATCAGCACTCGTGGACATTGCACAATAATACTTTTTCCGTAATGTTCAGAAATGTCTCGCACATAACGAATGAATTGAATTGCATCGCCCGCGCCTTGTTCAAAATAAAGAAACAGGGTTTTATTTCCGAAAAACTGCCCTTCCCATTCCTGTGTATGTGGAAATATTTTTTTTGGTTCAATTGCCGCACGAACTTGCCAACGCCATTCAAATTCAGCAAAGCCTTTTAAATAATCACCTGCGGTTAAATAGACAATGGCTAAATTAAAATGCGCCATTGCATGGTGCGGGTCAAGCTTTAAAACTTGTTGATAAGAGGTTATTGCATCAGAAAGATTGTTTTGTTGGGCATACACTAAGGCTAAATTAAAAAGCGCGTTTTGATGGTGTGGATTTATTTTTAAAATTTGCTGATAATGACCGATAGCCGCCGAATAATTGGATTGTAATTGATAAATAGTGGCTAAATTATAATGGCTGTAACTATGTTGTGGCTCAAGTAATAAAGCATGATGATAACAATCAATTGCTTGCGATAAATTATTTTCATGTTGATAAATTCCGCCTAAATTGCAATACGCATCGCTATAATCGGGTTTGAGTTGTAGTGCTTTTTCATAACACGCTTTGGCTTGTTGTAATTGCCCTTCATCTTCATAAATAAAGCCTAAATTATTATAGGCTTCAGGATAATTAGGTGAAATAAGCAACGCTTGTTTAATTAATCCAATGCCTTGTTGCCGATTGCCATAATCGGCGACCGCTAATCCATAATAATGTAGCGCGTCACTGTGTTGTGGATTAAGGGCTAATAGCTGTTGATATAATAAAATCGCTTCAGCTAATTGCCCTGTTTGTTGATAATCAATGGCTTGATTAAAGAGTTGTTCGGTAGGTTGTGTCGCAATTTTTTTATTTTGTTCTACCTTGCGATAAGAAATGACAGGTTGATAGGTGTTTATTTCGGCATTCTTTTCCCAATGTAAGCTTGAAAAACCGTTTTGTTTAATTAATTGAAACGCTGTTTTTTCCAGAATAGGTCTTATCAAATCCAATTTTTCATTATCAAGGCTAAATGGCATTGAATTAAATAAAGTGTGGCTGGTGGGGCTATAAAAAAGGTAATCGGCTTGATAAGGTGTTTTTAGGAGTTTAAATAAACCATTTTTAGGAGTAAGACGTATCATTTTATGTCCACACAAGCCTTGAAAAAAGGCAGAATATTGATTTAACAGGAGTCAAAACAAGGAAAATCCTTGATTCTTTATCCTAGCATGGCTGTGTGAGGCTTGTAAAAAATCTATTATTTTCCCCGCTTAAATTTGCGATAATGGCTTTCTTACTTAAAAAATATACGGATTGTTGACGCTTATGTGGTTTAAAAATCTTACCCTGTTTCGCTTTAGCGAACCTTTTACTTTATCCAGCAACGAGGTGGCAGAGAAATTGGAAGCGATGCGGTTTCGCCCTTGTGGTAGTCATGATGAGTCCAGTTTTGGTTGGACATCGCCACTAGGGCGGGGCAGTGAGGCATTGTTGCACAGTGCCAATGGTTTTATGATGCTGTGTGGCAAAAAAGAGGAAAAAGTGCTGCCAGCTTCGGTAATCGCTGAGTTATTGCAGGAAAAAATTGCCGATATTGAAACTGAGCAAGCGCGGAAATTGTCCAAAAAAGAACGCACCACCTTGAAAGATGAGCTGATTTTTGAATTATTGCCGCGTGCGTTTTCTTTTTCTCGCCATCTGTATGCCTATATCGACCCACAAGGCGGCTGGCTAGTGGTAGATAGTAGCTCAAGCAAAAAAGCAGAAGAATTGTTAAGCAGTTTGCGCCGCTGTTTAGGTTCGTTGCCGGTTGTGCCGCTGAATACGGTGGAAAAGCCAGTGTTGACCATGACTGACTGGTTGATGAGTGAAAAAACGCCAGCGGGGATTACCATTGAAGATGAATGTGAATTGCGTTCTCCTGAAGAAGAAGGCGGGATTGTGCGCTGTAAAAAGCATGATTTAGCCCTGCCTGAAATTAAAAATCATTTGGAAACGGGCAAGCAAGTGATTAAATTGGCATTGAATTGGGAAGACAGAATTTCTTTTGTGTTAGATGAACAGTTGGCGGTTAAACGGGTGCGCTTTTTGGATTTAGTACAAGACCAAGTGGCCGATACCCAAGCTGAAAGCGAAATTGAACGGTTTGATGTGGATTTTTCCATTATGACGTTGGAATTTGGCAACTTTTTACCGCAATTATTGGCTTTATTTGGAGGCGAAAATAAACACTAATGACTTATTTTTTGGTTAAAACAACGAGAACAGCACAACGTTTGTGCAGAGTGTTTGTGCAAACGGGCGTGTTGTTAGTGTGGATTCAACCTGCGCAAGCGGCAACCTTTGCACTGCCCAATGCTGGCGATAGTTTGATTGATAATAATCAAGGTCTACCGCATTATGTGAAAGCCCAGCAAGAGGATACCTTGATTGATATTGCCGTGCAGCATTTATTAGGGCAAGAAGAGGTGGTGCGAGCGAATAAAAAGGTAGACCGTTGGTTGCCTGGGGCGGGAAAAGAAGTGTTAATTCCCAGTAGTTATTTATTGCCTGACGCACCGCGCAAAGGGATTGTGATTAATTTACCCGAATATCGAATTTATTATTATTCATCGGCTACCGAAGTGCTGTCTTATGCGGTCGGTATTGGGCGAGTGGATTGGAAAACGCCGTTAGGGATGACCTCCGTGGTGGGTAAAACGCAAAACCCAACCTGGACTCCGCCTGCCAGCATTAAGGAGGAACATCGGTTAAAAGGCGATATTTTACCCAATGTTTGGCCGGCAGGGCCTGATAATCCGCTAGGCTTGTTTGCCTTTCGTTTAGGAATTCCTGGTTATTTACTGCATAGCACCAATAAGCCGCAAGGGATTGGGATGCAGGTCAGTCATGGTTGTATGCGTTTGTATCCGAAAGATATTGAAAGCCTGTTTCAGCTAGCACCTGTGGGAACGCAGGTTAATATCATTAATCAACCTATCAAAGTAGGTTGGTCAAATGGGAATTTATATATTGAGTCGCACCCTGTTTTAGAAGGGGAAGTGCTGACATTGCCACAGCGGGTTGAAATAGCGGCGGTATTGATTCAAAAAGCTTTGAATCAGCAGCTTGTGTCGATTGATGCCAAAGTTTTGGAAACTGCTTTAAAGGAAAGTAATGGCTTGCCGACCTTGATTTCTAATGGCGGTGTCCCCGTTGAAATTTTAAATCTCGAAGTTCCCGCCGACACGCCTGCTGCTGTTGAACCCAATACAGCCGTGCCTGAGGTTGTTCCCGCGCCTGTTATTGTTGATGTGCCTGTTGCACCAAAGAGCATTACGCCCGCCCCTGTTATTGTTGATGTTCCTGTTGCACCAAAGAGCATTACGCCCGCGCCTGTTATTGTTGATAGACCTGTTATTCCTGAACCTGCGCCTAAAAAAATCGTGCCGAAAGTCATTCCTAAAAAAACGGTTGAACCTAAAATTGAAATACCCGTAAAACAGGAAAAACCTGTCAAACAGGAGCGCGTTTTTGAAAACTCGCCGATGCCTTTTCCTAGTTTATAAAGGCGGATTTAGAAGGCGAGTAAAAGGTAAAAACCTAATCACCAAGTTTTTACCGACTGGCTGCGTAACCGCTTAAATTTTAAGGAAAACGCATAATGAAAAAATCTCTCTTGTTTTTTAAAAGCCAATAATGTAGATTATAAGTCTCTTTTAAAGGATAGGTCATTATGAAAGCAATGAGTTTATTTGCTTGTGGTGGCATTGGCGACCTAGGTTTGAATCATGCAGGTTTTGAGGTTGTCGTTGCTAATGAATTACTAGAAGAACGAGCCGAAGTGTTTAAGTTCAACTATCCCAAGACACAAATGATTACAGGGGATATTTGGCAAAAACAGCAAAATATTCTTGAGCAAACCAAGCAAGCACTCAATGGCAAACAATTAGATCTTGTTTTTGCAACCCCACCTTGTCAGGGTATGTCGAAAAATGGGCGCGGTAAATTGTTAAATGCGATTCGTCAGGGATTAAAACCAGAAACAGATGAAAGAAATTTACTTATTATTCCAACGTTAAATATTTTTTTAGCCAGCGGCGCACATACGTTAGTTTTAGAAAATGTGCCAGAAATGGAAAATACTTATATTCCTAATCCCCATCAAGACGGAGAGATGATAGGAATAATCGACTTTATTAAACAATCTCTTGGCGATGAGTTTTTAAGTTCAATTCGTGTGGTTGAATTTGCTGATTACGGTGTTCCTCAATGTCGGCAACGTTTGATTTCAATTTTTACAAAACATCCAAAACTAAAAAAACATCTTCAATTTTTTGGCTCACTTTTTCCTGACAAAACGCATAGCAAAGAAGGTAAACAGCTTTTACCTTGGCAAACAGTACATGATGCAATAGCCGATTTACCTACTTTGGACGCAAGTCAAACAGAAACGGCTAAACATAAGTTTATTCCTTATCACAGCGTCCCATTGTTAGACGAAGAAAAATATTTTTGGGTGGCTAACACGCCAAAAGAAAAAAGTGCTTTTGATAATCAATGTATTAATCCAGATTGTCTCTTTGATAAAAATCCAACACATGGTGCAAGTGTTGATGAAAAAGGGGTTAATCGCTATAACACAGAAACGCCTTTGTACTGTATGAAGTGTGGACATTTATTGCCGCGTCCCTGGGTAAAAGAAAACGGGCAATATCGTTTAATGAAAGGCTATACCAGTGCGTATAAACGCATGAGTTGGGACAATCCCGCCAGCACTTTAACGCGAAATTTATCCTATGCGTGCAGTGATAATAAAGTCCATCCTGAGCAAAACCGTGTGTTATCGCTTTATGAAGCGATGATTTTACACACAATTACGGATTATAAGTTTTTTTATTGGCAACGTGCGGATGGCAAAAAAGTCAGTGATAAATTAATTCGCGAATTAATTGGCGAAAGCATTCCACCTGCGGGTTTAGAAAAGATTTTTTCTCATTTGGCTCTGATTTTACAAGATATTGAATTACCTACTAAACAGAGATTAGGACAGCAAGAATTAGAGTTTGCTTGAAATGAGATTACCGTGATTATAACGATTAAGAAAATCAATATAACGGAAATCGTTTTTTACCAGAATCCAATTTTGATACATTTTCGCAACACCAACACGAGTCATAACAGAAAGACTGGTTGTTCTTCCTCGACCCTCCTTTCTATCTTGCATCCGCCAATCATCTTGGACTAGGTTATTGCCAAAGAAAACAGCAACTATTTCAGGTGTGCGATTATTAAAGTCCCAGATAATACCAATAAGATTATTGATTTCTTGATGATGAGCTTTCCAATCATAACTTTTCAAAAAACTAATACGAGTGTCACCCATATCTGGTTTAGAAATCCCCCATTTTCTTAAGCATTCTTCGGGAGTTGGTACTGACCCGCAAGTGGCTTTAACTTCAAGCCCACCGTTTTGAAATGGACTAAACGGTTGTTTGTAACGTAATTGACCTGAAAGATTTAATTGCTGCCAAAGTTGTTGACCATAATTATCCATTAATAACAAATCAGGATAACCATCTTGATGAGGATTTTTTATAAACCCACCGCTTGAATAGTTGGCAAGGCTTACAACGTACAATTCACCAATAAAAGCAGAAAGATTACGCATTCCTAGAATCGAAAATATATCGACAGGAATTTCGTACATAATTTTTTCGATTAGATTGTGTGTATCACGCAAAGCATCGTAAAACCAGTTTTTATCTAAATCTGAGACTATGCCGTATGGGGATGTTAAACAAGTATTGGCTGATGGATTAATGAGATAGTTCATTAAATTCCTCCGATACTTTGCTGAAAAAAGTTTGCACATCAACATTTAGCGCAGTGATGATTGGCTCTAAAGAATCTAACGTAATATTTCTAACACCTCGTTCAATGCCTGAAATATAGGTTCTGTCTAAATCAGCTTTATCAGCGAGAGCTTCTTGGCTTATCTCAGCTAGTTTACGAAAATGTCGTATTGTTGAGGCAACTGCTTGTACCAGTTTTCGTTCCATAGAGTTACAATCGCTATTTGAAAATAAAGGATTGTATTTTCCTTTTCTGTAGACTATAAATACACGGACTATAAGTCTCTTTTTATAAGAATTTAGAAAGACTGTAAAAGGTAAAAACCTAATCGCTAGGTTTTTGCTTACTGGCTGCGTAACCGCTTAAATTTTAAGGAAAACGCATAATGAAAAAAATTTCGCTGGTGTTTTTTTGGTTATTACTCAGTGCAGATGCCAGACAGCCTCCTGTTAAACACTATACAGCCGCCTCACTTACCAAAGAGTCAGCCGTGATTTATTTAATTAATCATGGTTGGCATACAGGCTTTATTGTGCCTGCGCAAGCTTTACAAACTAGGTTTCCATTATTAAAAAAACGCTTTGCCACTGCCGCTTATTTTGAAATTGGCTGGGGTGATAAAGGTTTTTATCAAGCCAAAGAAGTCACTACACAATTAACTTTACAGGCTATGTTTTATTCCAGTGGCTCAGTCGTGCAGGTTGTTGCCGTTCCTGAAAAGGTTAATCGCTATTTCCACCACAGTCAGGTGGAAAAATTGTGTCTGAGTCCTGAAAAGTATGCGGCACTTTTACGCTTTATTGCCGCAGGATTTGCCACAAATTCACAAGGCGAGGTAATAGCATTACAAAAAGGGCGGTATGGAAATAGTCAATTTTTTGCAGGTTCAGGAACTTATCATTTGTTTCAGACGTGTAACAAATGGGTTGCCCAAGGACTGCAACAAGCGGGTCTGAAAATTGACCCAACCTTTAACTTAACTGCCAGTAGCGTTTTAGACGCACTACAAGCACAAACGCTGGTACTTGGCACACAGCATTGCCATTATTTAGCCGATTAATCAAGAATCCATTGTCATTGCGGCTGGTATTGCGTTCTATCTTCGTGTTGTAAGCGTGTGGGGTGGGTGTAAATAACATGAGATTTACCGCGTGCAAAGCCCACTAAGGTCAGTCCTGTTTGGTCGGCTAATCGAATCGCCAAACCTGTGGGTGCAGAGATGGCAACTAATAAACCAATCCCTAAGAAAGCGGTTTTTTGTACCATCTCATAACTGGCGCGGCTGGTGACAATCACAAAGCCTGTGTTGACATCCCTCTGTGTGCGAGAGAGTAGCCCGAGTAATTTATCCAGCGCGTTGTGTCGTCCAACATCTTCGCGAACGGCAACAATTCCGTGGTCAGGTTCAACCCAAGCCGCCGCGTGGATAGCCCCTGTTAATTGATTAAGTAATTGTTTTTCCTGTAGTTTTTCTAATGCGGCGGTTAATTGCGCTGCGGTGACGCTGACCGAACTATTAACAGGAGCAGGCTGGCGAATGGCTTGTTTTAAGGTACTCGCCCCACACAAACCACAGCCTGTGCGCCCTGTTAAATTGCGCCCTTTACTGCTTAAACAGTGAAAACGCGCCTCAGGAATTTTGATATTGACTTCAATGCCATTGGCACGTTGATATACTTTAGCCGATAAAAACTCTGCCGCTGTTTGAATAATGCCTTCGGTCAAGCTAAAGCCTAGCGCAAAATCCGCTAAATCAGTTGGGGTGGCAAGCATCACAACATGGGAAATGCCGTTATACACCAGCACAACAGGCACTTCTTCTGCCACACAATCTTCTTCATAGCGGTGTTGTTTGTCTTGCCAGCGATTGACCATCTGATGGCGGTAATTTGTCCAGCCTAAGTTAAGTTCGTCGTCAAGCAATAAAGACATGATAATTCAACAGGTTGATGGATGAAAAATGCCCTCTTTTTTAAGTAGCAAAACATTTGTACCAGCGATTAATTTTGAAATCCACCGCACCCCTCCTTTATAAAAGGAGGAGTTCCCCTTTTTTTAAAGGGGGTTAGGGGGGATTTAGTAATCCTAGATAACTTTTGCCTGATGACTTATAAAGGAAGGCTGGGATAGATTTAAAAAAGCCGCTTAACGAATCACTAAATAAAACAACGAGCCACGGCGATTAATGTGCAGCAACACTTCTTTGTCAGAGCGTTTTAATGCAGCTTCTAATTCCCGCAAGCTGTTTACGCTGACTTTATTAGCTGCCAAAATAACATCACCTGGTTGTAAGCCGTTGTAAGCAGCAGGCGAATTAGGCGCGAGTTGTGAAATTACAATCCCTTTTCCCTCCCGATTTTCTTCAAATTGCGCCCCTTCTAACACCTTGTATTGTGCTGATTTGGCTATTTTTTCAGGTTGGCGCGATTTTTCCAACGTTACCACAACCGTTTTACTTTGGCCATCCCGAATAATCCCTAATTTAATTTCATCACTAATTGCTTTGACACCAATTTGACTGCGTAATTGTCCGACTGAGGTGGTCGGTACGCCATCGACACTGATGACCAAATCGCCTTCTTTTAAGCCCGCTTTTTTGGCAGGTGACCCCTCTACCACGCCTGTAATCAACGCCCCTTGCTGTCCATTTTTCAAATTAAAAGCTTTTTTCAAACTCGGGCTAATTTCTTGAATATTTACCCCAATTTGTCCGCGTTTGACCTCACCATGTTCCAAAATTTGTTTCATGCTGGACTTGACCATATTGGCAGGAATCGCAAAACCGATACCCACATTACCTCCGCTAGGGCCAATAATGGCGGTGTTGATGCCAATTAATTTGCCTGACACGCTTACTAATGCCCCGCCTGAATTGCCAGGGTTAATCGACGCATCAGTTTGAATAAAGTTTTCATAGCCTTCAATCCCTAAACCTGTGCGCCCCAACGCACTCACAATCCCTGTCGTCACGGTTTGTCCCAAACCAAATGGATTGCCAATTGCCACCACAAAATCACCCACTTCTAATTGTCCTGAGTCCGCAAATTCGACTTGATTCAACCCTGTGGCATTAATATCCAACACCGCAATATCTAATTCAGGGTCAACCCCGATGACTTTGGCAGGAAAATCACGCCCGTCAATCAAGGCAACATGAACTTCATCAGAGGCTTTTACAACATGGTAATTGGTGATGATAATGCCCTTTTCTCTATCCACAATCACCCCAGACCCCGCGCTTTGCTGTTGCCGCTGCTGCCGAGGTTGTTGTGGTTGATTGGGAATTTGAAAAAATTGCCGAAAAAACGGGTCATTTAACAACGGATTGTAAACATCTTGAGTGGCAAAGGTTGAAATATTAACCACCGCCGAATTGACTTTTTTCAGCATCGGCGCAAGAGAAGGCATCGGTGCGCCACTGGTATCGGTTGCAGGCAGTGCCGCTGAGAGCGGAAAACTCAGTAACAGCGCACCGATAAGTGAATAAAGTTTAGATTGATTAAACATAATTTCTCCACCAAGGGTTAAATGTAAAATTAAGACTTAAGCGTTAAATAGTGAGTCAAACGTTATCGGGTATTACTCAATCCCCCTTAATCCCCCTTTACAAAAGAGGAAGCTCCCTCCTTTCATAAAGGCGGGTTGGGGTGAATTTCAAAAGATATAAGGTTGATATAATCTGAACACAAGCAATGCGTTGAAGATTTATTTTCCAAAATGCCGTGCGTGTTGCGCATAAAGCACGGCGTTTTTCACCGCCATCACCACCGCGCGGGAGGTAATCGTTGCACCAACCAATTGGTCAAATTGTCCGCCATCACGCTTAACCGCCCATTGTGCAGGTTGTCTTTGTTGTAAATTCAACTGTTTAAAACCCGTTATCCAATCAGAACGGGTTGCCTCAATGCCATCACCCAAACCCGGGGTTTCTTGATGCGCCACAACTTGCACCCCTAACAGCGTGCCGTTTTCCTTAATTGCCACCAATAATAAAATATCCCCATTATAGCCTGTGGGAGCAACACAACTGATGACTGTTGCCACAAGTTTTCCTTGATAACGCACCCGGTAAAGGCGGTGAGATTGTTGATTGCCTAATAACGGATGGCGCACTTGCAGGCTATCGGCTAATACATCGTTATCATAAAGCTGACCGACTAACAGGGCTTGTAAACTATGCCGCAGAGCATTTTGCTGATTGTGGGCAATTTTTTCTTTGCTTAAATAAAATACCGCGCTAACAACACTCAGACCAAGCAGCGACATCGTGCCGAGCAACAGGGCTAAAGCGAGCGGTTTGTGGGAAGGAAGCGTCATGTTGGTTGTCCATAAACGGGCGGTTTGCTGTAATAATCAATTAACGGCACGGCAAGATTTGCCAATAATACCGCAAATGCCATGCCATCAGGATAGCCGCCCCAAGTGCGAATGCAATACAGCAAAACCCCAATTAAACCGCCATAAAACAAGCGTCCACGCGAACTGGTGGCAGCGGTTACGGGGTCGGTGGCGATAAAAAATGCCCCGAATAAAGTGCTGCCTGCTATTAAATGGAAAAGCGGTGAACTGAACTGTTCACTGTCATAAATAAAACCGAGTGTGGCGAAAAAAACTAAACTGCCGAGCAACGCAGTGGGAATTTGCCAAGCAATGATTTTTTGTTTCATTAACCATACTCCACCGCCTAAATACGCCAGTGCGACCCATTGATAACTTTTCCCAGCGAGCCAGCCAAATACAGGTTGCAACTGAATTTGACTTAATGGTTGTGACAAGCGCAATTGCGTTTTTATCACATCCAACGGCGTGGCACGGCTTAAAGCATCAAAATGGGCAGGTGGCTGTTCAAAAAAAATTAACTGCCACGTTTCGCTTAAGCTTAAGGCGGGTGCATCAAAAGCCAACCAAGCGGTCATCGGTTGTGGAAACGAAATCAGCAAAAATACATAGCCAACCATCGCAGGATTAAACAAGTTATAGCCTAAGCCGCCATAAACGTGTTTACCGACCCCTAAGGCAAACAGTGTTCCGATAACAATCAGCCACCACGGGGCTAAAAGGGGAATGGATAATGCCAATAATACCGCAGTGATAACCGCACTAAAATCCCCAAGACCTTGTTTAATAGACCGTTTCCGTAGTGTAAAAACACTGGCTTCTGCGAGCAGGGCGGTTAAGCTTGCCAAGCTCAGTTGAATTAAAATACCCACGCCGAAACAGAGTAAACTCATAAGGATTGCGGGGAATAACGCCCACAGCACGGGCAGCATTTGCTGGGCGACCGTGTGCGGTGATGTTAAATGTGGGGCAACGGTGGTGGAAAATTTCATGCAGGCAATAGAATTAGCAAAATAGCTTAGACTACGTTAAAACAATACCTTTGCCAAATTAATAAAAATGAGCTTTTAGCGAAAGAACGAAGTTGAGCAGAAAGGGTAAAATGCACGGAGTCTGACGGATTAATGCGGGTGGTGGTTATAGAGGGTGCGGATTTTAATGATTTTCTGGTGGTTGGCTGTTCATCCTGATACGGTTGTTTAATTGTGGATTATTGTGAGGCGAAAACATGAATAAAAAATCTATACTGGTTTTGTTGCAATGTTATGGTGATGCACTTTCTAAATTAGGGAGATGGGTATGGTAAGTTTGAAAGAACAATTTGCAAAGAAGAAACTGCAAAAAAAACTTAAGCAAGCTAGTTTTGAAGAGTTATTTAGTTTGGGCTACAGTTATTTAAGAGAAAATAAATTTGATGAATCTATAAATATTTTTACACGAGCAATTCAGGTAAATTCTAATTCTTTTGCTAGTTATAATAATCGTGGTGGATGTTATTTTCAATTAAAAAAATATGATTTTGCCTTAGCAGATTTCAATAAAGCGATTGAGTTAAGCCCTAATTATGTAGATGCCTATATTAACCGTAGTAGCTGTTATTCTACACAAGGAAGTTATGAAATGGCTTTAGCTGATTACAGCAAAATCATTCAGCTAAATCCTGATGATGCAGAATCTTATAAACAACGTGGCTTGTGTTACATACTACAAGATAAGCATGATTTAGCTTTAGATGATCTCAATAAAGCAATTCAACTAAATTTTAATTTAGTAGATTATATGTTTTATAAAAGTCGTGGTTTATGTTATTCAAAACTGAAAAAATATGAATCTGCTTTAGATGATTTTAATAAAGCAATAGAATTAGAGCCTTATAGCGTTGGTGGTTATGTTAATCGCGGGATACATTATTTAGATTTTAAAATATATGACCTTGCTTTGAAAGATTTTAATGAAGCGATTAGACTAAATTGTAATGAAGCTGCTGGTTATCTTAACAGAGGTCTATGCTATTTTAAATTAACAAATGATGATCTGTATAAAATTGCTTTACAAGACTATAATAAAGCTACTAAATTGAATCCCAATATATTTGAAAGTTATTATAATATTGGTTTATGTTATTTAAAAATTAGAGAATATAAAAAATCTTTAGAATATTTTGATAAAGCTATTGTTTTAAATCCTAATGATTATGAAAGTTATCATGATCGAGGTTTATGTCATTTTCAATTAAAAAACTATGATTTTGCTTTAACTGATTTTAAAAAAACGATAGCTTTAAAAAGCGACTATTTTGAAACATACAATGATATAGGAAACTGTTATTATCAATTAAAAGAATATAACGCCGCACTGGAAAACTACAATAAAACAATTAAATTAACTCCTAATTATGCTAAAGCATACCATAACTGTGCTTTTTATTATGCTAAACAAGAAAATTACGAACTAGCTATAAATAATTTAATTAATGCTATTAAATTTTATGAATCAAAAAACAGTAAAAAACATTGCAGTTTATTCATAAGTGATATTTTTGTTATTTTAAAAAAATACGATGACGCTAGAAAATATGTAGAACAAGCTTTTAATTATGATTTAAACGATACAGAAGAAATAAAGTTTAAAGCTGTTTACTTAAAAAATATCAACCAGACAGAGGAATTAGATAAAAAAAATGTGTTGCTTGAAGAAAAAAACAAACAGCTTGAGTTAGAAATTCAAGAAAAAGAAAAAGCATATAAAATAGCGCACGAAAAAGAAAAAGAAATGCTGTCTTTTTTTACACATACTCTGCGCAATGCTTTCGCTACCGCCCCTGAATCCTTAAGACAAGCCATTCGAGTATTCGGCAGCGCAGACTACGAAAAAAATCAAAAACACTACGAAGCCATTAACGAAATCACCGCGCTTTTCTCCACCTTCACCTTAACTGATTGTTTAATAGACACTCTTAAACAATCCATTTATGATACCGAAGAATTTAAACGCGCTTGGCAACAAGACAACACCGGCGATGCAACTCCCGAATGGTTTATCGCCGCCGCCTTGCGCCAATCACTCAATCGCATCATCTTTATGGAAGATGCCACAGGCTTACGCAAACTCATCAACAATCAAGGCGAATTAATCAAACCCACCCGCAAAGCCTTTATTGAACAGGTTTTGCCGTTGGATACCAATCAACGTGATGTCGAAAAATTCTACCACTGGCTGCAATCCATGACCGTGCTTGAGGTCAACCTCGAAAAAAGTGCCGTACAATTTGGCTCAAATCAAATTAAATTCTCATTAATGTTTGCCATTAGCTCAGAATTAATCCTTAATGCCTTAAAATACTGGAGCGGCACAGGAAAAATTCAAATTGCTTGGCATATAGAAACCGAATTCTATATTTTCAGCGTCAAAAATGCCTGTAAAGCCAATGCCAGTAGCCAATTAGCTGGTACGCATAAAGGGCTTGCTTTTATTAATCGCTTGATTGAATTATTAGGCGAACAAGCGCAATTTAATTACACGGCAAATGAACACACATTTACCGCAGAATTAAAACTCCATAAAACCTTATTAGAAGGCGAATAACATGAATATACTTTGGATTGAAGACTTTGGTGGTTTACAAGCAGGAAAAAATATTTTAAATCAAATGTTTGGTGAATTATTAAGTTTTGAGGCGTGGGATAATGATTTATTTAGCCTGAAAACAAAGCCAGCCGATTTAAACGAATTTTGCACACAACAAAAAAGCCTGCATACGATTTATTTGTGCCGTAATTATTTTGATTATGCGGAATTTAAAGAAAATAACGCCATTCTCAATGAAATTGATGCCATTATTATTGACGTTCGTTTAGATAATGGCGAACACGTTGATTTAGATAAAAATATTCCAGAATCTTACACCGATAAAAGCAAATTTCATGAAAATGGCGGCTTTTATATTTTCAATGATTTAATTCATTCAGGTGTACCTTCTGAAAGAATGTGTTTTATGACGGGTGAAAAAAATTCAATTGATGATTTTAAGGAAAAATGTAGTTCAATTTACATTCCTGAAGTGAAAGCTTTTGAGAAAAAAGATCCTGAATATGAGAAATTAAGGGGTTGGATTAAAAATCAAGAGTCTGATTATGTAAAGTTAAGACGTGGAATTATTGAAGCTTGCCAATATGTCAAAACATTGACAAATAATGAATTACCTTTTAATAAAGTGATTAATAAACCGGATAAAAAATTTGATTTTGCAGATATAGTCGATTATATCAACGTACTGGAAAGTTTTTTACCTTTACAAGAACCAACTGATAAATTCACACTGTACAAACTTTTTATCAGAACACTAACTCACGAATGGGAAGCCACTAACCCAAAGCAATTTACTGGCGAACACGATGAGTTCTACGCTTTTTCTTCTATTATGAAAATAACGCGCAATTGGATAGCTCATAACTCAACCGCTATTTTTAATCATTTAAATGAACAAGATGTTGCTTACTTGTTTATTTGCAATATGCGGGCAATCTTTAATCTAGGTCATAAAGTAAAAAATTATGAAGAAATTTTATTTCCATTATTTAGTTATACTGGAGTAGATTTTGACATGAATAAAATTCCTTTCGTTGAAAACTATATTAAATTATTTAATGAGCTTTCAAAAAATAAAGAACACAATCATGTTGATGAAATATTAAATGCTTTGCAAAATGACAAGCAAAAAATAAATGATAAAGGCAGTGAATTTTTTATCATTGGGCTTTATCAATTATTTTGGTTCTTAACCTCTTCAGAGGAAAATACTATTAATCATGTAGCTCAAGAAAATAGCTCAACTCAAAATCAAGTTATTATATCACGAGATTATTCGTTTAAAACGTTTAATTATCAGAAAACCGAGTTTTTAAAAAGCTTTTCACAGCACATTTATAGCCGTAGTTTTCCTGTTGCAAACTAACGACAATATTTTGCATCATCAATATTATCAGTTGTTGGACTTAAGAAAGCAGCATGATTTTTAGCGATGGTATTGCTAAAATCACAGCACTTAAAACTAGGCAAGCGAGTATCTGAGCATGAAGAATTCCATTGCATTTTTAGCGGTCGCGTTGTGTGCTTGGGGCTGGCTTTTGCAAACCTGGCTTGCTACGGCGGTGTTATTGCTCAGTATTGCGATAAGTCAACTGAGCCAGTGGCGGTGGCAAATTACCCAACAACAGTTTCATCGTTGGGGCGATTTGACGATGCTATTAATCATTGGGTTGCTGCTGTACGGCTATCAACATCAACAAGACGGGCTACCGATTTTCAGGGTATTAAAATGGTTGCCGCTGTTGTTCGCGCCCGTGTTATTGACGCAATTATTCAGCAGCCAACAGCAAATTCCGCTGGGAACGTTGTTTTATTCTTTTCGCCGTCGCCTACAACCTGCCACAACCCTTGATTTTATCCTGCCCTATACAGGCTTAGTGCTGCTCAGTGCGGGTGCGGCAAATGTGCAGGATAACCGTTATTTTGTCATCGTGAGTGGGCTGTTTAGCCTGATTTTATGGCGATACAAACCTCGGCAAAGTGCCACTATCGCTTGCTGGTTGCTGATAAGTATTGCGTTTATCGGCAGTTATTATGGGCAGCAGCAGTTAAGGCAGTTGCAAACTATCGTGGAAGAAAAAGCGATTGCCTGGTTGAGCGAACGCGATAATGATTTTTTTAAAACCCAAACCTCGATTGGCGATATTGGTGCTTTAAAATTGTCCGATAAAATCATTTTGCGGGTGCAGTCCAACGCCCCTTTGCGCTTGTTACAAGCCAGTTATGACCGTTATTTAGGACAAAGTTGGCTGGCTTCACAAGCGACTTTTCAGGCTAAAAAATCAAATTCCTCAATAACATCCGCAAAATGGCAACATATCACACTGCTGCAAACGTTTCAGCACAAAAATGAATTGCTTGCGTTGCCAATGGGCAAGGTTGAAATTAAAGGCTTAGAAGGGGCGGTGTTACAATACAACGGCTTAGGGACGGTTAAAATCAGTGAACCGCCACCGTTTGCCGCTTATCAAGTGGCGTTTACAGGGCAAAAAACCGACCCGCCCAGTCCTTTTGATGTGCAGATTCCCAAGCGTCATGCGGATTGGCTAAAAACCATGACCACACAATTGCGGTTGGCACAGCATTCGCCTGAAGAGATAGCGACTAAAATTCAAGCCCATTTTCAACAGCATTTTCGCTACAGTTTGTATCTTGGTACAGAAACCGACAGCGATAGCGCGTTGCGGGATTTTATCCTGCGCCGCAAAGCAGGGCATTGTGAATATTTTGCGGTGGCAAGTGTGTTTTTATTGCGGCAAATGGGGATTCCCGCCCGATTAGCCAATGGCTATGTGGTGGAAGAATATGATGCGCGGCAAGGTTTATATCTGGTGCGACAACGCCATGCTCATGCGTGGGCAATTGCGTATATTAATGGGAACTGGCGTGAGGTTGATTCAACGCCCGCGCAATGGTTGGCATTGGAAAATGCCGAACAACCGTGGTTTAGCAGGGTGCAGGATTTTTTTTCCAATCTTAGTTTTCACTTTGACCAATGGCGATTACAGCAAAATCAACAGCAACAAACGCTGTATTGGTTAAGCGCGGCTTTGCTGTTGGCAATTTATATCGGCTGGCGAATTTATTCGGCTAAAGCGCAACTATTACGTCAGAAAATTTTAAAAACAACTTCGCCTGCTACGGTCTGTTTGGGGCAGAGTTCCGAATTTTATAACATCATTCGATACTTAGAAAACACAGCGTTAGCCAAAC
>JAIFMS010000009.1 GCA_020048335.1 Methylococcaceae bacterium | reverse complement strand
ATTGCGTGAGTAATTTATCTAACTCGCGTTCATTGTCTAATGGCGTTTTAAAAATCAAGCTATCATTTTGATATAAAATCGCTGTTTCATTATCCTGAAATAAGGTATTGATTAAAGGATAACCTGCCTTGATTTTATTCGTAATTTCTTTATCTAAATCAACATTGGCTTTACTTTCCCAATAGCCACAATCTAGCCGTAAATTATTTTTAACAATCCCATCAGGACGAATTAAATCGCCTTTTTTGCTTTTAATGCTAATTTCACTGGCAAGCCATAAATGCTGTTTTTCCGCATAATGATTTATCAAGCGTTTAAAATAGTCTTTATTGGTTTGTTCGTGATTTTTTCCACTAAAGGCTTTATTTTTTGCCACGTCATTGTGGTATTGGTTTATCGCTTGAATCGACATAAATGCGCCTAATTATTTTCCTTGCATTAAAGCTTCTATTTCAGCAATGGTTTTCGGTACGGCACGGGTTAAAATTTCGTAGCCTTGTTTAGTGACTAACACATCATCTTCAATCCGAATCCCAATTCCACGCCATTTTGCCTCCACCGTTAAACAATCGAGTTGTACATAAATGCCTGGTTCAACCGTTAAAACCATCCCCGCTTCTAAAACCCGCCATTGGTCATTGATTTTATAATCGCCCACATCATGCACATCCATTCCCAGCCAATGCCCGATGCGGTGCATATAAAAGGCTTTGTATTTTTCCTCTTCAATCAATTTTTCAACGTCACCACTTAACAGCCCCAATTCAACCAAGCCGCGCGTTATCACCAAAACGGAGGCTTCGTGGGCTTTATTCCATAAATTACCCGGATAAATTTGTTCCAGTGCGGCGTGTTGCGCGTCAAGCACCAATTGATAAAGCTGTTTTTGTACGGCTGAAAAACGCCCTGACACAGGAAAAGTGCGGGTGATATCGGCTGCATAGTGGTCACATTCTGCCCCGGCATCAATCAGCACTAAATCGCCTTTGCGCAATTTGGTATTATTTTGGGTGTAATGCAACACACAGGCATTTTTGCCGCCCGCCACAATCGACGGATACGCCACCGCGCGTAATCCTTCCTGCATGAATTCATGGATAATTTCAGATTCCAATTGATATTCATACAACCCCGCTTTGCAAATTTGCATCACACGGCGATGGGCTTGTGCCGAAACAGTCGCGGCACGGCGCATTAATTTTAATTCGGCGGCACTTTTAAACAGGCGCATTTCGTGCAGAATATGTTCCAAAGAAACCAATTCCCCCGGCGCACTAATATAATTGCGCGATTGGCTGCGAATGTGATTAATCCATTCTAATAATTTATGGTCTAAATCACTGTCACGCCCCATCGGATAAAAAACCTTGGCTTTATTTTCAATCAAGCCGGGTAAAATATCGTTTAAATCATCAATGGGAAACGAATCGTCCGCGCCATAATGGGTAGTCGCACCTTCTAAACCGGCGTGCGCCCCTTCCCAAAGGGCTTTTTTTTCATCAAATTCGCGACAAAACAAAATATATTCGCCTTGTTCCCGTCCAGGAATAAAAACCGCTAACGCCCCCGATTCATTAAACCCTGTTAAATAATAAAAATCGCTGTCTTGTCGATACGGATAATCGACATCACGATTGCGGGTTTGATTGGGTGCGCTAGGAATTAAGCCAATATTGCCTTTGCCAATTTGCTGCATCACATTTTTACGCCGGCGTTTAAATTCTGTTTGTTTCATACATTTAAAAAAAGTTAAAAGAGGATTGCTTAATGAAGTGCGCTAGATGGTGAGGAAAGCCATTCATCACGAATAATTAATACAGCCGCCCGAAGATATTGATGAATTTGCATAAACGCCTCTGCGTCTTCCTCATTTTCGTCCTCTATATCGGTATCAAGTTTGGTAAACTCGATAATTTCACGCAAAATGGCGGTGATTTCTGGCGTGGTGGGCGCATTGGCGGTGGCATAACCTATGCCCCATAAAAAGCCTTCACACCATTGACTGAGCGTGATGGCTTGTTCTTGTAAATCTTCATCGCTGGGCAATAATAAATCAAAGTCAAAGCCAGCCTGCTCAGGTTGTAAAAATGTGCGGGTTAGTTCAAACAAATCAACTAAAGTTGCTTTCTCCTCTTCCAATAAAAACCTATCCTCATTGATTATTTGAGCCAGCCAAGTCACACCTTGGGCATTTGGGTCTACACACAACAGCGCGGATGCGATACCATGCGCTTGTGCCGCTTCTAAATCACTGCCATGTTGTTGTAAAATTTCATTGATTATCTGATAGCTCATCACATCCCACTTATATAATTTTGCTCTAGCTAAAAAAAATAGAACGTGTATGCTACCATTGAACAGACTTAAGAGAATATGTGCATCCTGTAATTATCTTTTAATCACGCCCTTGCCTTGCTAAAATTCTTTACCAACACCCTAACCGACTTTGTGTATTTATCATTATGTCAGATCCCAATTTAAAGCCTATCTCAGAATATAATGAGCTAGAAACTCAACTCAATGAGTTGCTTAAACGCTATGATTCATTAAAAACTGAAAATCAGCTCCTGAAAGTTAAACAAGAATCACTCGTCAAGGACAAGGCCAATTTGTTAGCCAAAACAACCTTGGCAAAAAGCAAGGTTGAAGCCATGATTACCCGATTAAAAGCAATGGAGGAAGGTTCGTGAGTGCTGCATTAAAATCTGTCAATATTTCTATTTTAAACAAAGACTACAAAGTGGCTTGTCTAAGAGATGAAGAAGAAAACCTGCTCAACGCGGCACGCAAATTAGACCGGCAAATGCGCGAGATTCAAGATGCGGGCAAAATCAATGGTGGTGAAAGAATCGCTGTGATGGTCGCACTTAATATCTTGATTGAATTACAGCAATTACAAAACAAACAACAAACCCCAGAACAAGAGTTTTCTGGGAAATTAATTAATTTACGCCACAAAATAGAAAACGCCTTAGAAACAGCGTAAAATGTAAACTGTATCTCCTGCGGCGTTTGAGGTGGTGTGCTGGGTGTTTCCTGAACCTATATTGCCTTCGGGAGCTGATTTTGGCACTGGTGTGCAGACCTGTTTTAGATAGGTAGCCTAAATTGCCAGCGATGTTCCCACTTGAACCCTCGGTTCAAGGACGAAAGCGCATACGGCGCAGGTGGGAGATACTTTAAAACCACGCTTTATAGACCTTCCAAACAACATAAGTAAAAATTCTTAGCTGTGTTGTTTTTTGCTGTAAGCATCCTTTGTAAATTCCCACTTATCCCAAACAAAAACCTGTTTGACTTGGATAAATTCAATTCCTGCACGATTTTCCAGTACCGCCATTCATTGTCCTGACTGAATCAGTCGTGACTGTTATAGCTGCCTTCCTTGTTTTAGACTGTTCAAAGTAACCGTAGTGATAAAATAATGCTACTATTGAACAATAGACGGATAAAAAAACACAGCCTGTCATTTTATGTTTAAACTTTGCTTGAGGATGTTATGGATATTGCAGAACTATTAACTTTCATGGTTAAAAATAAATCGTCTGATTTACATTTGTCGGCTGGTTTGCCCCCGATGATTCGAGTGGATGGGGATATGCGCCGGGTGAATGTGCCTGATTTAGATCATAAACAAGTTCATGGCTTAATTTATGACATTATGAATGACAAACAACGCCGCGATTATGAAGAACTGCTAGAAACCGACTTTTCCTTTGAATTACCAGGGGTTGCACGGTTTCGAGTGAATGCGTTTAACCAAAATCGTGGGGCAGCGGCGGTATTTCGCTGTATTCCTTCTGAAATTTTAAGCCTTGATACGCTAAAAGCCCCGAATTTATTTAAAGAAATTACCCATCAAGGGCGTGGGATGATTTTGGTTACAGGGGGTACAGGGTCAGGTAAATCAACGACTTTGGCGGCGATGGTCGATTATATTAACACCACCCGCTATGAACATATTTTAACTGTGGAAGACCCGATTGAGTTTGTGCATAAATGTAAAAAGTCGCTGATTTCACAACGGGAAATTCATCGCGATACGCACGGTTTTAATGAAGCGTTGCGCTCGGCACTGCGCCAAGACCCCGATATTATTCTAGTCGGTGAGATGCGCGATTTGGAAACGATTCGCTTGGCAATGTCAGCGGCAGAAACAGGGCATTTAGTGTTTGGGACGCTACACACCAGTTCTGCCTCTAAAACCATTGATAGGATTATTGATGTATTTCCTGCGGCAGAAAAAGAAATGATTCGGGCGATGTTATCTGAATCGTTAAAATGCGTTATCGCCCAGCAATTGCTGAAAAAAGTGGGTGGTGGGCGGATTGCCGCGCATGAAATTTTGATTGGTACACCTGCGATTCGGAACTTAATTCGTGAAGCGAAAGTGGCGCAAATGTATTCTGCAATTCAAACAGGTCGAAAAGATGGAATGCAAACTCTAGACCAAGATTTGAAGGATAAAATTGACAAGGGGTTGATTACAAAAGAAGAGGCACGCAGTAAGGCGGCGAATAAAAAAGATTTTCTTTAACAGGGGTTCTCATGGACTTCAACGCTTTGCTAGCCCTTATGGTGCAACAAAAAGCCTCGGATTTATTTATCACCGAAGGCAAGCCCCCTTGCATGAAAGTGGATGGCTCGCTGGTTGAAGTCGCCAAACAAGCCTTGACAGCCGAACAAACCGCAAAAATTGTGCAAGGGATTATGAGTCCTGCTTATCGGGATGAATTTGCCAAAACCAAAGAATGTCAATTTGCCATCAGCGTTCCTAATTTAGGGCGGTTTCGCGTGAGTGCTTTTACCCAACGCGATGCAGCAGGGATGGTATTGCGGCGAATTGAAAGCATCATTCCTGATATGGATGCGTTAAGTTTGCCGCCTGTGTTAAAAGAGTTGGTGATGCAAAAGCGTGGCTTGGTGTTATTTGTTGGGGGAACAGGGACAGGAAAATCAACTTCGTTAGCTTCGCTGATTAAATATCGCAATCAAAACAGCAAAGGGCATATCATCACCATTGAAGACCCGATGGAATATGAACATCCCCATTTAGGCTGTATTATCACGCAGCGCGAAGTGGGGATTGACACAGAATCCTATGAAGTTGCCTTAAAAAACACCTTGCGCCAAGCCCCTGATGTAATTTTAATTGGTGAAATCAGAACTCGTGAAACCATGCAGCACGCGGTGACTTTCGCTGAAACAGGGCATTTATGTCTTAGCACCTTACACGCCAATAATGCCAATCAAGCCTTAGACCGCATTTTGCACTTTTTTCCTGAAGAAATGCACGCGCAATTATTTATGGATTTATCCCTGAATTTACGCGGCATTGTGGCACAGCAATTAATTAAACGCTCTGATGGCAAAGGGCGTTATCCTGCGGTTGAGGTGTTAATTAACACCCCGTTAGTTTCCGATATTATTCGTAAAGGCGAGGTGCATCGCTTAAAAGAAGTGATGAAAGCGGGTAAAGAATATGGGATGCAAACCTTTGACCAAGCGTTATTCAGTCTGTATTTAGCAGGAAAAATCAGTTATGACGATGCACTGCATTCGGCAGATTCAGAAAACGAAGTGCGCTTGATGATTAAGTTTAGCACTGACCACAGCACAGGTTTTATGGAAGAGGAAAATATCATTACGTTGTCAGCCGTTGACCAAGAAGGGTCTGATTTATCTTACTCTCGTAACCTGCGCTCTAAAAAATAGCTAGTTAGCCGCGCTTACTTCTGGAAATAACAAGCCCATTACCAGATAAGCCGAAAACATATACAAAAAACCAATCCCAAAGCCAAAGCTGAAAGACTCAGACAGAGTGTGGCGAAAAATATGTCCTATCACCGCCCAATGCCATAACATCAGCCCTATCATGGCTAACACCGCCATATCGCCCAGAATATTGTTTGCCACCAGCATTGAGGCCGTTGCAGGAATCGCACACAAACTAATCAACATATCTGTGCCTAATAATGCGCAAAAAGTTTTTTGATAGCGGGCTAATTTTCCTGTTATTGATAGCGTAATGTAAGTGAAACTTGCCAAGATGAAAATATCAGTTGCTACTTGCAAGAGTGCTTTAAAGAAATGCGCTGACATAAAAAACATCAAAAAACTGACTAGCGCATAACCTGCTAAAGTTGCTTGGGTTAAAAGGCGCGAATAAGGAATATCTTGTGGCCCTTTTCTAAATAAGCAGATGTCGTAAAAAAATTTTAAAATTTCAAACATGGGTTACTCCGCATTTTCTAAGTGTTCCTCAGCTAATAGCCATGATTCTTCGGCTGCTGCTAAGGCTTTGTCAATCGCCGTTTTTTGTTCTAGCACATTCTTTAATCGCAATTTTTCTGTTTCTGCATAAATAGCAGGCTCTGCCAATTGCTGTTCTAGCTGCTGCTGTTGTGCATAATAACGTGCAACGCTTGCTTCGGCTTTTTTAATGGCATCCAATAATGGCTTTAACCGTTGCCGCCGTTCTGCCTCCGCTTTACGCTGGTCTTTGCGTGAAACTTGTCCCTCGCCATTCTCCACAGTTGTCGTTTCGGCGGATGTCTTTTTTTGTTCGGCGAGAAAGGTACGATAATCGTCTAAATCGCCATCAAACAGTTGTATTTTTCCGTCTGCCACTAATAAAAAACGGTCTGTCACTGAACGCAACAAGTGTCTATCATGGGAAACAACAATCATCGCCCCTTGATAGTCCTGCAACGCGACACTTAACGCATGACGCATTTCCAAGTCTAAATGGTTCGTTGGCTCATCCAATAATAATAAATTGGGATTTTGATACACCAACAAAGCCAGCACTAAACGGGCTTTTTCGCCCCCTGAAAAAGGCGCAACCTCTTCTAAAACTTTGTCACCGCGAAAATCAAAGCCCCCCAAAAAGTTACGCAATTCTTTTTCCGTTGCCTGTGGATTGAGCTTTTGCAAATGCCACAGCGGTGATTGGTCTAAACGGAGTTGTTCCAATTGATGTTGGGCAAAATAGCCCATTTTCAGTGCGTCAGCTTTGCGCAACACACCACTCAAAGGCAGCATATCACCTGCCAATACTTTGATTAAACTGGATTTTCCTGCGCCATTTGCCCCTAATAAGCCAATTCTATCGCCTGGTACAATGGTTAAATTGGCTGCTTTAACAATCACTTTATCGGCATAGCCAATAGCCGCCTCTTCCAGTTGTAACAAAGGATTGGGCATTTTGTCAGGCACGGGAAAACTAAAATCAAACGGTGAATCCACATGGGCTTGGGCAATAAGCTCCATGCGCTCCAATGATTTTATCCGACTTTGCGCTTGCCGTGCTTTGGTGGCTTGCGCTTTAAAGCGAGTCACAAAACTTTGAATATGGGCAATTTCCCGCTGTTGTTTTTCGTAAGCCGATTGCTGTTGCGAAAGCTTTTCCGCCCGCATCACTTCAAAGGCTGAATAGTTGCCCGTATAAATTTGTGCCTTTTGCTGCTCCAAATGAACGATATGGGTGGTAATCGTATCGAGAAAATCTCGGTCATGTGAAATTAATAGCAGTGTTCCTGCATATTTGAGTAGCCAATCTTGCAACCAAATCACTGCGTCTAAATCTAAATGGTTGGTGGGTTCATCCAAGAGTAAAACATCCGAGCGACACATCAAGGCTTGGGCTAAATTTAAACGCATTCGCCATCCACCTGAAAAAGAATTGACAGGCTGTTGTTGCTGGGCGGTAGTAAAACTTAAGCCGCTTAATAACCGTGCAGCACGGACTGGTGCAGTATAGCCATCAATATGGTCTAAAGCGGCGTGCAGTTCACCGAGTTTTAGCCCTTCATGTTGTTGTTCTGCTAGGACTAAAGCCTGTTGCAAACGGCGCAACTCTCGATCGCCATCCATCACATAGTCAATAGCCGCACAATTTAAAGCAGGGGTTTCTTGCGCAACATGAGCAATTTCCAGCTGTGTAGGCAAAGAAAAATCCCCGACATCAGCGTGAAGTTCATCTCGAATCAAGGCGAATAAGCTGGATTTTCCAGTGCCGTTCGCCCCTGTAATGCCTACTTTTTGTCCTTTGTGAATAATAAAAGTCGTGTCGGTAAATAGAATTTGTGTACCGCGTCGCAGCGTGAGATTTTTAAAATTTAACATAATGATTTAATTAATAGAATCGGCTATGTGAAAAACCGCTTCCAAGCTTTTGGCATCCAGCAAATTATCAGCCCACTGTTCTAACGTATCACTATTGGCTTGTTGTAATTTTTTTTGCACCCATTCAGGCAACACACCAAACCGTTTAGCTAATAAGCGTTTAAATAGCAAAGACTCGCCCTCAACAACACCTTCTTGCCTACCTTCTTGCCTACCTTCTTGCCTACCTTCTTGCCTACCTTCTTGCCTGCCTTCTTGCCTGCCTTCTTGCCTACCTTCTTGCCTACCTGCTTCCAAACCTTCGTGTTTCCATTGTTTGACCCAAGAATCAACACATTCTTCTAACATAATTGCCATCTCCTCTAAATTTTGTGCCGCTCTAAATGCGTGTGGGTCTTCTAAGCGGGTTGATAAGGTAAAATTAACCCAGTGTCGAAAGACCCGCTCCAATTCGGGGGCGTGTTTGACTAGCAAAAACAAGCGCATAACCTGCTTTGCTTTGGTTAAAATCGCATCGTCTTTTTCCAGTTGAAATAACATCGCTACTGCATTGTCAATATCATTTAGTACAGCGACAGGATATTGACACTCGTCAATCAAATAATAACAAAGCGTAGGGCTGTAGCGTGCTAAAGCCGCACTGGGTTTAGCAATCAATTCTGCAATATCTAAAGGACACCGCCACGGCTGTTGTCCTCGGTGCAGCACAATAGGCAAAACAGGCGGCAATTTATGTTGGGCGGTCAATTTTTGGCTGGCAATTAAATCCTGATACAAAAGCCCTAAATAAGTCATCATTCGCACCGCCATAAAATAGTCGCGGGTTGATTGAAATTCCAGTAACAGATAAATATATAAGTCTTGGTTTTTCCAGCGAACTTTCCAGATGACATCATCAAAACGTTCTCGACAATCATCACTGACAAAGCTGGCATTGGTTTTTTCTAGGGTAGAAAAATCTAATTCAGCGACCCAATCTTGATTGACAAAACTTTCCAACAACTGTTGAATAATTTGTGCGTGGGTAAAAATAGCTTTGTAACTGGCATCATGTTGACCCATATTAAATTAACCTGCTCGCTCAATCATCCCTTCGGCTTGTTCGGCAAATTCTTCTAAGTTGCCTTTTTTCAAGGTTGCAACAGGAATAATCAATGCACTGTCTAAATCAACATAAATATAAACATATTTATCACCATATTCCACCCGCATTAAATCTTTCCACGCCATTTTTTCTTTGCCTGACGGTGATTTCACCACCAAATAATGTTGGTCTATGCTTAAATGATAGTCACCAAACAGCTTTTTTTTCTCCTCTTCAGTGTATTTTGCCAAAATTTGCCGGCGCATATCCATTTTAGTTTCATAAGGTTTAAAGCCCAATAGCCATAGTAAACCAAACCCTAAAATATAAGCAGGCATTTCCATGTCCTTATAGTAGATATAGTAAAATAGGCTGATAAATAGCAAAATTCCCATCATAAAAAACCGATGTTTGCGTAAATCCGCCTGCAAGGGGAGGTTATTTTTTAAGCGGGCTTCGTTGAAGTGCATTAAATCTTCTTGGCTAAATTCGTATTCGATTTCAAACATAGTGCAACTCTGGGTGATTGAGATAAATTAAACGTTTTTCTTTCATTATAAACAAAGCATCAAAATCATGGCAGGTTGTTTCATTATAGTGTGTAAATAAAGCCTTAAGAGCGTTTTAGTCAGATTTAGGGTATAGAAAGAGATTACTTTCATTAACAAAGAGATAGACTATGAAACATTATTTGCAAAAAGCCCAAACCTATTTACAGCAAACTGAACGGGCTGATTTTTTAGCCCCCTTGGCATTACGATTGTATTTAGTCCCCATTATGTGGATGGCAGGAACCAAAAAATTTGAAAACTTTTCCAGTACCGTCGAGTGGTTTGGTAATGATGAATGGGGCTTAGGTTTGCCATTTCCGTTATTAATTGCCGCTTTTGTCACCGCAACAGAAATTTTTGGCGCAATTTTTCTATTCTTTGGCTTTGCGGTGCGTTGGATTTCAATTCCGTTATTTATAACTATGATAGGCGCAATCATAACTGTACATGGGCAAAATGGCTGGCTAGCCATTGCTGAACCAGATGGCTTTTTTGCCAGTGAACGTACGGTTGGAGCGGCACTTCGTCTTGCTCGCGCTCGAGAAATTTTAGAGCAGCACGGCAATTATGATTGGCTGACTGAAACAGGACATTTTGTCATATTAAACAATGGGATGGAATTTTCGGTTACTTACGCTATTATGCTGCTGTCTTTATTTTTCACTGGCGGTGGACGTTATGTGAGTGCTGATTATTGGCTCATGAAAAACAGAATATAATCATTGTCTCATATTGGGTTCTGCTATAGAGTAGCAAACACATTTTACTGACAAGGAGAAATTAGATGGCAAAACCTAGCGTTATACAAGTCTTTAAAAGCGTCTTAGCCGCCTTTGCAGGAATTCAAAGCAAACAAAACAGGGAAGTTGATTTTACAGAAGGCAAAGTCAGTCATTATATTGTGGCAGGCATTATTGTTACCATCGCCTTTATTTCAATGCTGATATGGGTGGTTTCTAAAGTTCTTGGCTCTTAAAATAAAAAAGCCCAAGCAACAACTTGGGCTTTTTTTAGGTAACAGACAAATAATTATTCTTCGTTGTGCGCTGTGTTTTTGAAGCTATTTTTAATGCTGCTAAACATTTCAGCTAACCCACCGAATAAATTTGCTGGGGCAAAAGAAGATTTAAGCACAAACTTAACACGGATAGCTGCAACCACTAAGAAACCTGCCACAGGTGGCATTAATTCAAAGAAAGTTGATAAAAATACCCCTTTCGCGCCTTCAAATCCGCCTTCATTTTTACGATCCCCAACGGATAAAACATCTCTTTCATAACCTGCAGTACTTTCGCTTCCTCTAAATGTTTCCAAAATGTAAATATCCAACCAAACAAAAGCGTATTGAATAAGTAAAAATGCAACCGTAGCAACACCGACCCAAAGCATCATGTTGTCGATTTTTTGCCTCATTGCCGTTTGATAAAACCAAATTATCGTCAATATAAGTACAACACCACCAATCATTTTTTCTACCTCGTTTTTTAATTTTTTTAATTAACTTTTGTCATGAAAAAATACAACCCAGGACAACCTAAAATCATTTCGGCATCTTTTTTCTCCACGGTGCAGCGGTCAAATTTGCCAGGACGACCTGTTCTTTCTTTCATAATCGCCCCATTTTCAATGTGATATTTTGTGGTTAAGTCTAAAGTTTTCGTGCGTGGATCTTTTGAAACCGCATGAAGAACACCACCTGGTTTAAACTCCCACACATTTTCAACTTTTTTCTTTTCTTTGTCTTTGCTGGGGCTTTCGGCCCATACGTTCCACTTACCGTGTATCCCCAAACTATCTGTAACGTTTTTTTCTGCATTTGCGATAGGTATAAACAACACAGATGCCAACACCAACAGGGTTATTTTTTTAATCATTATTGTTACTCCAAAAATAGTTCAATGCCATACTACTCATATTCTAGCAAGATGGCAATTTATGCTTTATTTTTACGGATAGATAAATCTTGGTAATGCTAAATTTATTCGACTAGCAAAGGTGATTTAACTTGACTTTAAAATCCTCTAAAGTAACATATAAATTCGGATGCCATATAAATGGCACGTTTATTTACTTACAACACACAAGAAAGGTAGGACACTCATGGGAGCGATCTTAGACGTAACAGAAATGTTAAAAGAACCAGCTGGTATGATCACAGCATTAGTTGTTATTGCTGCTGGTTATTTCTTCGTAAAATGGGTTTTCGCAGAGCCTGAAGAAGACGAAGAGTAAGGTTTACCAAGTTTTTATTTAAAGCAAGACCGTTGCATATTTTAAGATTTGCAACGGTGTTTGTTTTAAAAAATACCTTATAAATCATATTTTAAAAATCCCCCATCGTTTATAATTTATATATTTGTGTCACTTGTGTACAACAAATGTATAAATTACTCTCAACTAGACTGTTTTCACTCCTCCAAACACAGGTTCCTGCGACAGGTATCGGACTTTTTAGACTGTTGTTTGGTTTAGTCACTCTGCAAGAAACCTTTTTTTTACTGTATTTTAATCACTTGATTTTCGACCCCATTCCTTACATGGATGTCGAATTTCCCATGATTCACTTTTTTCTCTGTATTTGGGCAGTGATTGCCGCCTTTATCGTGTTGGGCTATCGCTGTCAAACTGCGCTGATTGCAAATTATATCTTCTGGCTCATTTTCGTTAATTTTACCCCGATGCAGCGTGATTTTGACGGTGGATTTGATTTATTTATGACAGGGGCAAATTTTTTCTTAATTTTTTTACCCACTGACAAAGCCTTTTCACTGGATAATCTGCGCCGCAAACTCATCAACCCTTTCGTTCATTACACTCAATACCCTAAACCAACCGTGAGTGTATTAGCCTATTGTTTACCCGTTATTGTTTGTCTTGGCTTTTTGTATTTTGATTCAGCGATTCACAAGCTATTTGCTCCGCATTGGCGCAATGGTTTGGGCGGTTGGTTGCCAGCAACGATGCCCTATTATGTCTCTGCCTTAAATATGTCGTGGCTACTGAACTATGAAATTATACAAAAAATAATTGGCTACACCATCTTAGTGTTTCAATTTAGCTTTGTATTTTTAGTCTACAACCGCCGTTTACAATTATTTTATGTCCTGGTGGGTATCAGCTTACATTTAAGCATCATTTTTGTGTTAAACATCTATCCGTTCGGCTTTGGAATGCTGATTTTTTATGTCTTAGTCATGCCATTTTCTATGTATCGCCGCTTAGGAAATTGGTTAATCGCCAAACAACGTGTTTTAACTGTGTTTTATGACGAACAATGCCCACTTTGCAATCGGACTGTCTTGACTCTTAATCACTTTGATATTTTTCAATGTATTGATTTTAAAGGCGCACAAACTTTTGCAAGCTGTTATCCGGCGGTGGCAAATATTAGCCCACACATTTTACTCACGGATTTGTATTCAGTGGATGAGCAAGAAAATTTATATGTTGGAGTCGCCACATACACGCAAATTTTAATCAAAATGCGCTATACCGCACCAATGGGCTATTTTCTCAAGTTACCCGGTATCGCCCAATTCGCCGCAGGTTATTATCGAAAAATTGCCGATTCTAGGGTAAGGGTCAAATGTGATAGCCATTGCCAAATTAATAACACGCCCCTTATTCCCACTTTTTATGACCGTTTCGTTGATAACGCCACACCCAGCGAATTAAAAAAACATAACCGTATTTTAACCAAATTTATTCTATTCCTGTGTTTATTACAGCTTAACAGTAGCATTCATTATGCGCTGTTATATCGCTTACACATTAACACACAGCAAACTGCCGTTACTGCTTCCTTAGCCGCCGCAAGTAACGCACTGATTATGTTTTCCAGTACATTTTTGGGCATTACACCCCATGCTTTGTATTTACACGACCATTTTCAAGGCTACACCCATATTTTAGCGATTACTTATCAGGACAGCGATGGTAACGAAAAATGGCTGCCGTTTGTGAATCAAGAAGGACGGTTGCTTGCGCCAAACTGGGGAAGAGTTCAGTCGATGTGGGCAAATATTGCCGTTACCCCTAAAATTGACAATCAACGCTTGCAAAAATTTATTATGAAAATTACCGCTTTTTGGGGGATTAAAGCAGGGTTAAATCTTGATAATACTCTGTTTCAAATTAAACTAAAAAAAGTACAAGTATCTGAAAAATGGACCCCTAATCTTCGCAATCACAACTTAACAGGCAATTGGGAAACAATCGGAACAGCACACTGGCATAAAAAAATCTTTGAAATTCAATTACCTGAAAATATAAAACAACTCTAATGTAATTTTATTATTGCTTCAATACATTAAGCCATGATATAAATTACCCCGTGCTTAACACTTAGTACACTAAAATAAAAATATAAAACCTTTTTGGAGGATGTTATGAAAAAAGTATTATCGCTTGTTGCAATGACCCTAATGATTGTTGGTTTAACAGGCTGCATGGACAATCCAGACGGTTCTAAACAAAAAGTTTCAGGTTCTACTTCTTCTATTCAGTTATAAGAATTAGATAAAACTTGAAAAGCGTTGGAACAGTACGCTGACATGATAAGGCTTATAAGCAATGGTGTTGATTGCGGTGTACTGAGCGTTTAGTGCATTTAATAAAAAATATAAAACCTTGTTTTGGAGGATGTCGTGAAAAAAGTATTATCGGTTGTCGCATTGGCATTAATGATTGTAGGTTTAGCGGGCTGTATGGATGATCCAGACGGTGCTAAACAATCAACGAGAGATGCTCCAGCAAAAGACACTAAGACTTTTTAATTAAGCTTAGTTGTTGAGTTGACACAAATAAGGCTGATCAGCATTTGTTGATCGGCCTTTTTTTTTGTAGACTGTTTTTACAACACCGTTCTTTAAGCTTAGGCTAAGTGTGCGATAATAAAAATTTGTTGTTCAATCAAATTCTCTGTTTTATCCATTATGCAAAGCTATATAGAAAGAATTTTACGCGCCAAAGTTTACGATGTAGCAATAGAAACACCGTTAGACTTTGCTCCCTCCTTATCCCTGCGCTTGCACAATCAAGTTTTTTTAAAGCGGGAAGACTTGCAGCCTATTTTTTCATTCAAAGTGCGTGGTGCATACAATAAAATCGCAATGCTCAGTGCAAAAGAGCGTGATAAAGGGGTTATCGCCGCTTCTGCGGGAAATCATGCGCAAGGCGTGGCACTATCTGCAAAAAAATTAGGAATTAAGTCGTTGATTGTGATGCCTAGCACAACCCCTGAAATTAAAATTAATTCGGTCAAAGGCTATGGCGCAGACATTATCCTGCACGGTGATTCTTATAGTGAGGCGTATGAACACGCCAAAAAAATCGCCCAAGAACAGCAAATGACCTTTGTGCATCCTTACGATGACCCCGATGTGATTGCAGGACAGGCAACAATTGCGATGGAAATATTGCGGCAAAAAAATGATGCCATTGATGCAATTTTTGTCCCCGTTGGTGGTGGTGGATTAATTGCAGGGATTGCGGTGTATATCAAATTTGTTCGCCCTGAGATTAAAATTATTGGGGTTGAGCCTGAAGATGCCGATTGTTTAAATCAAGCGTTACAAGCCAAGCGACGGGTGATTTTAAAGCAGGTGGGTTTATTTGCTGACGGTGTGGCGGTAAAACAAATTGGCAAAGAGCCGTTTCGCCTTGCGCATCATTATGTCGATGAAGTGGTCACCGTGAACACCGATGAGATTTGCGCTGCAATTAAAGATATTTTTGATGATACCCGCTCCATTGCAGAACCAGCGGGTGCATTAGCTGTGGCAGGTTTAAAACGCTATGTCGAATCAAAAGACATTAAAAATCAATCTTTTATTGCCATAGAAAGTGGCGCAAATATTAATTTTGACCGCTTGCGCTATGTCGCGGAGCGTTCTTTAGTCGGTGAGCATCGGGAAATTTTATTAGCGGTGGCTATTCCTGAAGTTCCGGGTAGCTTTTTGAAATTTTGCAAAATTTTAGGCGGACGCAGTTTAACCGAGTTTAATTATCGTTATTTTAATGACCAGATGGCGCAAGTTTTTGTTGGCATTTCCAGTAGTGGGGTGGAATCTGACCGCGCACAATTGATTGTGCAGTTACAGCAGGAAGGATTTAATGTCACTGACATGACGACCAACGAATTAGCCAAAGAGCATATCCGGTATATGGTCGGCGGTCACGCGCCCTGTCAATTAGGCGAAGTCATTTACAGTTTAGAATTTCCCGAAAGACCCAATGCGTTACTGAATTTTTTAACCGCCTTAGGGGGCAGTTGGAATATTAGCCTGTTTCATTATCGTAATCACAGTGCCGCGTTTGGAAAAGTGTTTATGGGAGTGCAAATGCAGCCATCTGACAAAAAAGCTTTTCAATATTGCCTGGATGCTTTAGGTTTTCAATACCGAGAAGAAACCCAGAATCCCGCCTATCAATTATTTGTAGGAGGCAGCGAGTGAGGAAACTGTTTAAAAAAATTCTGCCCTTGCTTTTTATGCCTATCTTCAGTTGGGCGGCGGCATTACCTGTTGAGTCGGTTGTTCCGGGTGGGATTGTGCAAATTCCTGTCGCCGCTAGTGGGCAACCTGCGCCACAGGTTTATTTTCACGACAAACCTGTGTTAGTCGTTGAACATCAACAACACTGGCTGGCGGTGGTGGGGATTCCTTTAGAAGAACCTATCGGTCAAGCTAGCATTTTGGTTAAAACAGGCGAGCAAACACAGCAAGTTGTTTTTACTGTTCAGGATAAAAAATATCCGCAGCAGCATTTAACCTTAAAAAACAAACGGATGGTTAATCCAAATGAAGAAGATGTCACGCAAATTCTGGCGGATAAACAAAGCATTGAGCAGGCTCTTCTGACATGGACAGAAACAGCTGCGGTGGATATGGATTTTTCCGCGCCTGTCGAGGGACGGTTAAGCAGTTTATTTGGCTTAAAACGTTTTTTTAATGGACAACCTAAAAATCCGCACAGTGGTTTGGATATTGCTGCCCCTGCTGGTACACCTATTCACGCGCCCGCGAGAGGGCAAGTGATTAATACAGGTCAGTATTATTACAATGGCAATGCGGTGTTTGTTGACCATGGGCAAGGCTTAATCAGTGCTTATTTTCATTTAACCGACATTGCGGTGCAAGTTGGACAACACGTTGAGCGTGGTGAAGTATTAGGGACAGTCGGTAAAACAGGACGTGTTACAGGGGCGCATTTACATTGGACAATTTATCTTAATCAAACCAAAGTTGACCCCGCGCTGTTTATTGCTAAAGAGTTACCGCGTTTAGCAAAGCGACGCAAATAATCATTTCATAAATGTTGTTTCATAAAGCCAATAGCCGTCTTGTCCGTTTTAAAATTAAATATAAGCTGTTCCTAGCTTTTATTTTAACCATTTCGGTGGTATTGCTGCTCACCACAGCCATGATGAAATCCAGTTTTCAGCGTGGTTTTTTGAATTATATTAACGAAACCGAAGCAGAGCAGCTCAAAACGATGGCGGTTAAACTAGAGCAGCTTTACGCCGTACAAACCAATTGGAATTTTATTCAAGCCCAGCCGCAATTGTGGCATGAATTATTCCGCCCATCAGTAAAACAATCCCCGTTTGCAGGACAGAAGCCACCACCACGACCTGCTTTTTTAGATCATCCGCCGCCGCATCCGTTCCAAGAAGGATTTTTTTTCCCGTCAGAATTAGGTAAACCGCCACCCCGAGCGAATTTTCCTGTGAATAATGACCCGCTTAATATTGGGGGGAGAATTGCCCTGCTTGATGCGGCGGGTAATTTATTGGTTGGACAGCCTTCAGCCTTAATAGCGGCAAAAAAACAAAAAATTCTTGTCAACAACAAATTGGTTGGTTATTTGACCTTAGAGCCATTGCGGGGCGTTGAAAAACGGGTGGATATTAGTTTTGCACAACAACAAACCCAAGCCATTTATGCGATTGCCTTATTAGGTTTAGTCATTGCAGGGAGTGTGGCACTTTTAATTGCCCACCATGTGACGATGCCGATTAAGCGTTTAGTAAATGGAGCGCGTGCTTTAACTTCTGGGATTTTTGAGCAGCGGATTGAGGTCAAAACTCAAGATGAACTGGCATTATTGGCGGATAATTTTAATGTCTTAGCAGCAACACTGGAGCGTAATCGGACTCAGCAGCGGCAATGGATTGCCGATATTTCCCACGAATTACGCACGCCATTAGCGATTTTACGCGGCGAAATTGAAGCGATAGAAGATGGAGTCCGCGATTTTAGCCCAGCCGCCTTGCAATCTTTGGCAAACGAAGTAACACGGCTACATAGTTTAATTGAAGATTTATATCAACTTTCTTTATCCGATAGCGGGGCATTGCGTTATAAAAAACAACCCGTGGATTTGATTGCTTTATTACAAGAGCGACTCGCTGCTTTCTCTGAACGCTTAGAAAAACAGTCCATTCACTTAAGCGTGCAATTTCCGCCGCGAGTTATTTTTCAAGGGGATGCCCAGCGGTTAGGGCAGTTGTTTTCCAATTTATTAGAAAATACTCTGCGTTATACCGATAGCGGTGGACAGCTCGCTTTGCGTTGTCGGGTCGAAAAAGACAGCATTATTTTAAATTTTGCCGATAGCAAACCTGCCGTACCCGAGCAAGCGATGGAAAAATTATTTGATAGGTTGTATCGGGTAGATGAATCACGCAGCCGTCAGCATGGTGGCAGTGGTTTAGGGTTAGCCATTTGTAAAAATATTGTCCAAGCCCATCATGGTACAATTGCCGCCTGCCACAGCGAACTGGGTGGTTTGTGTATAGAAATTAAACTTCCGCAGCACTCAATATGACGACAACTTTATTAATTGTTGAAGATGAACCTAAATTAGCGCAACTGTTGGTTGATTATTTAAGCCGCGATGATTTTGCTTGCCATGTCATCGGTGATGGTAATACGGTGATTGAGTGGGTACAACAACATAATCCGCAGTTTATTTTGCTGGATTTAATGTTGCCTAATAAAGACGGCATTAGTTTATGCCGTGAAATTCGCACCTTTAGCAATGTCCCGATTATTATGGTCACCGCGCGAATTGAAGAAATTGACCGATTGCTGGGTTTAGAATTAGGTGCAGATGATTATATTTGTAAGCCTTTTAGTCCGCGCGAAGTGGTCGCGCGAGTAAAAAGTGTGTTGCGGCGCAGTGTTGGTGCTTTGCCTGCCTCTGAAAAAGAAACCTCCTTTGCCGCCCATCAACATGACATTGTGATTGATGCAGATAAATTTATGGCTCGCGTTTGTGGGCAAGAATTAGAGCTAACACCGATAGAATTTCGCTTGCTGAATTTATTGTGTAAAAGCCCAGAGCGGGTGTTTTCCAGAGATTATTTGATGGACAATGTGTATGTGGATAATCGGATTGTCAGTGACAGAACGGTAGACAGTCATATTAAAAATTTGCGCAAAAAAATCAATCACGCCTCGGCGGGTAAAATTTTGATTTCTACCGTGTATGGGGTCGGTTATAAGATTAGTTTTTAAGACAAATTTTCGGTTGAGTAATGTTAGAATAATTATTCTCCATCCATTTATTTTGAAAATTAACAATGTCAACTGAAAATAATTTTTTTCCTATTCCAGGATTAGATATGGTGGGGCGCGGCATTTATTTACGTCCGTTTGTCCCTTTTGAATTGAAAAATATTCTGTTTCAACAAGCCAAAGACCAGCCCTATTTTTCTAAAGAAACCAATGAAACCTATCTTGTGCCAGAAGGCTATGAAATCAACGATAGTCCGCCGATGCCTGCCAGCCAAGCCTTAAACCAAATCAAAATTGAAGAATCGTGGGAACGCTTTGAAAAACAAACCAGTTTGGATGCCAGTTGTGCTGCCAGTAACGCCCCGTTTAGTGTGAATGTGAATGCCAGTCAAACCAGCCAACTGCGGGTAGATGAAGAAGCTTACTATGCGTTAAGAAACTCTTTTATTCCGTTGTGGGCTATTTATATTGCGGATACGCGCAAGTTTTTACAATTGCCTAAAACGCTCAATATTCCTGTTCCTTATAGTCATGCCCATCGCAAAATCTATGAACGTTTTTTTGAACAATACGGTACGCATTATATTAAGCGCGTTTGGGTCGGTGGCAAAGCGATGCTGGCGTTTACCATTGTAAAATCGTCAAATATGTCCAAAGAAGACATCCAAGCGGGGCTAAAAGCCAGCCAAGTGATTGGTAGTGTTGAGATGAATGCGAGCCAACAAGCCAGCAAAGAAAAGCTGCAAAGTAACTCGCAATGTACGGTATTTGGGAAAGGCGGTGATGAATTAAAATTAGCCTCGCTCAGTTCTTTGGATGAGCAAAATTACAATGCTTGGCTAGCAACGATTAATGAAAATCCCCAAGTGATTGAGTTTGATGCTTGTGGTATTTGGACGTTGATTGATGATGAAGAAAAAGCCACTGCCTTGCGTGACGCTTATACCGAGGCGACTGTGTTTACGCCTTTGCGCGTGGTATTTAATTTAGACGGCTGCATTCATGTTTTTCGGGGGGATTATTATTTTTATTACGACACCGAAAAATTAGAAAGCAGTAAGCCGCTAAAAATTAAAGAAGCTTGGCCGATGTTGGTGGAAGTTGGTTTTGAACAAGTTGATGCGGCTTTTATAGGGAAATATTTAATCTCAGCAACAGGGGATGATTTAAGTCGCAAACTGTATTTATTCAATCGCGATAAATATTTACGCTTTGATGTAGACAGTAAAACCATAGACGAAGGCTATCCTAAAAAAATCAGCGAAGGTTGGCCAGGTGTCACTTTTGAGCGGGTGGATGCGGTGTTAAACGCGGGAGGCGATACGCTTTATTTCTTTTTAGGCAATCAATATATTCGTTTTAATATGCTGACTAATCATGCTGAAGAGGGTTATCCTGATTTAATCAGTAAACGCTGGGTCGGTGTCACATTTGATAGAATTGATGCAGCGGTGTATTGGGGCAATGCTAAAGTGTATTTTTTTCGGGGCAGTCAACATATTCGCTATGACATGATTAATTATCGGGCAGATGCAGGTTATCCTAAGTTTATCATTGGTAATTATGTTGAAGATTGGAAATTTTTTGATTAGAGGTGTGAGATGACAGAACAAACAACGAAAATGGATGCAGCCAATAAAATTGTCAAAAAATATGCATTAGGTTCATTTGGTGCAGGGTTTATTCCTTATCCTGCATTGGATACTGCCGTGTTAACGGGGGTGCAACTTAAAATGCTGCATAGTCTTGCAAAGGTGTATAAGGTTGAATTTTCAGATGAATTAGGAAAAAAAATAATTGCCGCTTGCCTAGGAGCAGCACTACCTATTTCATTGTCATTAAGTGCTTCTAATTTAATAAAATACGTTCCCGTCTATGGATGGGTGGTTAAAGGAGTGGGAACTTCCATTGTAGCAGGCGTATTCACTTATGCGGTGGGAAAAGTTTTTATTCAACATTTTGAATCAGGTTGTACGTTTTTAACCTTTGATCCTCAGCAAGTCAAACAATACTTTTCTAGCCAACTTGTCCAAAATGAGGGAATAAATGCCAGCTTTGTTGGGGTAAGACCCTAAATAGCAAAAAACAAAAAAGCCCGATAACACAATGGCTATCGGGCTTTTTAGTGTTGCGAGTAAATTAAGAACCGCGTTTTCTCAGTCTTTCAATGGTTTGTAACTGCATCATCGCTTGTAATAACTGCGCTTGTGCGGTTGCATAATCAATTTTGCCAGACTTATCTGCTAAGGCTTCTTCCGCTTTGGCTTTAGCCTCTAAAGCAGCCGCTTCATCAATGTCTTTGGCTCTAATCGCCGTATCAGCTAACACAGTGACTAGATGCGGTTGAACTTCTAAAATTCCGCCAGACACATAAAACGGATGACTTTCTTTATCGCTAATCTTAACTCGCACTTCACCCGGTTTAAGACTGGAAATAAAAGGCGCGTGACGCGGCGTAATCCCGACTTCGCCCAGTTCCGCAGGGGCAAACACCATCTGAGCTAAACCAGAGAAAATCTCCTGTTCCGCGCTTACGATGTCAACGTGTATAGTCATAGTCATTACAATCTCACCTTAAGTTGCAGTTTACATACCTTTTGCTTTTTCCAGCACTTCGTCAATCGTTCCGACCATGTAAAAAGCTTGTTCAGGGATATGATCGTATTCGCCTGCAATAATGCCTTTGAAACCTGCAATTGTATCTTTCAATGACACATATTTACCTGGTGAACCTGTAAAGACTTCCGCGACGAAAAAGGGTTGTGACAAGAAACGTTGCATTTTCCGCGCTCTGGCAACAATCAGTTTGTCTTCTTCAGACAACTCATCCATCCCTAAAATCGCAATAATGTCACGCAATTCTTTATAACGTTGTAAGGTGCCTTGTACTTCCCGCGCCACATCGTAATGCTCTTGTCCAATCACCAACGGGTCTAATTGCCGACTGGTTGAATCTAATGGATCAATTGCAGGATAAATACCCAATTCAGCAATTTGCCGTGACAATACCACCGTTGCGTCCAAATGCGCGAAAGTTGTTGCAGGCGATGGGTCAGTCAAGTCGTCCGCAGGCACATAAACCGCTTGAATCGAAGTAATAGAACCTGTTTTAGTCGAAGTAATCCGCTCTTGCAACACGCCCATTTCTTCTGCTAACGTTGGCTGATAACCTACCGCAGACGGCATCCGACCTAATAGAGCCGATACTTCTGTTCCTGCCAACGTGTAACGGTAAATATTGTCTACGAAGAATAATACGTCACGACCTTCGTCACGGAAATATTCTGCCATCGTCAATCCAGTCAACGCAACGCGCAAACGGTTGCCAGGAGGCTCGTTCATTTGTCCGTAAACCAGTGAAACTTTGTCGATAACGTTGGAATCGGTCATTTCGTGATAGAAATCGTTACCTTCCCGCGTCCGTTCACCTACGCCCGCAAACACCGAATAACCACTGTGTTCAATTGCGATATTACGGATTAATTCCATCATGTTGACGGTTTTACCCACACCCGCACCACCGAATAAACCGACTTTTCCACCTTTGGTGAATGGACAAACCAAGTCAATTACCTTGATGCCTGTTTCCAGTAATTCACTGGCGGCAGCTTGTTCGGCATAACTGGGTGCTTCGCGATGAATACCCCATTTTACCTCTTCGCCAATCGGGCCTTTTTCATCAATCGGCTCGCCCAATACGTTCATAATCCGACCTAAAGTGGATTTTCCTACAGGCACTGCAATCGCGGCTCCTGTATTACTCACTTCTAAGCCACGACTTAAACCATCGGTGGTTCCCATCGCAATCGCTCTTACAACCCCGTCACCGAGTTGTTGTTGTACTTCCAGTACCAGTTCTTTTCCTTTTACTTGTAATGCGTCATATACTTTTGGCAGTGCTTCGCGTGAAAATTCCACGTCAACAACCGCGCCAATAATCTGAACGATTTTACCCAAACTCATTGTTTCGTCCTCTTTTTGAACTATCTTTTTTAAAAGTGTAACCGACTAAGGTTTAACTGCAAATCACAACGGGTTTAAACGGCTGCTGCACCTGCAACAATTTCTGAAATTTCCTGCGTAATCGCGGCTTGTCGGGCTTTGTTATAAACCAGCTGCAATTCTTTGATAAGATTTCCGGCATTATCGGATGCGCTTTTCATCGCCACCATCCGCGCTGCTTGTTCACAGGCATTGTTTTCGACCAAACCTTGGTAAACAATCGACTCAATATAGCGGGTTAGCAAATTATCCAAGACTTCTTTGGCATCAGGCTCATATAAATAATCCCAATGACCACTCAAATCTTCTTCTAAGTCGCTTGCAGAAACAGGTAACACTTGCTCAATCGTTGGCTTTTGCGTCATGGTATTCACAAATTCATTGCTCACCACATACAATTCATCAATCGTTTTCGCATCGTAAGCATCCAACATCACTCTAACAATGCCAAATATCTCGCTTTGATGAACGGTTTCACTGAGTTTGGTTTTTTGCGCCACTAAATTTACATCTAAATGCGCAAAAAAACTGGCTCCCTTACCACCAATCGCACAAACATCTACCTCAACACCGTCTTTTTGCCATTGGGTTAATTGAGTCAAGGTTTTTCTGAACAGGTTTGAATTTAAACCGCCACATAAACCCCGATCCGAAGTAACGACAATAATCCCAACCCGTTTCACCTCACGTTTCATTAAAAACGGATGTTTATATTCTGGATTGGCATGAGCCAGATGTTTGATAATCTGGCTAATTTTTTTAGAATAGGGACGGGTTGCCTGCATTCTGTCTTTTGTTTTACGCATTTTACTTGCAGCGACCATTTCCATCGCCCGCGTAATTTTTTGCGTATTTTTAATACTGCCAATCTTGGTGCGTATCTCTTTACCAACAGCCACAAAAACCCCCTTACCAACTGTGCGTGTTAACGAAAGTTTCTATCGCAGTGGTCATACCCTGCTTAATTTCATCGTTAAAATCACCCGTGTCGTTAATTTTAGTCATTAAGTCAGCGTGTTCTGCTTTCATATAGGATTGCAAAGCGGCTTCAAAATCTAAAACTTTTTTGACTTCAACTTTGTCCAGATAGCCTTCGTTGGCTGCAAATAAAGAAACCGCCATTTGCGCAACTGACATGGGCGAGTATTGATTTTGCTTCATCAACTCAGTCACACGTTGACCGCGTTCAATTTGTTTGCGTGTGCTTTCGTCCAAATCCGAAGCAAACTGCGCAAACGCAGCCAATTCACGATATTGTGCCAAATCCAAACGAGTACCGCCACCGAGCTTTTTAATAATCTTAGTTTGAGCCGCACCGCCTACCCGTGATACTGACAGACCCGCGTTCACCGCAGGACGAATACCCGAGTTGAATAGGTTAGATTCCAAGAAAATTTGTCCATCAGTAATCGAAATCACGTTAGTCGGTACGAAAGCCGATACGTCACCGCCTTGGGTTTCAATAATGGGCAATGCCGTCAATGAACCAGTTTTACCTTTCACGCGACCGTTGGTCAATTTTTCAACTTCCGCCGCATTGATACGCGCTGCTCTTTCCAGCAAACGAGAATGCAAATAGAACACGTCACCAGGATACGCTTCACGACCCGGTGGACGACGTAATAACAGTGATACTTGACGGTATGCCCAAGCTTGTTTGGTTAAATCGTCATAAATAATCAGCGCGTCTTCACCGTTATCTCTGAAGTATTCACCCATAGAGCAGCCGGTGTAAGGTGCAATAAATTGCAGTGCAGCCGATTCTGATGCCGAAGCCACAACGATAATGGTATGAGCCATCGCGCCATGTTCTTCTAATTTGCGAACCACGTTAGCAATCGAAGAACGTTTTTGTCCAATCGCCACATAGATACATTTAATACCTGTGCCTTTTTGGTTGATAATCGCATCAATCGCAATCGCCGTTTTTCCAGTTTGACGGTCGCCAATGATTAATTCACGTTGACCGCGCCCCACTGGAATCATCGCATCAATGGATTTCAAACCTAATTGCACAGGTTGGTCAACGGATTGACGGGCAATAACGCCTGGAGCAATTTTTTCAACAGGCGAAGTTAAAGTTGTATTAACCGCGCCTTTGCCGTCAATAGGATTACCTAAAGCATCGACCACCCGCCCTAATAACGCTTCACCGACGGGTACTTCTAAGATTTTACCCGTGCATTTAACGGTATCACCTTCAGAAATAGCTTGGTACGCGCCTAAAATAACCGCACCGACAGAATCTCTTTCAAGGTTCAACGCCATGCCATAACTGCCGCCCGGAAATTCTAACATCTCTCCTTGCATAGCATCGGATAAGCCATGTATTCTTACAATACCGTCAGTCACACTGACTACGGTACCTTCTGCATGAACTTCGACATTTGTATCGAAATTCTCGATCTTCTTTTTAATAAGATCACTGATTTCAGATGGATTTAATTGCATATTGTTTTATCTCTTAAGCTTTTAGAGTCTTTTGCATAGTTTGAAACCGACCTTTGATAGAGCCGTCAATTACTCTGTCACCTGCCTTTGCCAAAAAGCCACCCATTAATGATTTGTCCACAGTCACGGTGATATGAACTTTCTTAGCTAACGTTTTTTCCAAAGAAGAAACAAACTTTTTTTGCTCCTCTTTGGTAAAGGCATAAGCCGTTTTGACATCAACATCGACATAGCCTTCGGCATCGGCTTTGTGGATTTCATAAAGACTTGAAATTTGTGGTGCGAGCGTTAATCTGTCATTTTGAATCAAAATTTTTAGAAAGTTTTGTCCTTCTGACTCAATTTGATCCTGACAAATATCGCACAGTAATTGCGTTAATCGCTGTTTACTGACTTTAGGATTTTCAATAATGGCTGAAATTTCACCGTCCTTAACCACCGTTGCAATAAAAGCCAGTGTGGTTGCCCATTGCTCTGCACTTTTGGTTTCGTTAGCCCGTTTAAATACCGCTGCGGCATAAGGTCTTGCCAATGTTGATAATTCGCTCATTACGCTTGACCTAACTGATTAGAAACCTTAGCAATAATATCGTTGTGTTCAGCTTTATTGATTTCTTTTTGCAAAATCTGTTCAGCCGCTTTTAACGCTAACACAGCCACTTCTTGACGCAAGCTTTCTTTCACTTGGGCGATTTCCTGTTCAATTTGTGCTTTCGCTGCTTCAATCATCCGCTCGCCTTCTTTTTTGGCGTTAAGTTTTGACTCTTCTACAACTTCATTAGCACGTTTTTGCGCAAGATTAATAATATCAGCCGATTGCTCTTTAGCCGCTTTGAGTTTTTCGATAGCACGTTTTTCTGCTAACGCCATCTCTTCTTGACCTTTTTCAGCAGCCGCTAATCCATCAGCTATTTTGCTTCTACGCTCTTCTAGCGCGGCAATTAATGGGGGCCAAATTTGCTTCATAGTAAACCATACCAGAAGCGTGAAGGTTATCATTTGACCTATCAGAGTAGCATTGATACTCACGATGCGTTCCTCTTGTTTATTAGATAATGTATCAAGCGCGACTTAACCTGCAACAGCAGCTTTAACCGCTGAAAGGAAAGGGTTGGCAAAAGTAAAGAACAGAGCCATACCGACACCAATCATAGTTACCGCATCTAACAAACCTGCAACGATAAACATTTTAACTTGTAACATAGGCACCATTTCGGGTTGACGAGCTGCGCCTTCTAGGAATTTTCCACCTAAAAGACCAAAACCAATCGCGGTTCCTAACGCGCCCATACCTAAAACTAGCCCTACTGCGATAGCAGTCATGCCTTGAACATCTGCAATCAACGCTGCAATTTCCATGATACCTCCAAACGTATTGTGTATAAATTAAAGTAAAAAATCTTAGTGTTCTTCGTGCGCCATGCTCAGGTAAACAATGGTTAATACCATGAAGATGAAGGCTTGAAGCGTAATAATTAAAATGTGAAATACTGCCCAAGGAAAACTTAATAACGGTTGGATATACCAAGGCATTAAGGCGATGAGGATAAAAATCAACTCGCCTGCATAAAGATTTCCAAATAACCGTAATGCTAAGGAAATGGGTTTTGCTAAATATTCAACAAAATTGAGTAAAATATTAAAAGGAATTAATAACCAATGGTTAAAAGGATGTAATAACAATTCTTTACCAAAATGGAAAATGCCTTTTATTTTTAGATTATAGTAAATAATCAAGCAAAATACCGACATGGATAATGCAAACGTTGCATTTAAATCGGTGCTTGGAACAACACGCATATATTCTATTCCCATCATGCCTGCGACAGCGGGAATAATGTCAACGGGGAATAAATCCATGAAGTTCCATAAAAACACCCAGCAAAAAATACTCAGTGCTAATGGACAGATAAGTTCGCTTTTTCCGTGAAAGCTATCTTTGACTTGTTGGTCTACAAACTCAATAATCATTTCCACAAAAGATTGGGTTAAGTTTGGTACATTTGCCGTTGCTTTTTGAGCCACAGATTTGAAAAACAATACAAAGAGACTTCCCAGCACAGCAGAAAAAAACAACGTATCTAAGTGGAGCGTCCAAAACCCTTCACCTACCGAAAAGGGGGTTAAGTGGTGAACGATATATCCTGTTGAGCCTTCAGCTGCGTGTGCTTCTGTAGTCATTATTTCCTCACTTTTATTGTGTTAATCGCGCAACAATAACGCGAACCAGAAAACTGATAACGTTGCGACATAGCCTGCCAGCAACGGTAATAAATTTATAGTAGGTATTTGAAAAATCAGATAAAACAGCATTGCTGTTAAAATCAATTTTCCTGATTCTCCTGCATAAAAAGAACGAACTATTTTTTGTGCAGGCTGTCCTGTTGACCTTGCGATACGCAAAGCAAAATACAGATTGGGTACAAAACCAGCAAGCCCACCTAAGAAAGGTGACAGAGCGGCATTTTTACCACCGACAAACATAAATCCTGCTGATATTAGGAGGATGACGAGAATCTGTAGTGCCAAGATTTTACTGACAGTTGAAAGTTTTTTTTCAGCCGCCATTGATTTTCTCATTACAAAATTTCACCGATTATAGCGAGCGATTATTATTAAATCAAGCAAGATTAACATAGTTAGACTATTGGATTGCTTATAGCTTCTTAAAAGTGGTTATTTGTTAAGCGATAAATTTACTACCAACGATTAATAAAATGACTGCTAATAGCGGTCTTAAATATTTTTCGGGGATTTTCGCGCTGAAATAACTTCCTACATAAATGCCTGGTAACGACCCGATTAATAAGCTACCCAATAAGGTAAAATCAACATTTCCCATAAGCCAATGTCCACCGCCTGCAAGTGCTGTCAGAGGAATCGCGTGTGCTAAATCTGTGCCAACAATACGCACAGTGGCTAAACGGGGATACAAAAATAACAACACAACGGTGCCTAATGCGCCTGCACCAACCGAGGTCAGCGTGACCAAAACGCCTAAAAATATCCCTGTTAGAACGGTTAATAAATTTTGCCAGCGACCAAATCGTTCATGGTGGGTTTTGCGTTGTAGAGCAACTTCAGAGGGTCTTTTACTGAGTTTATTGCGAAAAAGCAACGAAATTGACGTTAAGATTAAAGTAATCCCTAAGGTTGTGGTCATTAACTTGGTAACTTCTTCAGACTTACTTACCCAATGACTGAGGGCGTAAATCACCACACACGCTGAGGGGAGACTACCTAGAGCTAACCAACCCATAATTTTCCATTCTACAGAGCGGTGTTTGCTGTGGTGAACTAATACCCCGCCTGTTTTAGTCAGTGCTGCAAATAATAAATCTGTACCGATGGCCGTTTTGGGGGC
>JAIFMS010000083.1 GCA_020048335.1 Methylococcaceae bacterium | reverse complement strand
TGAATTTTGCGTACTCCTGCCATGTTTTTTCACCTGTTTTGATAGTTATTTTCTATCTTAATCGGTGGTCTGAATTTTGGGGAGTATCATAGCCACGCGCAAGGGAACTTAGAGCTGTATAAGAAAATACTGGAGATGACCAATCAGAACTTTCCGCAAAACTGCTCCCAGCCCTTACTTGCCAAAAAGTAATACCAGGTTGTACCTTAAAATCAGGTTTGGCATAATACCAAGAGTTTGTTGTTGTATCTGTCACACAACTTGGAGTACAAGATATTTGTCTAGTAGCCAGTGACATATCTTTGAATCCTTTAAACTCTATATCTTGACTGATGCGGATACGATAGTTTGTTGCGTTTGATACTTTACTCCAACTAAATACATACGATTTTGTAGATAAACCATAGTTAATGCCTCCATTTCCTGGTGTTGATAATTTAGCTGCCATTGAAATGGTGGGAACTACTATCGATAGTAGCAAAATAGTTTGAATTATTATTTTCATATTGTGTTCCCCTGTAGATATAAAAAACGATGCTCATAAATCATAACGATTAATTTTGATGCTAAAATGCCTTAAAAACCAGTCACTCACAGTATCTATTTTCCCCTTACGAGGCATAGTTTATGAAAGTTCACGAAAAAATTCGCGCTATCAGACAGTCTAAAAATTGGTCGCAGGATGTAATGGCGGAAAAATTAGGAATGACATCTAGCGGCTATGCCAAAATTGAACAGGGGAGAACCGACAATCATTTCTCAAAACTAGAACAAATTGCTGAAATATTTGATATGGATGTGGTCGAATTGTTAGCGTTTGGTGAAAAGAACGTTTTTTTCTTGATGGGCGATAACAGTATTGGGAATAGTAGTATCAGTATGTCTGTGATTGGTTCGTCAAAAGAATTAGCGTTTGAGATTCAAAAACAACAACTGATTATCGAATTAAAAGACAAAGAACTCGCCATGCAACAGCGTGAAATCGCCCTAAAAGATAAAGAAATTAGCCATTTAGAAAAACTGCTTGAAATGCATAAAAACTCAAAACCTAATCTTACTCGTTCCCAACGTCTTCGTTGGGAACGCCTAATGAGAAGCTCTGCTTCTGGTATCGTCAAGCGAAGCTTGAGGGTAGGCATTCCCAAGCTGGAGCTTGGGAACGAGCTAAACAACAGCCTTAATTGTGTTGTGTCGATTACTGTAAGCGAGCGACATGATAACGCACCGCTTGCTCAAAAATGCGCATTCCACCGCCTTCCATCACGGTTTGCGTGAGTGCGGTCTCATTCATTATGCCCACACCTGCCAAATAATCAATGCCAAATTCAGCCAATTCTGGCAACCAAGGCACAGTCGGCCCCATTAAAACAGTGGTGGCGTGTTGCGAAAGTTGTGCTAAACGGGGAAAGGTTTTATTCACCAAGGTTGTGCCGCTGAGAAAAACCCAATCGGCTTGCGGCAATAAAAATTCACAGGCAGGGTCAGGATAATCCGCCCCTTCTGGCTGGCGTTCCAAAATGGTGAGATTAAACTGCTCACGATAAGTTTCGATGCGTGGATAACGCCCGATTACCACTACATTTTTGCCCTGTAATTGCGGCAAAAAATGTTCAAATACTGCTAAATTTCCTGCGGCTAACGGCACGGCATTCTGTAAAACGTGCTGATTAATACAACAATTAATCGCTGCCATCCCAATGCTAGCTTTATAAACATCCCATTCTTGAATCCAGCCTGCTAATTCTGCTAAGGATTTTCCCACCAATGTGCCTGAAAAACTCAAGGTGCGCGTGGCGATTTGTGGACTCATCGCTAACCCAACGCTGGATTTGCCGTTTTTTTGGGCTTGGCAAAATGTCCACACCAACCCCAAACACAGCGCGGTGATTTTTTCATCCGTTTGCGCACGGTCAAGTAACAAGTCATACACTGCATTAGGCGGGTTCATTCGGGTAAACGCAATAAACTCGGTTCGGTTTTTAGGTTGTCCCTTTTGCCCCAAGCCAGCACTTTTTCTACAAACCATTGCGGTTTAGTCGGATGATTCTGTACCACATCAAACTCGGCATAACATGAACCATCACTTTGAAATTGCAAGCGTCCAATCCGTTGTTTATGCGCATCATACCAATAGCCTGCTAAATTAAAATCACTTGTTAGCGGGTCGTGGATTAATTCGAAACGGGCGGTTTGATAGCTTGGATAAGCCGTCAGCGTGTCAGTGGAAAAACCAATTTTATCCATGCAAAGTTTTAGCTGTTGACAAATGTGTTCACCAAAGCCGCGCTGTTCTTCAATTTTCGTTGCTAAATCCATTACATCACCTTTTGATAAACACGGCGCAATAATTCCAATTCCGCAGGCGGACTTTTGCGCAACGCAGGCAAAGTCTGCATTTTGCACTGCCGTTGCTGCATTAAGGTATGCGGTGGGTCAAGCAGGATAAAACGGGCAAGATGCACTTGCACTATGCCATTGGGGGTATCGACAGGTTCACAAAAATCGGTTTCAAGACGCAATAAATCATCGTCTAACTGTAAAAGCTGATTGACTTGATTTAATAATTGCGCAGGATGCAGGCGAACATTTCCTTCTAAAACAGGATTTTCCTCGAAGGTACTGGACAATTTGGGCAACGGCTGAGGAAAACAAATACTGCCATTTTCTTGTTGCGCAAATAAAACCAACGCGCTGATGTCACCCTTATAGTACAAGATTAAACGATGGTTATCGTGTTCAAGTTTGGACACTTTCTCTCCTAAGTCGTTATGCTGGTCGCTAACTCTTGAATCACCGATGAGCCACATAAATCTTGCGGGTCAAGTTTTCGCAATTGCGCTAAAATCACTTGTGATTCAATCAGATGGTCTTTGCGCAACTTGATAAAGGCTAAAGCTTTTAAGCTGTACAAATAAAATAGCGAAATTTCATTCGCGTATAAATCCCATTTATTGGGTTCACGCGCTAACCGGCGATAATCACTGGGAAAACCGCCTTGTCGCGCTGCCTCTTCCAAGCCTTGCAAGGCAAAATATTCGGCTTCGGTTAAGCGTTTGTGAAAAAAATAAAATTTATACAGGGCAAAATACGTTTGCAAACAATGCGTATCGGTGGTTTGGGCGCGTAAAAAAAGCTGTTCTGCCTGCACGGGATTGGATGAGGTCAAGCCAACCGCTGCCTGCAATAAGGCATTAATCGCAACAGGCATTTGCGGGCTGAACATCACGCGCTCATCCAATAGGTGCAGATTGTCCATTTACCAAACCTCAGCAGGGGCTTGCAAATGCGCGACAGGTTCGCCACCTATTAAATGTTGTTCCACAATCGTCACCACATCAGCAGCGGTGAGTTTGCCATATAACACCCCGTCAGGATACACCAACACACTCGGCCCCACGCCACACGGCCCTAAGCAGCCTGTCGTGGTCAACGCGATTTTTTCAAATAAGTTGCGCGATTGAATTTGACTCATAAATTCATTCATCACCGCACCGCAACCACTGCTCATGCACGAGCCGCGTGGATGCCCTTGCGGTCTGTTTTGCGTACAGACAAAAACGTGTTTTTCAGGTCTTGCCATGATGTCTGCTCCGTTTAAGCCGCGGCTTTATGTTGATGGGTAAAACAATCTTTCGGACAGACTTTTGAGCAAGCCTCACAGCCAATGCAATCCAGCGCATTTTTCAAACTCATCACCATGCTGTTATCGTCATCGTCTTCAAAGTCATCGTAATCATCATCAAATTCTTCAGCACCCAAAGCCTCTTCTTTTTCAATTAAATCAAACACATCACGCGGACAAACTTTAAAGCAGCGTCCACAGCCAATACAGGTTTTTTGATTAATATCGGTGACGTAAGCAGGTGTCCAAACCGTGCCGCCAAAGGTAACGCCTGTTACAAATTCAGACATGATTTTCTCCTGTTTAAGCCGCCGCTTGTGCAGCGATAAGTTTTTGATTTGCCTCATCCCACGCTTTACACGCATCATAGGTTGCTTGCGCAATTCCCATGATTTCGCCATACGCATCGGGCAATCTATCTTCAATCAAGTCATGCAAAACAGAGGCTTGCTCATTGGCGAGGCGTTTATTTTTTTTGACTTCTTTTTCCAATTTTTTTAATTCTTCAGGATTCATTTATTACTCCTTATTCAGGTAAACAAGCTGTGTTTATTACCCTTAACTCACATTAGCAAATGATTTAAACAGATTCTTCGGTGTAATCAAAACGCACCCGTTCTTCTGCATTTCTGCCTAATACTTTGGCTAACCAAGGCGGCGGTGCGTCAAATATGGCTTGCAATTCCTGCATTTTTTCTTCAGCTTCTGTCACATCGGGTACTTTAATTGGATAAATATCGGCTCGGATAACTTTTGCAGCGGCAGGCCCACCAATGGACTGCACAAACAGAATGTGACAATCGCCAATCAACTGCGCCCGAAACAAGTTTTTATCCTCAGCAGTATCGGCTTCTGCGGTCGAACGAATCGCAATCAAGCGACATTCCTGCGCCGATAATTGATAAACCAAAAACCGAATACACGAACCGAAATGCCCGTTAATTAAAGTCCCTTTATCCGATGCCACCGCCACGCGAATTGAGTTAGGCAAATCGCCTTCTTTATAAGGAATCACTTGCGGCAAACTTTCATCCGCTTGCTCTTCGCCCCACAAATAACGCACCGCTAATTTAATTTTATCTAAACCAATCCCAATATCTTCGCCGTCTTCTTCACCATCTAAACTGCCTAAGCCTGTTTTTAAATTGGTGACCGTGACCGCTTTGAGTTTTTCATCATCCAAGGGTTCGCCAACACGCTCATGCAGAACCTCCAGCAATTTGGAAATCCCAACACCGGGTAAAACTTTTGCAGCTAACGCAATCCGTAAAGCTGTCTCGCGGGCTAATTCAGCCATGATTTTTTCTCCTAAATAGAGGGATTGTCAGGATGCACTACTTTGTTGCCACGCGGTGTAACCACCTTCTAAACTATAAACGTGGCTAAAACCAAAATCGGCAAAAAACTGAGCAACGTGCTGACTGGCGTGACCGTGATAACAATAAATCAAAATAGTACGTTGTTTGTCACCGCGTTTGACCAAGGATTCTCTTAACCCATCGTGCAAATGAAGGGCATTTTCTAAATGACCAGCTTTATAATCGGCTGTCGTGCGACAATCTAAAATCAACAGATTATCCATTTGCAAGCTATTTTTAGCATCCGATACAGAAATATTTATATAGTTTGTCATGGCATTTTCAGGCTAAAACTAAAAAAAAGCGCCCTATCTTAAAGAAAATAAACTGACCTAAAAGATAGAACGCTTGACAAGGCACCACCCAACAACAAAACTTACTATTCATTAAGCACAAACAGTGCCAACTAAATAGCACCCACCGACGCATCTTTGACCACGATAAAAGTAAACGCTTCTGCTTCGGCTAAACTCACCACCTCACCTTTGGCTTTATAGGTTTTTGCCGCCGCATACGCGATGGCAACTTTATCTTCAGCCGACTGTCCTTTCAATTCACTTTTTTCGATGTACAACTCTTCGAGCAATTCATTCCAAACTAAACCTTCTTTAAACGGTAGCAATTGATAACTCACGCCTTCTAAAACCACTTGCAGAGGTTTGCTGATATTTTCCACATACACCAATGCCACACAGTCGCTTGCAATATCGGCTTTGTATTTTTCCACAAAAACAGGTAACAAACTTAAGGTTGGCAATAACCCATTGATAAACTTTATTTTATCGCCTTCGATAAGTAAGGCTGAATGAATAAATAAAGCGGTAGGGGGTTTTCTGTCAGTCGTTGAACCCTCGCGCAACGCGCCTTCTTTCAACACTAAATCGCCACGATACGCATAAACCCCCGCTGTTGTGGTCTGTCCATTCACTAAGGTAACGGTTAATAAACCTTGGTTTTGATAGTTTTCAAGTAGCATTATTTTCTCCTTAAGGATTTGGCTTAATAGACTCGGTTTTTTAAATTACTTTGCAAATTGCTTGCCAAGTTTTGAATTTAAAAAATAAGCAATAAAATCAATAAGAAGGGCGTTTTTGAGGGTGATATTTTATAAAAAGGCGTTTTTTGTAGGAAATATGACAAAGAAACTTTTGCGGATTTGTTTTAAAACTGACATTGCGTCAGATTGATGTTGCGTTTTGATTCCCTATTCACCTATCGCTATGGCACAAGCTGATTGTTTTTCCAATCGCCTGTTGTTTCCAGCCCCGCCGCCGTTGTATAAGTGCCTTGTCCTTCGCGCTGATCATTTTTAAACGCGCCTATATAGCGGTTTCCATTGATAAAAAAATAACTGCCTTGTCCATCTTTTTTATCCTGTTTAAATTCCCCTACATATTTTTCACCATTGGCAAAAATATAATCACCTTGTCCGTCTTTTTTGCCCTTTTTAAAATGACCGACATATTTATCGCCATTGACACTGGTATATGTGCCTTGTCCATCATAAGCATCGGCTACAAATTGACCTCTATATTCACTCCCATTACCCAATGTAAAAACACCAAATCCTGCTTTTTTATTCTCGCTGAAATCACCTTCATAGTTATCGCCATTGGCAAAGGTATAACTGCCTTGTCCATTCATTTGACCGGCTTTCCATTGCCCTTTGTAACTATCCTTGTTTACAAAGGTATAAGAACCATACCCCTCAACACAATTGCCTTGGCAATGCGGGTCGTTCGGAAGATGAGGTATTGTTTTCACTTCAACCGCCTCAGAAATAGACTCAACCACAGGATGACATTGCAAATTGGCTTGCGCCGCATACGCCCCAGTTGGAAATTCACCCAAATAAGCGCAGTACGCTTTGCGAAAGTTTGCTTTTTTTGTCAGATTCCATAACGCTTCGTCACGCTCCTGTTCATCATCAAGATAGCCTGTGATATTCCAATAGACAATCCCAAGAATCAAACAGCTAATCAACTCTCTGCGTTTGGTCGGGTTGGCTAAAAAGGTTTGCGCATACCTGTCAGGATAAGCTGTTTTTGCCATCCAAAGAAACAAAAACAGCAAGGCTATTTCGCTTAAAACAGTCAGAAGAGTGAGGAACATTTTTTCAGCGTAAACACGTTATTTTTAATAGGTTGTCTAAAATATCGACAGCAATTTTCTTATCTTTGAGCCATCTTGTAATTTGTTAAGTAGTAAAACAAAAATTTTGGAATGCAAAACCTAAGTTTTGCACTCCCTCTAGCAAATAAAACATACAAAAACTTTGGCTCACTTACTTAAATTGAATGCAAAGTAAATAAATTCATCTTTGAAATAGCTTATAATTCTAATACATCGGACAGTTTTAACTCTTTGAAAGTAAATATTTTTTTATCAATTATAGCTAAAAAACCATAGCTTAAAACTTATCCGCATAATACATAAAAAAAACTATCACTATAATAATCCCCCCTAAAAACAAGGGAGTTAAACTTTTTTGTTTAGGTGGGTTTATCGCCTTTTCCTTTCTTTTCCCTTTAAAGCGGTGGCGTTTTTTTGGCTTGCCAAGGGCTTAAGCTCTAAAGGTTGTGGTGAATTAACGGGCTTTCTCGCTTTATTTTCCACTGCTGGTAAAAAGACAGAATCTTCAGTGGTCAGTCTTTTTTTTTTAAGAATATATCTATCACATAAGCTAATAAGCTCTTTTCATTGATAAACGTAATATCAAACATAGCGGTTAATCCTTGATTATGTTCATTTTCAGTGCCTAAGGTTAAAAATAAAAAATACGGTTTGGGAATTGCTAATTTTTTTCTTAAACGGGAATATTTATCAATAAACTGTCTATATTCGCCAGATTTGCATTCAATAAATAACGGTATTTCATTTATTAAGAAAAACACATCTATTTCATAATGGCTTTCATTTGGCATAGAAATCAACATATTTCGTGTACAAGAAAACGGAATGTTTTTTTCATGGCATAATTTGGCTATTTTCATAACAGCGTACCATTCTAGCCATTCACCATTAAAAAAATTCGTTATTTTAACTGCGGATTGTAAATGTAAAATAATTTTATTATCTTGGCTATTATAAAAATATTTAGCGACAAAGGAGAAATCATATAATTGTTTACAAAATTTTTTAATGCTGCCGATAGCCAGCGGCGAATGCTCATGTAAATTAATATAAGCCGTTTTTTTATTCACTTGCCTGCGCTTAATGGTATTGCTCACGATTTTTAATAGGTCATAATTATCCCCTAGCACAATGGCAATTTCATCAAAAAAACCACTGGTGTCCATTGCAGCTTCATTAACCTCCGCTTCAATCATTTTTAATTTTAGCCATTGAACAATCGGTTCATAATGGGCTTGTTTTGTCATCATATCGGTATTATGAATATCCACAACCGCATTTTTTTCGCCATTAATAGTAGCGGGCGAATCTTGTTGTAATTCATCTAATTTTAATTTCGCGCGGTTATTGGCTTTTTTATTTACTAATTTGGACTTTTCATTAACCGCCGATTCTTGTATAGTATTGTTTTTTAAAGGTAAAACATCTTTTTTTTCGGGGCTATTTTGTTCTGCTATTTCCTCGGCAATAGTGACACCAAAGTTTTTAGCTAATACGCCTAACCCGTCATTATAACCTTGTCCGACGGCACGAAATTTCCATTCTGTTTGATAACGATAAATAAATCCTAAAATAATCGCTATTTCAGAACGGGCATCTTCTACGGTATAAGAGGCTATTTTTTGTTTATCGGTAAAATTAAATAATTCGATAATAATTTTATCTAATAAGCCAAAATAATGTTGATGTTGTTTGGCTTCATGCAAGGTCAAAACAAAGCTGATTTTATGAATTTCATTAGGAATCTTAGCGAGGTCTACTTTAAATAAATTATTTTTTAATATCACTGCATTATCGGTAGAAAGCGGTTGATTATAAAAAATAAAATCCTCATCTTGCCTAATTTTGTTTTGCTCGGTTAATAAAAATGCACTGCAATCAATCGCAAACTTTGTTGAGTCATTGGCTTTGTTTAACCATTTTACTGCAACAATAATTTCTTTTAAATCAGGTACAAGTTTGGATAATAAAATGTTTTCGCCTTTTTTTATTATTGCAGTCATAATGAAATTTAATGAGAAGGATATAAAAATAAATCTTATTTTCAATTAGGTATAGCTTTAAACTATACCAAAACTTTGACTTACTTACTCATTATTTTTCTGCTCTACGCGGGTCAAAGGCGTTCTGCACACAATCGGCAAACAGGTTTGCCGCCAATACCAAACTGAACATAAACACAAACGAAGCCGCTAACGACCACCACACCACAGGTTCACGCGCCATTTCCAACCGCGCCCCGTTAATCATATTTCCCCAGCTATAAGTGGTTGGGTCTACGCCGATATTGATATAGGACAACACCGCTTCGGCTAACACCAGTGAGCTAAAATCTAATACCACCGAAATTAATACAATGTGCATCACGTTGGGCAAAATGTGGCGAAATAAAATTTGACTTTGTTTGACACCTAACGCGCGTGCCGCTTGGACATATTCCATTTCCCGCAATTTCAAGGTCTCTGCACGAAGTAAACGGCACAACCCCGTCCAGCTGGTTACCCCTAAAATCATACATAAAAATAGCAAGCGCATATCTGAACGAATCAGAGGATTGGTAAAATCATCGGGGTGATTTGCCATATACACTTGCACCATCAAAATGGAGGCGGCGATTAATAGCACACTCGGAATTGAATTTAACGTGGTGTATAGATAAGTAATCACATCGTCAATCCATCCCTGAAAAAAACCTGCCATAATCCCAAACACAATCGCAAACGGCAGCATCACCAACGTTGTTAATGAACCAATAATCAGCCCTGTGCGAATGCTTTTAATGGCTTGATAAAACACATCTTCACCAACTTTATCCGTTCCCAAAATATGATAATAGCCTGATAATTCAATCACACAGCCAGTCCCTGCTATTAAAAATAACAGCAAGCCACATACCGCTTTACCCGTTGAGCCGTAGAGGTGTTTTTTTTGTGATGCTGAACTTAACGTCCATCCCAGCACGATTATTACAACAGATAAAGCCAGCCCTTTTAAAAATCCCAGCCCTGCTTTTTGAACTAGGTCGCGTATTTTTTGTGTAGCAGGGTGAGTTAAATATTCTCCGCCATGTTGCAAACGCGGATAAGCCCAGTGCTTTTTTCCCTCGTCTGTAATCACGACTTCCTTACTATATAATTGGGTGGCAAACGGCGCGGAATAGGTTTTTTCCATCTGAGTGCGCAAAGGGGTTGCCCAATAATCCAATACACTAATAATTTCATTGCTTGCGCCATTATTGGCAACATTTTTATCCGAATACTTAAAGTGAA
>JAIFMS010000163.1 GCA_020048335.1 Methylococcaceae bacterium | reverse complement strand
GAGCGTACCAATATTTTTCACATTTAAATAAAGAACACTGAAATGCCCTACAGTGATTTTACCCTTAAACAAGTTCAGCATAAATTTGGTTTAAACATTATCGAAAAGCGTGGCATTTTTTCGGCTTTGACACCTGTGACTATCAGCGAATATTTTGCGATAACGCTAGAAGAAAACATCCCGTTGGCAGTGTCCATGAATACCGAAAAAGCAAAGTCCGAGTTGATTATTGCCAATGTGTTAATTGAAATGCGAAAACAGTTTGATAGAAAAATTAGTTTTTTTTCGGGGGTTGAATTTAATATTGACAAAGAACAAGGCTTAAACGGCTATTGTGATTTTTTAATTAGCTTATCGCCTGAGCAGTTGTTTGTCACCTCCCCCATTATCCTATTGGTTGAAGCCAAAAATGAAAACATGATGGGTGGATTTGGACAATGTATTGCTGAAATGATTGCGGCAAGATTGTTTAATGAAGCGGAAGGCAATCAAATTCCTACCCTTTATGGGGCGGTGACAACGGGAATGTCTTGGAAGTTCGTTAAGCTTATCGCCAATGTTGTGCATATCGACTTGAAAGATTATAGTCTTGAGGAAAATCCAGAACACATTATTGGCATTCTTTCTGCGATGCTGGAACAAAAAGCTTAAGCCATGCGCTGGCTTGATTTTTTCCAAAACGCCTTATTCCCCCCTACCTGCATTTTATGTTACAACAAAGGCATTGTGGGCAAAGACATCTGTCAATTATGCCTAGAACAACTGCCTAAAAATCATGATTGCTGTTATCAATGCGGCAAAAATTTAGCGCAGCAAGCACAACATAAAAAACGCTGTATGGCTTGTATTAAAAAGCCTCCGCTGTATCAGCGCACCTATGCGCCGTTTCTTTATCAAGGCGCAATTCCCAAGCTTATTACCGATTTAAAATTTCGCCATCATTACAAAAATGCCCGTTTATTAGGTCACTTACTTGCCGACGCTTTACAGCAAAATTCAGAGCCGCCTGATTGCATTATTCCCGTACCATTACACAAAAATCGCTATCGTGAACGCGGCTTTAACCAGTCCATTGAAATTGCTAAGGTTGTTGCACAGCAACTTAACGTTTCATTAGAACTTAATGGGTGTATTCGTCACAGGGATACGCCCCATCAAGTTGGTTTATCTGCACAACAACGGGAGGTCAATATTCTGGATGCTTTTTCTGTTAAAAAATCTTTTCGTCATCAACACGTTGCTATAGTGGATGATGTTATGACCAAAGGCGCAACTGTCAATGAAATTGCTAAAGTTTTAACCCATGCAGGTGTGATGACTATTGAAGTATGGGTATGTGCGCGGACAGATTTTTCCCCATAAAAAACCCGCTATAACAGCGGGTTCTTTTTTTCGCTAGAAGCTAAGTTTGAAATGGCTTTTAGTTACCAAACCAAACTAATTCAACACGACGGTTTGCAGCTTTACCTGCTTGAGTTGCGTTATCTGCAATCGGTCTTTCTTCGCCATAACCTTTTGCCGTCAACTTGTCAGTCACACCGTGTGCTTTCAAATATTTAACGACAGATTGTGAACGGCGTTTTGACAGACTCATATTATAAGCGTTTGAACCTTCGCTGCTAGTATGACCTTGTACTTCAATTTCTTTACCTTGTGAAGCGGCAATTAAACTGGTAGCGACTGCATCCAAAATTGATTTTGATTCTTCAGTCAATACAGCCGAATCCACTTTAAATTGAACGCCTCTCAATTCCACACTGATTGGACAACCATCGGCATTTACTTTGCTACCACTTAATGAGCCTGGGCATTTGTCCAAGCAATCATTGACACCGTCACTATCAGAGTCCATTGTAGAACAATCCGCTACAGCAACAGGTTCAGGAGCTGCAACTGTTGCAGGTTTTGGTTTTGGACCAAAAGGCACAACCACACCGACGTTAACAACCATATCGTGGAATTGGTTCGTGTTTGAATGCAAATTAGCACCAAAATCATTGGTATAGCGATAACGGACATCACCACGCAACAATAAATTATCGGTTAATTCGTAAGTTAAACCAGCACCTGCTTCACCGATAACAGATACTGCTCTGTCACCAGGTACCCAAGTATGGGTTGCACCTGCACCCAATACAGCATAGGGAGATAATTTATCGCGGAAGAAGTAGTATTGTAAATCCATTGTTCCGCCTGCCATACGCCAGTTTCCGCCTACGCGAACTTGACCAGGTGAAAGCAGTGGATTAACGTTGGTGTATCCACCAAATTCTTGGTAAAACCCTCTTAATTCAACATTAAAATGTTGATTAAGAATTTTACCAACACCCATACCTGCTGCCCAACCATCATCAGCATCACGGTCACCACCTGTTTTAACAAAGGAACCAAAGGGTGATACATACCAACGATTGTCTAAAAACTCTTCTGCGTGAGCGACTGACGCGATAGTCATACCGGTCAACGCTAAAGCAATTAACTGTTTTTTAACCATAATAATACTCTCCTAAATTTATAGTCTAATGACTATTTGAAACATTGACTTTTGTGTACCCTTTAAAATCAAATGATACACTGTTTGAATGGTTTACGGACTGCTTGAATCGGTACTCTGTTGAACAAACTGCCACTTACCGTCATTTTGACAGGAATTACAGCACATGGCAAATAATCGTTGTTTAAAAAAAACAAAAGTGGCATAAAGACAACATTCTTACCTATTATATAAAACAATCAAAAAGCCGTAGGGTTTTATTTAAAAACGGACAAAGCACCTTATTCTAACCTAAAAAAGGCTCAGAAAACTTATCTAACTGTGAAACAATTTTATCTATTGCGCCTTGGTTTTGTTGTACAAACACTTTACCTTTTTTTGCCAGTAATTGCCTATCGTTAGGCTGTTGATATAATCGAAGTAGGACATCGGTAATTTGTTGCTGATTTTGGCATTGGATGGCGGCTTGTGCGGCTAGTATGCCTGAGGCAATGGCTTTAAAATTGTGCATATATAAACCAAACATCACAGGAATTCCTAACGCAGCAGGTTCTAAAACATTATGTCCACCAACAGCGACCATACTGCCCCCCACAAACGCCACATCGGCTGTCGCATACAGCATTTTTAATTCGCCCATTGTATCGGCAATATAAACATCGGTATCGTTAGTACAAATTTTTCCTGTCGTACGCATAACAACATGAAGGTTGTTTTTTTTACACAAATTTTCTACTTCAGTGAAACGCTCCATATTGCGTGGCACTATCAGTAATAAGAGTGTTGGAATTTGCGCTTTTAGCTGTTGATAACTGTGTAAAAACATTGCTTCTTCTCCACGATGGGTACTGGCAATAATCCACACAAAGCGTCCTGCAAACAAGTTAGCGCGTGCTTTATATCCTTGAGCAACAAATTCTGCACTAAACTGACTGTCAAATTTGATATTGCCAAACGTTTGTACTTTGTTTTTATCGTTTGTAAAAGCAATAAAACGCATCGCATCTTCCTGTGTTTGTGTGGCAATCAGGCTAACCTCTGCCAGCGCGGGCTTGGTTAAAGCGGCTAATTTTTGATACCCCTGATAGGAAGATTCGGATAATCGCGCGTTAATAATAAATAAGGGGATGGCGTTTTCTGCACACAACGCAAATAAGTTAGGCCAAATTTCAGTCTCCACCATCACCGCAAGTTTGGGTTTGAAATGGGTTAAAAAGCGTTGGATAAAAATGGGTAAGTCATAAGGTAAATAAACGTGTTCAACGCGATTGCCCATCACGGCTTTAATTCGGTCAGAACCTGTTGGCGTGGTGGTGGTGATAAGAATTTTACGGGTTGGATGTTGTTGTAACAAACGAGTGATTAATGGAAAAATAGATTCGACTTCCCCAACCGAGACGGCATGAAAAAAAATCACTTCTTGTAGATGAGGTTGTTTATACCAAGCCACACGTTCTGCCCAACGATGACGAAAACTGGGGTTTTTAAAACCGCGCCAATACAGGCGGATAAACAGAAAGGGGGTAAGAAAATAAAATAAGCAGGTATAAAGCAGGCGGGGAAGGTGCATAGAGTTGATAGCCTTAGACATCAAAGCAACAAGCGTTTAATTGTTTAACCATTCCAGATATAACCCCACCCCTTCTTCAACCGATTTGAAACGCTGATGACAGCCTACTGCCCGTAGTTTTTCTAAATTTGCTTCGGTAAAGCTTTGATAATAGCCTTTAAGATGTGCAGGAAAGGGGATGTATTCAATTTCACCGTATTGATGATACGCAATCACCGCTTGAGCAACATCATTAAACGTTTGACTACGACCTGTGCCAACATTATAAATGCCAAAGGTTGTTGGATTATCGAAAAACCACAAATTCACATCGACCACATCACTAACATAAACAAAGTCACGCCGCTGTTGACCATTAGCATAGCCATCTGTTCCTACAAACAAACAAACCTTTTGCTGTGCTTTTAGTTGTTGATTGAAATGAAACGCAACGCTCGCCATGCTGCCTTTGTGCGCTTCTCTTGGGCCGTAAACATTAAAATAACGCAAGCCAACAACTTGGGAATCGGTTAAGGCTTGATAGTGACGCACATATTGGTCAAACTGGAATTTAGAATAACCATACACATTCAGCGGGGCTTCAAATTCTAAACTTTCTTTAAAGTTAGTTTCGCCACCATAAACAGCGGCACTGGAGGCGTAAATAAAAGGGATTTTATGTTGTTGGCAATAATGGAATAAAACTTTACTGTATTCGTAGTTGTTTTCCATCATATATTTACCATTCCATTCGGTAGTTGCAGAACAAGCCCCTAAATGAAAAATAGCTTCAATCGTTTGTGCGCGAAAAAACCCTTGCGATAATTTAAGCAAGAAACTTTCTTTATCGAGGTAGTCACGAATTTGACAAGCCAGCATATTTTTATACTTAATGCCGTTTGTTAAATTATCCACCACTAAAATATCATCGTAACCTCGCTTATTTAAGCCCAAGCACAAGTTGCTACCAATAAATCCAGCCCCGCCAGTTACGATGATCATAAACTTTCTAACTTATTCTGCGATAACTTTAATCGACATGGTGACATTAACATCGGTATGTAAATGAATAGCGACATCATAGCTACCAAGATGACGAATCACCCCGACAGGTAAGCGCACTTCATGTTTTTCAACGGCAATGCCTGCGGCTGTAATGGCATCGGCGATAGTGTGCGTACCAACAGAGCCAAATAAACGCCCTTCTTCGCCTGCTTTATGCGCAATAACAATGGCTAATTTGCCTAATTCTTCGCCGCGTGTCTGTGCGGCTAATAATTTTTCAGCAGCAACTTTTTCAAGTTCAGCACGACGTGATTCAAACTCTGCAATTTTTTTTGCTGTCGCGGCAACGGCTTTACCTTGTGGGATTAAATAGTTTCTGCCGTAGCCAGATTTGACCGCCACTTTATCACCTAAGCTACCTAGGTTTGCTACCTTTTCAAGAAGGATTATTTCCATTTTTTACCTCTTTCGGTTATTAGCCGAATACTTAAAAGCACTTTATATGCTCATTTTATTTGAAAATTTACTGCGTAAGTTCAGCCATGTATCAATCAGTCCGATGAGGGCAGCTGGAATAATGGCATAGGGAATAAGAAGCATCGTCACATATAAAAACGGCACCATAAATCGCTGTGTTTTTAACAAGGTGGCAAGGTTATGTAATACGATTGTTCCTACAAAAGCGTACACACCAAACAATAAAAAGGCGATGCTTGCGCCTATTTCTGCTATCACACCTGTTGAGAAAATACCAATAACACCCACTAGCCCAGCTGTTATAGCCAAGTGCTGCCGCATTTGCAAGGCTAAATATTCGCGTTTAAAGCCATCAGGATTGTAGAGAATTGCTTGCCACCAACGTCCTAAAAACAGACCTGTCAATAGAACAACTAAATAAATTTGCGCTAGCAACCCTGTGATAACAAAGCGATAAAATACAGATAAGGTTTTTTGCAAAGCCGTTAAATCAACCTCAGGATTTGCTTTGGCCAAAGCAGGTTCTAATAAGCCATTTAATAGACCGCGCCATATCATGGCTAAATCGGGCTGATAAAGATACAGCACAAGAATAGCCGCACTGACTACAGCAATCATCGCTTCAAGGGCAAGATATAAATCCCTAGATGCTCTTAAAACAACGGACACCAGCCAAATAGGAAGCCATAAACTGAATCCGTAAAGCAAAGGAAACTGATACCCGTCTGTTAAAAGAAAACCTGCCACAGCACAAATAATGGCACTAAAACCAAGAACAAACCAACCTTGCCCAGCACCTTGTCTTAAGGTGACTAACGCAACAGCTGCTAAACTTACAACATTAATAGGGGGAAAAATTAACGACAACACCATAGACACAGATACGACCATAATGGCTTGCATCCTGCCTTTTACAATGAAAGTCGCTAAAAATCGCATTCCTAGCGTAACTTATTTGTGTGCATCACAAAATGGCAGTAACGCAATAAAGCGAGCGTGCTTTATGGCGGTTGATAACTGTCTTTGGTATTTAGCACTTGTGCCTGTAATGCGGCTAGGAACAATTTTGCCTGTTTCTGTCACATATTCACTTAGCATATCTAAGTTTTTGTAATCAATTGTTTCTGCATCATCAGAACTGAAGCGACACTGCTTTTTGCGTCTCATATTACGCGCCATAATAATCCTCTTAAAATCTTAAATAATTAAATGTTACTCATCACCATCAGCAGCTACTTCAACTGCTAATTCATCAAGGTTTTCATCGCTGTCAGCGTCTGCATCTTCAACTTTAGCGGTTTCTTCTCTTGCAGCTCTTGCCTCAGAAGCTTTACCTTCTTCTGCTGCTGCCACTGAAATGGCTGAAGGCGTTGTAATAGCAACTTTTCTTGATAAGGTCATGCTGCGCAAAATTGCATCATTGAAACGAAAACCTGTTTCTAATTCAGCTAAAGTTGCTTGATCACATTCAATATTCATTAACACATAATGGGCTTTATGAATTTTGTTAATGGGATAAGCTAAATGTCTGCGTCCCCAATCTTCTAAGCGATGAATTGAACCGTTCGCGCCTTCGATAGTGGCTCTGTAACGTTCAACCATAGCAGAAACCTGAGAACTTTGATCAGGGTGTACTAAAAAGACAATTTCGTAATGTCGCACGATATCTCCTTGCGGGTTAAAAGCTTCCTGTCTTTTAAAAAAGGCAGTGAAGCAAGAAGTAGAGCAGAATGCTCTGGAAAAACCCAGCATTATAGGTTTATTCTGTATTTTTGCAAAGCGATAACGCTTTTGCTATCTAATTAATTCATCACTGTATGCACCATAACTCATCATCCGTTGGTAACGTTTTTCCAACATTTCATCCTGCGGCTCATTTTTTAGTTGCCTCAAGTGTGCAACTAAAGCATCACGCAAATTCAAGGCGGTTGTTTTAAAGTCGCGATGCGCCCCACCAAGCGGCTCTCTAACCACCTCATCTAAAAAGCCTTGCTCTCTGACTCTGTCAGAGGTAATACCCATTGCTTCGGCGGCCAATTGACATTTATCTGCGCTTTTCCATAAAATAGAGGCACAACCTTCAGGCGAAATCACCGAATAAGTGCTGTATTCCAGCATCAGCAATCTATCCCCCACGCCAATTGCCAAAGCCCCGCCTGACCCACCTTCTCCAATAATGGTGCAAATAATCGGCGTTTCTAATTTTGCCATTTCAAACAAGTTTCTAGCAATTGCCTCACTTTGTCCGCGTTCTTCTGCACCAATTCCTGGGTAGGCTCCGGGTGTATCAATCAAGCAAATAATAGGTAACTTGAATTTTTCGGCTAATTTCATCACACGCAATGCTTTTCGATACCCTTCTGGGCGCGGCATTCCAAAATTGCGATAAATTTTTTCTTTGGTATCACGCCCTTTTTGATGACCGATGACCATTACAGGCATATCATCTAATCTAGCCAAGCCACACACAATCGCAGGGTCATCCGCATAGGCTCTGTCACCGTGCAATTGGTGAAAGTCAGTAAAAATATGCGCGATATAATCGTGTGTATAAGGTCGCCCAGGGTGTCGGGATAATTGGGAAATTTGCCAATCAGTGAGTTTAGAAAAAATCGTCATTGTTAAGGTTTGACTTTTTTTCTCTAACTGTGCGATAGCATCAGAAATATTAATGTCATTGTCAAATTCTACTTTGCGCAGTTCTTCTATTTTCGCTTCTAATTCAGCGATAGGTTGTTCAAAATCAAGAAATTTCAGATCCATAGTGTTTTTTTATTGAAAATCGAGTAAGTTAAAAATCTTAAAAATGTTTGCTAAATAATAAAGTAAAAAGCGAGTTTAAGTAGAAAAACATTTCTGTCAGGGATTAAAATTTTAAAATTCATGCCAAACTTCACGGCTGGTTTTTCTTTTTTTATCATGGCAAAAGTTTATCAACCTTTGTTCTTATAAGCCGTTGTGACAAATTTGTTAGGGGCTTAATCTTAAATTTCGGACATAAAAAAACCGCCTTTGGTGTTTGCCGAGGGCGGTTTTTTTATGATGGTCAATTACGATTTTATCTACTAACATTTGTATATGTTTAAAATATACAAATACAAATGAAAAACACACTTTTGAATTGCACTGGCTTTCAATGGGATGATGGGAATAACACAAAAAACGGGTTAAAACATCAAGTAACTTCTGCTGAATGTGAGGAAATTTTCTTTAATCAGCCTTTAATTGTGGGAAACGATAATCGCCATTCTTTGTCAGAAGCGCGATTTTATGTTTTGGGAAAAACAGAGCAGCACCGCCGTTTATTTTTAGTTTGCACGGTTAGAAATAATTTGATTCGCGTCATTTCAGCGCGTGATATGAGCAAAAAAGAAAGAGAGGTTTATTGCAATGCCGAAAAAAATGCCTAATTTTGCCAATGAGCAAGAAGAACAATTATTTTGGTCAGAACACGATTCTGCTGACTATATTGATTGGGAACAAGCCATGCCTGTTGTATTACCTAATTTAAAACCAACAACCAAAACGATTTCCTTGCGTTTGCCTGAAACGATGATTGAGCAATTGAAATTATTAGCCAATAAGCGGGATGTACCCTATCAGTCGTTATTGAAGGTTTTTTTAGCTGAAAGAATTCAGCAAGAATTGATTTCAAAAACATCGTAACAGCTTTAGAGAAAAGCAATAAAAAAACCGCCGTTGGTGTTTGCCGAGGGCGGTTTGGTTTATGGATGATGCGCTTACCTTTGTTCAGCGCATCCTATGAATTTGCTTCTTTATAGGATGTGCTGAGGAACGAAGCGCATCTTATCGAGTTAATGATGCGTGTCAACTGTTCACGCTCGGTATGAACAACGGTCAAAACGGCTAAAAAGCCCAATGCGTAAGAAATAGATTGTGTTCTTACTTCGGCATTGCGCACGATGTTTATATCAAGGCGATAACGCGAAGCCAAAACTTCGTCCGCATCGGCAAAGTCTAAGCCATGCTTTTGTAAATTGGATTGCCGTTTAATCTCATCCCAGATAAGTTTATTTTTCATGGAAAAGATTGTACATCAAATTAACTGGCAATAAAAAAACCGCCGTTGGTTTTGCCAACAGGCAGTTAGGAGTTGCAAACAGTCGTATTAACATTGATAGTTACATTCAACTGTGCCTTAAGAACGCCCACAATTTTAGTCAAATTATCCATTGTAGGATTGCCCTTGGCTGACAGCATTCTGTGTAAACTTTTACTCGGTTTGTTGATTTTTATAGCCATTGTTTCAAAACCTACAGTTGCATTGACTAAATCGCGTAATACCAAGCGAGCAACATCGGGTTCTCCATTTAAAAATAAAGACATTGCTTCGTCTAATAGAGCCTTGGCAAAAGCAGGGTTGCTTTCAACACACTGGGTTATGGTCGTTTTGTAATCTCTAGTGATTGCCATATTTCTCCTGTTTTTTGCGTGATTTATATTCAGTGAAAAGTTTCTTTGCGTTATCAATGTCTTTTTGCTGGCTTTTTTTAGTACCACCACCGAACAGAATAATCAGTTGCTGTCCTTCTTGTGCCAGATAGATTCGATAACCTGCGCCCCAATCAATACGATATTCGCCAATGCCATCAAACCATTTGATGTTGGAAGTATTTCCCAATTCGAGTCTTACTTTGGCAACGGTAATTTTTGCGGCGGCTATTGCGTCCAGTGAATTGAACCATTTTTGATAAGGATTAGAGCCATTTTCTCGGATGTATTCTGTTATTTGCATAGGGAGATAGTAACGTATAAGTTACTATAGAGCAAAATTTAAAATTTACAGGCAATAAAAAACCGCCGTTGGTTTTGCCGAGGGCGGTTTTGTGTAGATACCATCTCTCCAAATCAATCGCAAGCGGAAATTATCCAGTTTGCGGTTGATAGGTTTCTTGGCATTTAAGTACGCCAAAACAAAT
>JAIFMS010000107.1 GCA_020048335.1 Methylococcaceae bacterium | reverse complement strand
GCATGAGCTTTGACCGTCCGCTGCATGACCGTTTATTAAGCGAAGTTTTAGCCAGTTCAGTGCAGGCAGAGGATTTAACTTTGATTAATAGTGTGGCGCAACAACAAGCGAAGGCATTACTCGCGTCAAGTGATAGCTATTTTTAAAATAGGTCATTGCTTTACTCACTAGACTATAAAGATAGACTAATGTTTCAATGTTACCTTTTTTAGCAGGATTTTTTGTATGATTTCAGAAAGTGTTATCGCCCTTTCACGCTGGCAATTTGCCAGTACCGCCTTGTATCACTTTTTATTTGTGCCACTAACTTTAGGTTTATCCTTCTTATTAGCTATCATGGAATCGACCTATTTAATGACGGGTCGGCAAATTTACAAAGACATGACCCAGTTTTGGGGCAAATTGTTTGGCATTAATTTTGCGCTAGGGGTTGCGACAGGGTTGACAATGGAATTCCAATTCGGGATGAATTGGTCGTATTATTCACATTATGTCGGGGATATTTTTGGTGCGCCGCTGGCAATTGAAGGTTTAATGGCGTTTTTTTTAGAATCAACCTTTGTCGGCTTGTTTTTCTTTGGTTGGGACAAACTGAGCAAAGCGGGGCATTTATTAGTAACGTGGTTGGTGGCATTAGGGTCTAATTTTTCTGCATTGTGGATTTTAGTTGCCAATGGCTGGATGCAAAATCCTGTCGGTTCAGAATTTAACTTTGAAACCTTACGAATGGAACTAACCAGTTTTGGGCAATTGCTATTTAACCCCGCTGCGCAAGTTAAATTTGTTCATACCGTTGCGGCAGGCTATACCACCGCTTCGGCGTTTGTCTTAGGAATTAGTGCGTATTATATGTTAAAAGGGCGCGATTTTGCCTTTGCACAACGTTCCTTTACCATTGCCGCAGGATTTGGTTTAGCCGCCACGTTATCGGTTATCGTCTTAGGGGATGAAAGCGGCTATACCGATGGCGAAGTGCAAAAAACCAAGTTGGCAGCGATAGAAGCAGAATGGCACACAGAACCTGCGCCTGCCGCTTTTACGGTGATTGGCATTCCCAATCAAGACACGATGACCACAGACTATGCGATTCAAATTCCGTGGGTGTTAGGGCTAATCGGAACGCGCTCCACCGACACGCCGATTATGGGGTTGAGCGAAATTTTAATAAAAAATCGGCAACGGGTGCGCAATGGCATCAAAGCTTATGCGCTGTTGCAAGAATTGCGTGATGATAAACGCGAACCACAATTGCTTGCCGACTTTAAGCATTACAAAGCAGATTTGGGGTATGGGCTATTACTTAAAGCGTACACCGACAAAGTGGTGGATGCCTCTGAACAGCAAATCGAACAAGCCGCACAAGCCTCTATTCCACAAGTTGCGCCGCTGTTTTGGACATTTAGAATCATGGTCGCCTGTGGTTTTACTTCATTATTGGTTTTTACCTTAGCCTTTATTGCCAGTTCAATTCGGCAATGTCGCAAAGATTGGTTATTAAAATTAGCCCTTTACACGATGCCATTGCCGTGGATTGCCTGTGAAATGGGCTGGTTTGTCGCAGAATTTGGCAGACAACCTTGGGCGATTGCCGAGGTTTTACCGACCTTTTTAAGCGTCTCCTCACTCTCAAAAGGCGATTTAATTTTTAGCCTCATCGGTTATTTTGTGGTTTACAGCATTTTCTTAGTCATTGAAGTGTTTTTGATGCTTAAGTACATTAAACAAGGGCCAAGTAGTTTGCAGCAAGGGCGGTATCATGCGTTTGTCAAATAATCGTTACTTAGGCAAAATAACGATTTAATTTTGTATTCAGAGCAGAGCAATGACTTCGCATTTACACTCCTTACTTTCTTTACGCCAACAAGCACGGACTATTTTTCAAGCAGGCGTTGCTGCTGCAAATCCGTATCAGGCAGTGCAGCGGGCAATAACCGTTGCTGAAAATCACATAGCGTTACAACTTGATGTGACAAACCCGCAGAAAATACGGATTGGACGGTGGACAAAAATTCATCTTATCGCATTGGGGAAAGCCGCTTGCACGATGGCAAAAGCCGTCCAAGATTGCGTGCCAGCTGAATGGCTTGCCGATACCGCGTTGGTGATTACAAATTATGAGAACCTCATTGATTTGCCGCCTTTTACAGTTATCGGGGCAGGGCATCCGTTGCCTGATGCGGCAGGTTTGCAAGCTGCCCAGCAAGTTATCGCGCAATTAAAACAAGCCCAGCAAGGTGAGTTGGTGTTGGTTTTAATTTCAGGCGGTGGCTCTGCTTTGCTGCCAGCACCGGTTGAACCAGTGACGCTGGCTGAAAAAATGCGCACCACCGATTTATTATTAAGCTCTTCTGCAACCATCACTGAAATTAACTGTGTGCGCAAACATTTATCCCAGTTAAAGGGCGGGCATTTAACTCGCCTTGCCTGTCCTGCGGATGTTCACGCGCTCATTTTATCGGATGTGTTGGGCGATGATTTAAGTACCATTGCCAGCGGCGTAAGTGTTGCTGATAACAGTCGTTACTCAGAAGCGATTGAAATTTTAATTCGCTATGCGGTGTGGGATAAAATTCCTTTGTCTGTGCAACAGGTTTTAGTGGAAGGACAGGCAGGACAACGCAAAGAAACGCCCAAATCTGTGGAAGCTTTTTTTAAACACAGCAGTCATGTTCTGATTGGGAGTAATGCGTTGAGCGTACAAGCTGCTATGCAATCGGCGCGGCAGGAAGGTTATCAAACCCATCTTTACCATGCGGCACTTACAGGGATTGCCAGAGAGCAAGCCACACACTGGGTTCAACACATTAAAGCCTTAGTGCCGCTGCTTAAACAGCCAACCGCTTTTATTGCAGGCGGGGAAACAACGGTGAATGTCACAGGCTCAGGAAAAGGCGGGCGCAATCAAGAACTGGCATTAGCTTTTGCGATTGCAGCAAAAAAAGACAAATTATTAAATGATTGGGTTTTTTTAAGTGGCGGCACCGATGGCAAAGATGGAGAAACCGATGCCGCAGGCGGATTAGTTGATTCACAAAGCATCGAACGTATCAAAAATGCCCGTTTTAATCCAACTAATCGCTTAAATAATAATGACTCTTACACGGCTTTAAATAGTTCGGGTGATTTACTTATCACGGGTGCGACAGGAACAAATGTGGCAGATTTAAGCGTGTTATTGATTTATCCTTTAAAATAAATCATCCGTTATTTTTTAACAGTGCCTTTTATGAAAACTTTTCACAACCATTTCACGTTTTATCTCAGTAGTTTGCTGCTTGGAAGTAGTTTTTTAACTTGCGATGCGGCTGAACCCCCCTTACCTGATGCGGGGTTGCTGATGCGTGAAAATCGCTTGCCTGCACGTCCTCCCAAACCACAGGTTGAGCCTGTCATAGAAAAACCAGAAACCGCTAAACCTGCCATGCTGCCAGAAAATGCGTTACGTTTAACTGTACAAGCGTTTCATTTAAAAGGGAATACCCAGTTCTCTGATGACGAACTTGTGCCTTTATTAGCCACTTATGTTGGGCATGAAATCGGTTTTAGTGACTTAGAAGCGGCGGCAAAAATAATCACTGGCTATTATCATCAAGCAGGTTTTTTTCTAGCCTCAGCCTATATTCCACAACAAACAATTAAACAAGGACAGGTTGAGATTACAATTTTGGAAGGGCGTTTAGATGCCTCGCATTTAACCCACGATGCGGTTGACCCTATCAGTGAATTGCGTATTAATCATGCGGTGTTACAACGCTTTCTTGACACTTATGCTGAAGATGAAATTATTACGCTCACCAGTCTTAACAAACTTAGCTTGCTGATTAACGATTTACCTGGCATAAAAAGCAAAATTGTTTTAATCCAAGGCAGTCAAGCGGGCAGTTCTGCGTTAAAACTTAAAGTCAGAGAAGAACCGTTATTAAAAGGCTATGCGCAAACCGATAATTATGGTTTATATGCTACGGGCTATTATCGAATGGAAACGGGCTTAAGTCTTAATGATGCAACAGGCTGGGGCGACCAGCTTAATATGCGAGTACAAAGCACTGAAACAGGGCATTCGGTGTCAGGCAGTGCCGATTATAATGTGCCGATTAATGGCTATGGCACTCGATTAGGGGTGAATTTTTCAGAATTACATTATAGTCTAGGGCGTTTTTTTCAGCCCTTAGAGGCGGCGGGCATTGCACGAATAGTGGGCATTTCCGTGAATCATCCTTTATGGCTAGCCAGAGAAGGGCGGTTAATGGGAACAGCTCATTATGAACACCGCTGGATGCAGGATAATCTTGGTTTATATCAAACCCATAATCACCGCGAACTCAATGTGATGAATTTTTCCTTTGCAGGTAATTATTATGACCAGCTTTTGCCCACAGGTGGTATCACTCAAGGTTCATTGACTATATCGGCAGGGGAAGTGCGATTTGGCAATCAAGCCGCGTTTAATGCCGACCAAACCTCAGGCTTAAACAGCAACGGCGGTTATCATAAAATCGCGTGGCAGTTAAACCGCAGTCAAAATATTAGCGAAGATTTTAGTTTATTTGCAAATTTTCAAGGGCAAGTTGCCAGTAAAAACCTTGATAGCTCCGAGCAAATCAGTTTAGGCGGCGCGAATGCAATCCGCGCCTATCCTGTTGGGGAAGGCAGTGCTGATGAAGGCTGGATGTTTAATGGCGAGGCGCGTTATCACTTGCCCAGCATTCCCTCTGTACCTGGCTATATGCAGTTAATTGGCTTTATAGACACGGGGTTTTCGCGAATAAATGCCAATCCTTTGGCGGGCGATTTACACAATTCACGCCATTTAACAGGCTATGGGGTGGGGTTGAATTTATTAGAAGCCGAAGGCTTTAATGTGCATACCAGTGTGGCGTGGCACGCACCGCACAAATACCCCACTTCCGATAGCAATGCCCGTTTACCGATGGTGTATTTTCAATTGTCAAAATCGTTTTAAGGCATCAGGCAGTTATAGTTTTAAATCCACCCCATCCCTCCTTTCTGAAAGGAGGGGGTTTAAAGCGCGGCTAAATTCCCCTTGCTTTCTAGCCATAGCTTCCGGTCTGAAGCGCGTTTTTTAGCTAACAATAAATCGAGCATTTCGTCCGTTTGGTCATTTTCAGCAATGGTCAATTGAATCAAGCGGCGTGTATCAGGATTCATGGTGGTTTCGCGCAATTGACTGGGGTTCATTTCCCCTAACCCTTTGAAACGCTGTACATTAATCGTTCCCTTTAATTTTTCCGCTTTAATCCTATCCAACACGCCTAAGCGTTCCCCTTCATCGAGGGCATAAAAAATACGTTTGCCAATATCAATTCGATACAACGGCGGCATGGCAACAAACACCCGTCCTGCTTTCACTAAGGCATTGAAATGTTTATAAAATAAGGCGCAAATCAAGGTGGCAATATGATTGCCATCTGAATCGGCATCGGCAAGAATACACACTTTTCCGTAACGCAAATTGTCTAAATTGTCAGAATCAGGCTCAATGCCTAAGGCGACTGCAATATCATGCACTTCTTGCGATGCCATCACTTGATTGGAATCAACTTCCCAAGTATTTAAAATTTTGCCCCGCAGCGGCATAATGGCTTGAAAATCGCGCTCGCGGGCTTGTTTTGCTGAACCGCCTGCCGAATCGCCTTCCACTAAAAACAATTCACTGCGGGAAATATCTTGTCCTGAACAATCGGCCAATTTTCCGGGTAACGCAGGTCCTTGGGAAATTTTTTTACGCACGATTTTTTTGCTGGATTTCAAGCGTTTATGCGCACTGGTTAAAATAATGTCGGCAATTTTTTCCCCGATGCTAGGATGCTGATTTAGCCATAAACTAAACGCATCTTTTGCCACCCCTGAAATAAAAGCCACACATTCCCGCGAACTTAAGCGTTCTTTGGTTTGCCCTGAAAACTGTGGCTCTTCCAATTTAACCGACAACACATACTGGCATTGTTCCCACACATCTTCGGGAGCAATTTTAATTCCACGCGGTAACAGATTGCGAAATTCACAAAACTCGCGAATCGCCTCGGTTAACCCTGCGCGTAAGCCATTAACGTGAGTGCCACCTTGCGGGGTGGGAATTAAATTCACATAACTTTCGGCAATGGTTTCAGGCAAACTTTCACTCGTCCAGAGAACGCCCCAAGTAACGGCTTCGTGGTCAGTGACCGAGTGCGCAACAAAAGGGGTGGGAGGAAAAAACTCAGTGTCCCCGACACAATCGAGCAAATAACTGGTTAAGCCGTCTTGATAATGCCATTCCCATGTTTCATTGGTGGCTTCATTGCGTAAACTCAAGTGCAGTCCTGAACACAACACCGCTTTGGCTCGCAACAGATGTTTGAGTTTTGTTAATGACACTTTGTTAGAATCAAAATAACGCGGATTGGGCAAAAAAGTAATCTTTGTTCCCGTATTGGCTTTGCCGACTTTGCCGATTTCCAGCAGTTCAGTTTGCTTATAGCCGTCTGCAAACTGCATTTGATAGACCTTGCCACCGCGCTTAATCTCAACCTGTAACTGGCTGGATAACGCATTGACCACCGAAATCCCTACGCCATGCAAGCCGCCTGAAAACTGATAATTTTTATTAGAAAACTTCCCACCTGCATGAAGTTGGGTCAAAATCACCTCAACCCCCGACAAACCTTGTTCAGGGTGCATATCTACGGGCATTCCGCGCCCATCATCGTTGACACAAATCCTACCATCCTGAAATAGCACTACGTCAATCTGGTTTGCAAAACCTGCTAAAGCCTCATCAACGCTGTTATCAATAACCTCTTGAATTAAATGATTGGGGCGGCTGGTGTCGGTGTACATTCCAGGTCTTTTACGAACAGGGTCTAAACCTGTTAATACTTCAATTGCGGCGGCATTATAATCAGTTGTCATACTTCTTAATCACTGTGTTTAATTTCATATATAATAGAAAACTCTGTTGACTATCGCCATTTAATAATAGCGAACATAATAATTTATCGAATGACATCGTATCATTAAAACTATTTTTATTCGTTATGCCTAAAAAAACAACTCACTCGCTATTTAAAAATGCGTTAATTGAATTAGAACTCATTGTGCAGCAGCTCGAACTGGATGAGGCTATTTCAAATTATCCGTCAACCTTAGATAAAACCAATAATTTACCTTCAAAACCTTTGTTAGCCAATCAAACCACCCACTCAGATTCTGGCACAGAGGACACCTTTCAATCTCTGGAGTCGTTTACCGATGAATAGTGCTTTAAAAGAATATCTTACTGTGTGTCAAACCCGCGTTGAGCAGGCATTGAATGCACGTTTACCCAGTCCTGCTATTTTGCCACAACGCCTGCACCAAGCCATGCGTTACAGCGCACTGGATGGCGGCAAAAGAATGCGTCCACTATTGGTTTATACGACAGGACAGGTATTGGGGATTTCTGCTGAAAATTTAGATGCTGCCGCGTGTGCTGTGGAGTTGATTCATGTGTATTCCTTAATTCATGATGATTTACCTGCAATGGATGATGATGCACTGCGGCGTGGTAAAGCTACCTTACATATTGCCTTTGATGAGGCAACGGCTATTTTAGCAGGCGATGCGTTACAAGCGTTGGCGTTTGAATTATTGGCGCATGATGCCAGTTTACAAGTGAGTCCACAACAGCGGTTGCAAATGCTCACGATTTTAACCAAAGCCAGTGGTTCACAAGGGATGGTCGGTGGACAAGCGATTGATTTACAATCGGTTGGCACAGAATTGACCTTACCTGAATTAGAAAATATGCACATTCACAAAACAGGGGCGTTGATTCGCGCCAGTGTCAATATTGCGGCGACTGCTAAAGCCGATATTGACTCCGTGGTGGCTAAAAAACTTGACCATTATGCCAAATGTATTGGTTTGTCGTTTCAAGTCAAAGACGATATTTTAGATGAGGAAAGCGACACGGCAACTTTAGGCAAAACCCAAGGCAAAGACCTGCTGCAAAATAAACCCACTTATCCTGCCTTATTGGGTATGGCAGGGGCAAAACAAAAAGCGCAAGAGTTACACGAACAAGCACTCCTTAGCTTAAGTGGATTCGGTGACGAAGCCCAGTTATTGCGTGATTTATCGCTGTATATTATCCAACGCGACCATTAATAACCCACTTGATTAGTCAGAATTTTAACGACATAATCAGCCGCTTGTTTGAATAGCGCGATAGCAAAGGACACACCTATGAATACCCCAGCCAGTCATTATCCCTTACTCGACGACATCAACTTTCCCGCTGATGTGCGTAAACTTGCAAAAACTCAATTACTGGCGTTATGCAAAGAATTGCGAGAATTTTTAACACAGACGGTCAGTGTATCAGGCGGTCATTTTTCAGCAGGTTTAGGCACGGTTGAATTAACAGTCGCTTTACATTATGTTTTTGACACGCCAACAGACCAATTAGTGTGGGATGTGGGACATCAAGCTTACCCACACAAAATTTTAACGGGTCGCAAAAATAACATGACCAGCATTCGTTCCAAAGGCGGGGTATCGGCATTTCCTAAACGGAATGAAAGTGAATACGATGCGTTTGGGGTAGGGCATTCCAGTACCTCTATCAGTGCCGCATTAGGAATGGCAATTGCCTCAGAATTACAAGGGCAAACCAAACAAATGGTGGCTATTATTGGCGATGGCAGCATCACGGGGGGAATGGCATTTGAAGCCATGAATCATGCAGGGTCGCTGGATGCAAATTTGCTGGTGATTCTCAATGACAATGACATGGCAATTTCACCCAATGTTGGGGCGATGAATAATTATTTAACCAAAGTGTTATCCAGTCGCTTGTATTCTTCGATGCGCACTGAAAGCAAAAAAGTGTTAAAAAAAATGCCGAGTATGTGGGAATTAGCCCGCAAAACCGAAGAACACGTTAAAGGGATGATTGTGCCTGGCACGTTGTTTGAAGAACTGGGCTTTAATTATATTGGCCCGATTGATGGGCATGATATTGATATGTTGGTATCGACCTTAGAAAATCTAAAACATATTGAAGGGCCAAGGTTTTTGCATATTGTCACCAAAAAAGGCAAAGGGTATGCCCCTGCGGAAAAAGACCCGTTAGCGTATCACGGGGTTCCTGCGTTTGACCCTACGCAGGATTCATTGCCACCCTCTGCCCCATCAGTCCATCCAACCTACACCCAAGTCTTTGGACAATGGCTGTGTGATATGGCAGCACAGGATGAAAAATTATTAGGCATCACCCCTGCGATGCGCGAGGGGTCGGGGTTAGTCGAATTTTCACAGTTGTATCCCAATCGCTATTTTGATGTGGCGATTGCCGAACAACATGCTGTCACCTTAGCCGCTGGACAGGCTTGTCAGGGTGCAAAACCTGTGGTTGCAATTTATTCTACTTTTTTACAACGTGGCTATGACCAATTAATTCACGATGTGGCGTTACAAAATTTAGATGTGCTGTTTGCCATTGACCGAGCAGGTTTAGTCGGCCCAGATGGTCCTACACACGCAGGCAGTTTTGATTATAGCTATTTGCGTTGTATTCCCAATATGGTGGTGATGGCACCTGCGGATGAAAATGAATGTCGGCAAATGCTTTATACAGGTTATTTACACCAAGGGCCTGCCGCAGTGCGTTATCCGCGTGGCAAAGGTCCAGGCGTTGCCGTACAGCCTGAAATGACCCAATTACCGCTTGGAAAAGGCTCTGTCATTACAACAGGAACTGACACCGTGTTGCTTGCTTGGGGAAGTTTAGTAAAACCTGCATTAGAGGCAGGAAAACAGCTTAATGCTACCGTGGTTAATATGCGGTTTATTAAACCGTTAGATAAAGAATTAATTTTGGAATTGGCTAAAACCCACACCACCTTTGTCACCTTAGAAGAAAATGTCATCGCAGGCGGCGCAGGTAGTGCAGTGAATGAATTTTTACACGCCCACAAATTATTAAAAGCAGTTTTGAATATTGGTTTGCCCGATGAATTTGTCGAACAAGGCACACGCGAAGAATTACTCAGTCAATGTGGTTTAGATACGGCGGGTATTTTGGCGCAAATCAAGGCATTTCTATGAATCGTTTAAAAGACAAAATTCGGGACGTTCCTGACTTTCCAAAACCTGGCATTGTGTTTAAAGACATTAGTCCCTTACTCAAAGACCCTGCCACATTACGATTGGCTGTTTATCAACTACTCATGCCGTTTTTAGGGCGCGATATTACCGCCGTTGCGGGAATGGAAGCGCGGGGTTTTATTTTTGGCTCCCTTGCCGCATGGGAATTAGGGGTAAGTTTTATTCCACTGCGGAAACCGGGTAAACTGCCCTACGATGTGCAAAGTGTTTCATACAATTTAGAATATGGTTCAGCAACATTAGAAGCCCATGTTGATGCGTTAGATAAACATGACAGGGTTTTATTAATTGATGATTTATTAGCCACAGGTGGCACAGCAAAAGCCAGTTGTGAATTGGTTGAATCCTTAGGGG
>JAIFMS010000197.1 GCA_020048335.1 Methylococcaceae bacterium | reverse complement strand
AGCTTTTTTGGAAACTTTGGTCGATATATTGTCATTAAGTGAGTTACCGATAATATAATTAAACAAGAGTGATGTTAATAATAAAGGTAAATAAGCAATATTCCACCAGGAATAAAAAAAGAAGGAGGAGAAAATCAGCAAGCCTTTTGCGGCAATTAACAGTCTTTTCTGAATTAAAAAATAATAACCAATGACAACAAAGGGTAAAAATAAAAAAATAAATTCGTAGCTGTTAAATATCATAGCGGCTCAGTTAAGTAAAAAATATTTGTGTCAGGGATTCACATTTTAAAATCCCCCTTCTTCTTTTCAAAAAAGAGAGAGAAAAAGGCACTGCGTAAATAACGTTTAGCAATTGATTTAAACAGTTATTTTAAAAGTCCATTAAGCAAATTTCTCACAGAAAATTCGCTCATCCCCAATTCCTGCACGGTGAGCTATCTCTATTGCCGCTTCAACCAACTGCGGTGGGCCACACAAAAACACATCAGGCAACACAGGGGCATTTTTTAAATGAATCTGCAACGCATCAGCCGGTGTTCCGACAAAACCTTGCCATTGCTGACTGGCTTTCCAGACACAAATTTCTACGGTCAATTGTGGAATAGCAGCGGCTAAGGCAGTTAATTCGGCTTGACAAAAAATTTCTTCCTCATTGTTAACCCCTAAAAACAAGGTCGTTGGATGGTCCTCACCCCAATCTGCCATCCGGCGTAAAATCGCCAGAAAAGGCGCGAGACCTGTTCCCCCTGCCACAAAACAACGGGGACTCAAACTTTGTTGCTGTACACCAAACGTACCCGACGGCCCGTGGACGTGTAAGCGTTCACCCACTTTTGCCCGTTGTAAATACGCTGAAAACTGACCATTGGGTTGCAAGCGAATGAAAAATTCTAATTGCCCTTCCCAGTTTGCATTATTTGCCAATGAATACGCCCGTCTTATTACAGGCTCTGCGGTTTCCAAATCGACAAACTGCCCAGGCTCAAATTCAAATGCCATCCCTTGTAAATCATCGGGCAATAATTGCAAAACCAGTCGCATCGTGCGTTCTGCCACTTTTTCGATGACCACAATATCGCCCTGCCGTACGGTTTGCGCACCACTGCGAATTTGGTCGGCATTGTAAGGCGCGGTTATCGCTAAATCACTTAACGGAAAAGTGCGACACAACAAAACATCACCCTTTAATTTACCCGCCTCACTTAACAGCGCGTCACTATAGCCTTCCAGCTTATAGTCACCCGCCACCGCCACCGCAAGACACGAACCACAACTGCCCCATTTGCATAGAGCAGGGAGAAAAAAACCTGCCGCTTCGGCACCGTCTTGAACCGTTTGAGTGTCCTCACACGAAAAACTAATTTGCTGTCCATCGCGGGTAGTTAAATTAATCTGATAGCTCATGTTTTTTCCTAGAATTTTAATTTTAAAAAACGCCCACCCTGAATAAAGGTGAGCGCGAAAGGCTAGCTACTCATTCTGCTCATAGCGACGGCGGATTGCCTCGTCACGCGCATCATCAATTTCACGCAGAATGCCTGCCACATCAGCGATTTGTTCACCCCGTTTAAAGCGTCCTGTTAATTTTACCTCAGGATGCAATAAGCCACTTTCGTATAATTTCCAAATTTCCTTGCCATATTGGGTGGTTAATAATTCTGGCGCAAATTGCCCAAAATAAACCGCTAAATTAGTCACATCACGCTCTAACATTCGTGGCGCATTATTATTCGCTGCCGCATCGACTGCCTGCGGTAAATCAATAATCACAGGCCCTTGTGCATCGACTAAAATATTGTATTCGGATAAATCACCATGCACGATACCTGCACATAACATTCGCACAACTTCTTTGAGTAACAAGCCATGATATTCCAGTGCTTCTTCAGTGGTAAAGGTCAAATCATTTAAACGCGGCGCGGCTCCTCCTGCGGCATCGGTCACTAATTCCATTAGCAGCACCCCTTCAATAAAGTTATACGGTTTAGGGACACGCACATTGGCTGCGGCAAGCCGATATAACGCATCAACTTCTGCATTTTGCCATAACTTTTCCTGCTCTTGCGCCCCAAAGCGCGAGCCTTTTTGCATCGCCCGAGCTTGGCGGGTATTCCGCACTTTTCGTCCTTCTTGATACAATGCTTGTTTATGAAAACCTCGCTTGTTTGCCTCTTTATACACTTTAGCGCAGCGAATTTCGCCTTCTGAGCGCACCACATAGACGGCTGCTTCTTTGCCACTTTTTAAAGGGCGCAATACTTCATCAACAAAACCGTCACGCACTAACGGTTCAATACTTTTGGGTGTTTTCATTATTCTCCTTGTCTGCAAAAGCTGATTTGTCAGCTTATCATAGTAAATGTGCTATCTTTTATAGTGTGTCTACTCAATTAAACATTATGATAATGAATAAAAAATACCTCCTGTTGTGTTTGTTTTTAGGTTTAGTCGGCTGTGAAACTGTCCCTGTTCCAATTCAAGCGGTTATAACAGAGCCTGACTATAATAAATTAACGCGCAATAATAAATACGCTAAATTATTGATTGCTGCGGAACAAAAAGCTCCCCCGTCTGGAAAAAAAGTGTTGGAAACGGGGCGCAAAATGGCGTTATTAGAACAAAAAATTATTAAGGGCGGTTGCTGGGATTATGTCAATGCCGTGTATGAAAAAGCAGGTTTTCCGATTAAAGGCAAACGCACAGTTTTATTAAATGTAAAAAAGAATGTAAAGCCGAATTTTGCCTTAGAAAATCTTCAGCCGGGTGATTTTCTTTCCTATATTAATCATTCTTATCACAATAGCGAACACAGTGCGATTTTTGTTGATTGGATGGATAAAGAAAAAAACATGGCATTAATGCTCAGTTATGCGGGTGAAAGTCGCCAAGAACCTGCCCGTTATCGCCCTTACGATGTGTCAGATATTTTTTATATTGCCCGTGCAACCCCGCCAAAATCGGTTGTGTTGCCTGCTAAAAAACAACCTGATAAACCAGTAGTGGCAGAGTCTGAACAAGCAGAGGCTGAATCTGATATAGAAACTGATTAAAGTCTTAATGTTAAAAAAGTTAAGGTAAGTAAAAATACATAAATCCCCCCCTCCTTTATGAAAGGAGGCGTTCTCCCTTTTTTAAAAGGAAGCTCAGGGGATTTAGTCGTACCCCATAATTTGCAACTAATGACTTAGTAAGCAATTCTTCGTTATAACTGCCAAAGCGAACCTGTTTATTCACAACGCATGAATTATTAATCGAGTCGCCCTATAATACAAGGTCTAGCAAAATTTATACGAATCTTATTTCTCAAAATGAGATACTTCTCCCCCTCTAAACTAAACTAATATCAGTTATGACTACAGCATCTTTAGATTTAACCCATCATATCGTAGGCTATCTTTCTGTTATCATTACAGTTGTTGCTTATATTTCAGCAATGTCTGAAGAAGTGATTCAATTGCGTAAATCTAAACCGATGGTTTTAGGTTCTGCATTGGTCTGGTTTGTGATTTGTATTTATTATGCAATGCACGGTCAAGCAAAAATAGCATCACTTGCATTTGAAAGCAATTTGCTCGCTTATATTGAATTACTGTTGTTTATTTTAGTTTCTATGACCTATATCAATACTATGGAAGAGCGGGGTATATTTGATGCGTTGCGGATTTTTCTATTAAGTAAACGCTATAGTTATCGACAACTTTTTTGGATTACAGGCTCATTAGCCTTTTTACTTTCTACGGCTATCAACGGCTTGGCTATTGGCTTATTAATGGGGGCAGTCGCCGCAGCCGTAGGAAAAGATAAACCAAAATTTGTCGCTTTAGCCTGTGTCAATATAGTGGTCGCTGCCAATGCGGGTGGAACTTTTAGCCCTTTAGGCGGCATCTCCACGTTATTTGTTTGGCAACAAGGCATTTTGAAATTTACCGACTTTTTTCATTTAGGTATTCCTTGTTTAGTCAATTTTATCGTCCCTGCCAGTATTATGAACTTTTGGATTCCCAAAGAAACCCCAGACGTTTCGGCTCAAGCAATTAAATTGCATCGTGGTGCAATCTGGGTACTGATTTTATTTATTTTAACCCTGATAATTACTATTTCTTCTAATATATTTTTATTATTACCGCCTGCTGCGGGAATGATGGCAGGTTTAGGATTATTACAATTTTATAATTTCTATCTAAACAAAACTGCAAAAAACAAAGAAAGCGATTTTGCCTATGTTTATCGTTTTTACCAACTGGATGTCCCTAACGAAAACAATAAACAAACCTTTGATGTTTTTAAAAATATTGGTCATGTTGAATGGGATACGTTACTGTTTTTTTATGGGGCGATGATGTTAATCGGTGCTATTGGTTTTGTCGGCTATTTAGATGCCATTGCACTCTTTCTATTTGGAAAAATTGACCCTTCTATTGCTAATATTTTAATTGGTTTATCATCAGCTTTTGTCGATAACGGCACTCTGATGTTTGCGGTGTTAAGTATGCACCCCCCCATTAATTCTGGGCAATGGCTGTTATTAACCTTAACACTGGGTGTAGGCGGTAGTTTATTAGCGATTGGTTCTGCGCCAGGTGTTGGTATGCTTGGACAAATCAAAGAATATACGTTTGGTTTTCACTTGCGTTGGATGCCTGCGGTTTTACTGGGCTATTTTGCCAGTATTGCCGTCCATTTTTGGATAAATGCGGCTTATTTTTAGCTCATTGAGAAAAAATCATGCCGACTTAAGCAATTTTCAGCCATTCGATGCGTTAAAATGCCCTTTATTCGTTAATAGTCCTAAGGAGAAACTGTGAAGTTTTATTATTTATTGCCTGTGCTGTTATGTGTAGGTTGTTCAAACACGGGCATTATCCCAATGGATACAGGAAGTTATATGATTTCCAGTCGCAATGCCAAACTCCCTTATACCGAGCCTAGTGACGAAAAATCCTATGTCTATCTGGAAGCCAATCAATTTTGTGCCTCGCAAGGAAAATCGGTGGAGACTTTAAGATTAAATACGGTCAGCGCGGGCTTTATTCGTGGTGCGAGTGCCGAATTAGAATTTCGTTGCGTGTCAGCTGCGGCTGATAGCAAAAAAAGCGAAAGTGTGCCTGTTGAAAGTAAAGCAAAATAAATAAAGACATTGACCCCCCCTCCTTTACGAAAGGAGGGAGTTTAGGGGGTTTAGTAATTAAATTTTAACTCTGCAAAAAATGTCCGCCCGGGAAAAGGATGATACAGAATGTATTTTTCGTTATTAATATTATCAATCCCTAAGCCAACGCTGACTTGTTGGGTAATGTCATAACGCGCACGGGTATCAACAACAAAAAATTTGCCCATCCCAACATAAGTGTTGTGATTAATGTCGCTGTTATCGACTTGACCGTATTGAATGCCGCTGTAACGCAAGCTAGTAGATAAGCTTAAGGGTTTGATGGGATGATAGGTTGCGGTTGCACTGGCACGCCATTCAGGAACACGCGGTTGCCGTTTGCCAACTGACGCTAAGAAAGCGTTGTTTTTCGTAATCCGTGAATCTACCCAGGTTGCATTGGCTGAAAAATCTAAGCCTTCAATTCCAATATACCGCCCAATTTCGCGTTTTTCCCCCATAAATTCAATACCATAAGTATTCACTTGGTCAATATTTTGTACGAAGCTCGCTGTTCCGCCACCGGGTAATAAACTGGTTTGTGAATAAATCGCATCTTTCACCCGCTCTTGAAATAAGCTTAAACGCAATTTGCCATCTTCTAGCATATATTGCACCGCCAATTCAGAGGACAATGCCTCTTCAGGTTTTAAACCAGGATTGGGATTTGAAATGGTATTGCTCACAGGATTTGTAACTGCTTGGAATAATTCGGTGACGGTTGGAAAACGGTACGATTGTCCAATAGACGCGACCATTTGCCAGTGTTGGTCGGGAGTCCATTTTAACGACGCTTTCGGAGAAAATTTCAAATCACTGCGTTTAGCTTGATTAATCACTGTGTATTTGGTTGCCGCCCCCGTACCCGTAGAACTGATATTCAAACCATCGTACGCATTCCAGTTTTCTAACCGCCCGCCGATAGTAAATGTCCATTGCGGATTAAATGCCACAATGTCTTGTAACCACACGGAATTGGCTTGGGTTTTGCCGCTGGATTGACTGAAAATCGAGGTATTGCCGCCGCCTTGCCAATCTAAAGTGTTATAAACAGGGTTAGAGAGTTCATATAAATCATGGTGATAGCCTAAAGTGATTTCATGGTCGCCCCAACTGGTTTTAGGTCGCCAAATGCCTTTTGCATCTACGGTATGCCAGCCTGTGCCTGTCAGAGAAGTGGTTCTCCCCGCCCCGCCAGAAGGCGCAAGACCGCCCACTTGTGCGGTAATCGGAGCGCGAGTGGTGTCTTTGCCATAGTCAATTAAACTGCCTGTTAAACTCCAGTCAAATAACCCGCCCGTATCGGATTTTAACACCATACCGTGTGACCAGTGCATTTGTTCAGTGACGTTGCCCGCCATCGCAGTGGGTGAAATATTGTAAGCGCGTCCACCAATATTGACGTTGCCGCTATACACAGAATTCCCTGCCGCATCGCGCAAAAAACTGTTCACTTTGCTGTTGGCATCATTTAACCATAATCCCAACGTGTAAGAGGCTTTAATAGTCGGGGTAATATCGTAGGCTAATTTCCACTTAAAATTATCCTGAATGGTGTGGTTTAACGCCGTTTCCCCTAACACTAAAATTTTCGCATTTTTAGGGTCTAAATCCGGCACACCCCCGCTAACCACTGGCAATCCTCTGACATTGGTATTGGTTGATTGCGCCATCGTTGCATAAGCAATCGGCTGGCTGTGTGAATCCAAGTGGCTGTAATCAAAACGCCAAGCAAAATCACCCATTCTATCGCCGACATTCGCGCTGTATTGTTGTGCATCAAAGGTTTGACTATTGCCATACGAAGAATAATCTTGCCAAGTGGCTTGCACATTGGCAGAGGCTTCAAATTTTTCTGGCATCCGTGTAGTAATATCAATCACCCCACCGATAGAGTTCCCCGCATAAGCGGCTGAAAAGGGGCCATACATAATATCAACCCGCTCAATTTCAGACGGGGAAACCATATTCCAACGCGGCGAGCCGGTGTTACCGTTGTTATTGCCCAATAACGAAGACAATAAAATGCCATCGGCATAAATCAAGCTACGCGCACTGGAAGAAGTCCCTGAAGTACGCATCGCAACAGGCGCGTTGGTATCGCCAATATAACGTTTGCGCACTAACACATTCGGCAAATACTTAATCACATCTTCAGTATTCATCGCATTAGTGGTGTCGTTCATTTGCTCGCGCGTCACGCTTTCGGTCACTTGTGGCAATTTATCCTGCTCGGCACGGGAACGTGATTTATTTTTCTTATGTTGTGCGCCATTCACTTCGACCGATTCTAATTCGGTCACATTTTCATTAGCATCACTCGCGGTTTTAGGCGATGTATCAGCCATTGCCAAGCCTGCACTCAAACAACTTACGCCTACTAAAAGCACAGTTTTTTTCATTCAAAGTCTTCCCTTTAAAGATGATAGGTCAACAAAATGAGCAATTTTTAAGCCAAATGCCACAGTTAACCTAGAAAATACCTGTTTTAGAGCCAATTTAAGCTATTATTTTGTATAAAACCCCTGTCTTTGTAAGTCTTAAAATGAAAAACAAGGTTATTTAACTCAGTTTATATTCGCTAAATAGCTTATTTTTTATTATTTCTTCATCGCACTACCGACATTAAATTGTCATTAAGTAGCTTTATAATCAAAGTCAATTTTTCAAGGTTGCACAAAGCCTTGTGAAACAATTTTTAGCTTAAGTAGAAATACATAAGTTATCAGGCATTTACATTTTTAAATCCACCCCAACCCTCCTTTATGAAAGGAGGGAGTTCCCCCTTTTTTAAAGGGAGCTAGGGGGGATTTAACAATACCCAATAACTTTCGATTCATTACTTATCATCCCTCAGGAGCTTTTATGTCATTTCAAAGCATGAAACAACAATCAAAACGTGCGTTGACGCAATTAAATATTTCTTTAGCTGCCAATTATGCAGAAGAAATGATGAACGGTATTTATCACGCCGTCACACACGCGCGTGCCTCATTTAAACCCAATCTGAATGAAAAATCTGAGGAAGAAGATGCACCATTATTAGAGGAAATATCCGATGAAGATTTTTTAAGTAAACGTACCACTGAATTAGCCTGTGAAATGCGCTTAGTGGCATTTCATAAAACCATTGAAATGGCAATCAAAGATATGCTGGGATTTTGCGGCTTATTCAGTAAAGAAGAATTGAAATTAATTTACAAACACAAAGAATTAAAAAAGCTGTTTAAAAAAACACTGTGTGATATGGAAGATTTACTGGGTTATTCGGCGTATGATGAATTGCGCTGTATTAATAATTGCATTAAACACGCAGGTCGGGTTGATAAAGAACTCGCCCAATTTTCAGGCTGGAAAGAACCTAAAAAACTCAAACCTGAAAAATTGGACGATGCGTATTGGCGTTTAAAACCTGATGTGGATATATTTTTGTGTGAAATTAAAAGTAAACTAATCAAAAAAATTCGTTAAAGCCCTTTGAAAAATCGCCCAATCACTTTAATGCTTTCTAAAACTTGTGCATTATCAACCATCCGCGTCACGAGCGCGTTATGCGATTGGGTTAATTTATCCACTTCATGGCTTAATTGGGTTTCATTTTTTGCAAGATTGCTTTGTATTTCTGACACTGCTTTATCAGTCTGTTGACAATAGTGGCTAATAGAATTGCGCCACGAAGTATCCCCTTCTTTATCACTTAACTCCGCCAAAATAAAGGCCACATCTTGTTTAATGTGCGTTATATCCTCTAATAAACTATTAATATCTTCACGCGGATAACGAAATTCTTGCCGAATAGTGTTTAATCTTTTTTGTAAATATTTATAAAAACGCACCGCAGGGCGCAAAAATGTAAACAATAAGCACACTATCGCGGCATAATAGCCTGTGACGCTAATGCCCGAGCTGGCAATATAATACAAAACAGCGGCTGAAATAACGTGTAATCCCAGTGAAACAATCAACGCAACCTGGGTTACTTTTTTGACATACAGCAAACTTTCTTCAATCACCAGGATGTCGTTGCGTTTAGAAATCGCCGCCTCATCTAACACTTCTTTAGCTTTAAAATAGGCATTCCACGGCACAGTGACAATAAATAATAACCACAGCACACTGAAAAAGCCAATCAGCCAATCGGCGGTGGCTAATCCTAACGCGCCGCCCACCAGATAATATAAACCGTAAAAAATCAGACCGATAAAAATCACGGTGACGGTGAAAGAAATAAAAAAATTCATGCGCTTAAATCCTAATCCTATCAAGTGTAGGAGCGAAATTTACTATACTATGCGGCTAATAACACTTTTTTTCACTTTTCCAGAAGCACAATGTTAGATAAACAAGTCACCGCAGGGGCTGCTCTTAAAACGGATGAGTCCCTTAATCGTCGCAAAAAATACACCTTTTTTGTTATCGCTAGCCTTGTGCTATTGCTCACGCTGTTTGGCATAAAAGTTTTGTTTTTTAAGGAAACTAAAGAAAAAACCCCGCAATTTGAAATGGAAACGATTAAACGCGGGGATTTAACGATAGAAGTAACCGCAACAGGGCGATTAGAGCCAGTAACTCAAGTGGATATTGGGATTGAGGTATCAGGCACGGTGGCAGAAATCAAAGCCGACTTTAATGACCATGTTGTCGCAGGGCAGGTATTGGCAACGTTGGATACTCGCATTTTAGAAGCGCAAGTCAAACAATCTGCCGGGGCTTTAGCACAAGCGCAAGCAAATTTGACCGCTGCGCAAGCGACTATTATCGAGAAAAAACAAGCCTTGGCATTTATTGAAAAAGCCCGCCGTTTAAGCGGGGGGCAACTGCCTGCTAAACAAGATTTAATTGCTGCACAAGCTAATTTACAACGGGCGTTGGCGCAACAAAAAGTGGTGTTAGGTTCAATTGCGCAGGCAGAAGGGCAGTTAAAACTGAATCAAACCAATTTGATTAAAGCCAGCATTCGCACACCGATTAGTGGAATTGTGTTGAATCGTAAAATTGAAAAAGGGCAAACGGTTGCCGCTTCTTTGCAAACGCCTGTGATGTTTACTGTGGCAGAAAATTTAACTGAAATGGAGCTGCACGTTGATGTGGATGAGGCTGACGTGGGAAAAATAAAAATCGGACAGGCGGCAAGTTTTACCGTTGATGCCTATCCTGATAAACATTTTCCCGCAACCATCAGTCAAATTCGCTACGCACCTGAAACCCTCACAGGGGTTGTCACTTACGAAACTATTTTGCTGGTTAATAATAGCGATTTACTGCTGCGTCCTGGAATGACAGCCACCGCTGAAATGGTGGTTGAACACCTGCATGATACCTTATTAGTCCCTTCAGCAGCATTGCGTTTTACCCCACCTGATAAAAGGGAAAAACAATCCAAACCCACCTTTTTGGAAAAATTGTTACCACGGCGGTTAGATACCCGAACAGGCAATAAACAGGGCGGAAAAGTCAAAGAAGCTAAAGCTCCGCCACAAGTTTGGGTGTTAAAACAAGACAAACCTGTGGCCATTCCTGTTACCTTGGGCTTGAATGATGGAGAAATGAATGCGGTCATCTCTGATAAACTGCATGAAGGGATGGAAGTGATTGTGGAATACGGCGAGTAGTCCAAAATGACGATAACGGAACGCCCCATTATTGAATTGCGTGGAATTCGCAAAGTCTATGGCGAAGGTGCGGCGGAAATGGTTGCGCTGCACAATGTCGATTTAAAGATTTATCGCGGTGAATTTGTATCTGTGATGGGGCCAAGCGGTTCTGGAAAATCCACCTGCATGAATATCTTAGGCTGTTTGGATATTCCTACCAGCGGCAGTTATTTTTTTCAAGATGTGGAAGTCAATACCTTGTCGCGCAATCAACGGGCTTTATTACGCCGACATTATTTGGGCTTTGTGTTTCAAGGGTTTAATTTATTGTCGCGTACATCGGCGTTGGAAAATGTGGAATTGCCGCTGATTTATCGAGGAATGCCTAAGCAGGAACGGCGCACCCGCTCACGTCGCGCCTTGGATATTGTCGGGTTAAAAGGTTGGGAAGACCATACACCCGCTGAGTTATCAGGTGGACAGCAGCAGCGGGTGGCGATTGCGCGGGCGATTGTGAGTGAGCCTGCGGTGCTGCTTGCAGATGAGCCAACGGGCAATTTGGATTCAGCACGCAGTCGTGAAATTATGGAAATGTTGTGTGCTTTTAATCAGGATTTGGGTATTACGATTTTGATGGTGACACATGAACCTGATATGGCAGAGTATGCTAAACGGATTGTGCATTTTGTGGATGGGTTGGTGGCATCTGATGAGTTGACAGTGCGCGGCAAAGCCGCATGAGGGCTGGAATTGCGTTTATGACTTGAGTTTTCGATGTCACTCAACAGGCGAATTTATGAAAACAAAAACAACAACGGTTTGCTCGCTTCTATCCGCCATAAGCGTATAATTTTTTCATGTACACAATCATAGAAACTCCCATCTTTGAAAAATATGCAGAAAATGGACACTGAAATGGAACAGTTTTGCAGTGATTTGTTGCAATCTGTGCAAGAAATGAATACAGGAAAAATGGCGCGAAAAACTGAATTTATTCCACAAAATAACGGCACAGTAAAACGTTTGATTACATTAGCGGATGGTACGGTAGAACGTGAGGATATTTTGTCTGATATTGTTTATACACGGATGAAAACTCAGTTATCACAATCGCAGTTTGCGAAATTGCTGGGCGTGTCGGTGCGGACTTTGCAGGAATGGGAACAGGGCAGAAAACAACCGTCAGGCGCGGCTAAAACGTTACTCAAGGTGGCAGAAAAGCATCCTGATATTTTGCTGGAATTGGCTGTTTGAAAAAAGCAGACAAACGAAAAACAAACGTGGTTTAATTAACAAAACGGAGAAAAAACCATGCCCACCATCAGTATGTTCTATGGCATCTTAATTATGATGTATTTCAAAGACGTAGACCAACACAAATCGCCTCATATTCACGTTGAATACCAAGACTTTACAGCGGTATTAAAAATTCCTGATGGTGAATTACTCAGCGGTGACTTGCCGTTAAAAAAGTTAAGAATGGTGCAAGCATGGATTGCGATTCACGAAGAGGAGTTGATGGCGGACTGGAAATTAGCAGTACGCGGTGAACCAATTTTTAAAATAGATCCCTTGCGTTAATCATGAATCCGCGTGTTATTTGTGCAGAAGTGCTAAATCATCATCAACTTTTAGTTACTTTTACTAACCAAGAACAACGGATTTTTGATGTGTCAGACTATTTAACGCTGCCGGTTTTTCAAGTTTTGACTAATCCGAGTTATTTTAAGCAAGTGCAGGTTGCATACGGCACGTTAAGTTGGTTTGATGAAGTGGATTTTTGTCCTGATACGGTTTATTTAAAATCAAAACCATTTAACAATGCCACCCAACAGGCGAATTTATGAAAACAAAAATAACAAGGGTTTGCTTGTTGCGTTATGTTGCATTATCAAAATACTTAGATAAAATGTCCGCATGAAAAAACTTAGCTTTATTGGCTCAAGCCTTGATGATTTAAAAAATTTTCCCGCCGAAGCTCGCCGTAGTGCAGGATTTGAACTGGATACTGTGCAACGTGGCAATATGCCTTCCGATTTTAAACCCTTGCTATCCGTAGGCGCAGGTGCTTATGAGATTCGGATTCATGTACAAGGCGAGTGGAGAATTGTTTATGTCGCTAAATTTGATGATGCTGTTTACGTCCTCCATGCTTTTCATAAAACAACTCAAAAAACACGCCGTGAAGATATTGAACTGGCAGCACGGCGTTATAAACAACTGGTGAACTCCCATGACTAAAGAACCTGTTATTGAATCCTGTGGCAATGTGTTTGCTGATTTGGGATTTTCAGCCGAAGAAGCCACACTTTTGGCAATGCGTGCGCAGTTGCTAGCAACATTGCGCGAGACGATTATTGAACGCGGCTGGACACAAGTACAAACGGCAGAGCAGTTAGGCATTGGACAGTCTAGGGTATCCGATTTAATGCGCAATAAATGGGATAAATTTAGCCTTGATATGTTAGTGACATTAGCGACTCGTGCTGGGCGAAAAGTTGAGTTATTAGCGGCTTGATTTCAAGAGGCGGATTTATGAAAACAAAAATAACAACGGTTTGCTTATTGTTGAGTTTGAATTTTGTAGCGAGTGTAAATGCGGCTTAATCGGTGTGCGGTTGAGTTGAGTGAGTTTGAGAAGAAAGTGGGGTAAAAAGAATAAAATGAGTGAAACACTATTAGTTCCAAGTAAATTTGACCAAGACACCTTATATGATTTTTTTGTCAAACTAGACCAATTAAAGCAAACCAATGATGTATGCATAGATTTTTCTGCTCTTAATTTTGCATATCCAACCGGAATGCTGGTTGCCGGATCAAAATTGAGAAACTGGGTTTACTACAGACATCAAAATGGTCTTAAGTCGAGAAGTGATGGAATAAGTAATTCAATTCAGGCACATTCCTATTTGAGTCATGTAGGATTCTTTGATTATATCTACATGAATGAAGGCAACCGAATTGGCCAAGCCAGAGGAAATATAAACTATTTACCAATTACAAGAATTATTCGACCAGAATTTAATCCTTGCGATCAAAGTTTACAAGATTGGTATGATAGCCTTCAATATGAAGCAAATAAACTAGCCAAGGTTCTCATCGGTTCAGATAAAGATGAGGAAGCCCAAAAGGTATACACTTATTCCATAAGAGAAATTATAAGAAATGCTTTTGAACACTCACAAGCCAAAGAATGCTACATCTGCGCACAGCGTTGGATAAACGGGCGAGTAGAAATTGCCGTCATAGATGAAGGCGTTGGAATATGTACCACTTTGAAAGAATCCTATGAGCTAGAAAACGATATTATTGCTCTTGAAACAGCACTTAGACCTGGAACATCTCGCACAACAAAACTTTCATCTGGCAGAAATGTTTTTGATAACTCAGGTTTTGGATTGTATGTATTGAGTAAATTAGCTGCAAACGTTGGATGGTACGCACTTGGCTCTGGAGAAGCTCGAATCGTTGGGTTTGGCAAAGCAGTCTATAAAGACAAGTTTAGTTTTAAAGGCACTTTTTTTGGTTTTAAACTTTTCAAAAGAATTAACAACTTTTCTGCAACTCTTTCAGAAATAATCTCTGAAGGAGAAAAAGAAGCCCAACTATCCGGTATACAAAAACGTGCATCAGGAATATCTAAACTCATAGACCTTTAGCCAACCCGCGACAAGTAATAGCTTTAGCGTATTACGCCGTGTGTTTTAGCACAAAAAATAAACGCGGCTTAATTGACAAAACGGAGAAAAAACATGAACGCATTAACCATTGAAAATACCGCAGAGCAGGTATTAATCAGCATAGACAAAAACTTTATCAATACCGAAGCCTTAGCAAAAATAATCCGTTTATTAGAGCTTGAGACAATGGCACAACAAATTAACTTCAGCTCTGAATTAATTGAATTAGGCAATAAGATTAAGCAAGAATGGTGGCAAGAAAATAAAAACCGCTTGCTGAAAACACCATGAAAATCATTGTTGACACCAATATCTTATTTTCTGCAATGCTTTCTCAAAGTTCGCATTTACGGCAAACTTTGTATCAACAAGATTTAGAAATTTTCGCGCCAAACTATATTTTTCTGGAATTATTTAAACACAAAGAAAAATTATTAAAACTTTCCAAACAATCGGAAGCCGAAATCTACCTATTTTTAAATTATTTGTTAGAGCGCATTAGGTTTATTTCCCCTGATTTAGTTTCCACGCAACACTATCATTTAGCTTATGAATTATGTAAAGAAGTGGATGAAGCAGATACGCCTTTTGTAGCATTGTCATTGGAACTTAACGCCGCTCTTTGGTCAGGCGATAAAAGACTAAAAAATGGCTTATTAGCACAAGGTTTTCAAAACTTTTTTGTACCTACTTTGCATGAATAAAAAACCAAGCGCGTTTTATTGTAAAACTCGCCTAGAACAACAGAGAAAAACATGACTGAACAACCCACAGACCAATACGACAGTACCAATATTAAAGTGTTAAAAGGCTTAGATGCCGTGCGCAAACGCCCAGGAATGTATATCGGCGACACCGACGACGGTACAGGCTTACACCATATGGTGTTTGAAGTGGTGGATAATTCCATTGACGAAGCTCTAGCAGGACATTGCACAGGCGTAGAAGTGATTATCCACAGCAACGGCTATATCTCTGTCACCGATGACGGGCGCGGCATTCCTGTTGATATTCATCAAGAAGAAGGTCGCTCGGCTGCCGAAGTGATTATGACCGTGCTGCACGCAGGCGGAAAATTTGATGATAATTCTTACAAAATATCAGGCGGACTGCATGGCGTAGGCGTTTCAGTGGTCAACGCGCTGTCGGAGGAATTGCTATTAGAAGTACGCAAAAATGGCAAACTGTACAAACAAACCTATCAAATGGGCAATCCTGTCGCCCCTTTAGCGATGGTCGGTGATGCCACAGGTTCAGGCACTAAAATCAGTTTTAAACCCAGCGGTGAAACTTTTACCCATATCGAATTTCATTACGACATTTTGGCCAAACGGCTACGCGAATTATCGTTTTTAAACTCAGGTGTGCGGATTTCTCTCTACGATGAACGCGATGGCAAAGAAGATGTGTTTGAATTTGCAGGCGGTATCAGCGCGTTTGTGCAGCATTTGAACAAAAATAAAACCCCGTTGTTTCCTGAAGTATTCCATTTTTCCGCTGAAAAAGAAGGCGTAACCGTTGAAGTGGCGATGCAATGGAATGATTCCTATCAAGAAAATGTGTTTTGCTATACCAATAATATTCCGCAACGCGATGGCGGTACGCATTTAGCGGGGTTTCGTGGCGCACTCACACGCACGATTAATCAATACATTGAATCCAGCGGTGCGGCAAAAAAAGAGAAAGTCGCCACCACAGGAGATGATGCGCGGGAAGGCTTGACGGCGGTGTTGTCGGTGAAAGTCCCTGACCCGAAATTTTCCTCGCAAACCAAAGACAAACTAGTGTCCTCGGAGGTCAAACCGTTGGTTGAATCGACCATGAATGAGAAATTGCAGGAATTCTTGTTAGAAAATCCAGCTATTGCAAAAATCATTGTCAATAAAATCATTGATGCAGCCCGAGCGCGAGATGCAGCCCGAAAAGCCCGCGAAATGACTCGCCGGAAAACCACGCTGGATATTGCAGGTTTGCCAGGTAAATTAGCCGATTGTCAGGAAAAAGACCCTGCGTTATCAGAAATTTTTATTGTGGAAGGGGATTCGGCGGGTGGCTCGGCTAAACAAGGACGCGATAGACGCACTCAAGCGATTTTGCCGCTGAAAGGAAAAATTTTAAACGTGGAAAAAGCCCGTTTTGACAAAATGATTTCTTCAGAAGAAATCGGCACGTTGATTATCGCGTTGGGCTGTGGCATCGGCAAAGAAGAATACAACCCCGATAAACTCCGTTATCACCGCATCATTATTATGACTGACGCGGACGTGGACGGCTCGCATATTCGCACCTTGCTGTTGACGTTTTTTTATCGGCAAATGCCTGAATTGATTGAGCGTGGCTATATTTATATTGCCCAGCCGCCGCTGTATAAAGTGAAAAAAGGCAAACAAGAACATTATGTGAAAGATGATGGCGAGTTGAATGATTATTTAATTCAGATGGCATTGGATAAAGCCCAATTGCAAACCGATGAAAATGCGCCATTAATTCAAGGGACGGGCTTGGAAAAATTAGCCCATGAATTTATTGATGTCACGGCAATAATTAACCGCCTCGCGCGGCGATATGATGAGGTGTTTTTAAGTCATCTGGTGTATATGCCCCATGTTGATAGTGCGTTGCAAGACAGCCCTGAACAGTTTGCCTCTTGGTTAACGCAATTGGAAATATTACTGAATGCCGATGAAAGTCGCGCTATTTTTCAGCTGTCATTACGCTATACCAGCGCGAGTGATTTTGCGGTGAATGTCAATAAACGCCTGCATGGCAATGACAAATTTTTTAGTTTACAACCCAGCTTTTTCAATAGCTTAGATTATAAAAAAATCGCCCTGTATGCTGAAGATACCCACGATTTGTTTGGACAAAATGCCACTATTCAAATGGGTGAAAAACGGCAAGCGGTGAGCAATTTTAAGCAAGCCTTTGAATGGATGATGAAAGAGGTGAAAAAAGGGCAAACCATTCAACGCTATAAAGGCTTGGGCGAAATGAATCCTGAACAGTTATGGGAAACCACCTTAGATTCAGCAAATCGCAGGCTGTTGCAAGTGACGATTGAAGATGCGATTACCACCGATGAAATTTTCACCACGCTCATGGGCGATGTGGTTGAGCCGCGCCGTGATTTCATTGTGAAAAATGCCTTAGATGTCAGTAATTTGGATGTATAAAAATGCTTAGTTATCCACAGATAGACCCTGTTATCGTGGCTTTAGGGCCGGTGAAAATCCATTGGTATGGGATGATGTATTTGCTTGGTTTTGCCGCCGTTTGGTTGTTAGGAAAAGAACGAGCTAAACGCCCTTATTCGCCCATTTCTCCCGAAGCCTTGGAAGATTTAGTGTATTTCGGTGCGTTAGGGGTGATTTTAGGCGGACGGATTGGCTATATTTTGTTTTATCACTTCGGACTGTTTTTAGAAAATCCGCTGGTGTTATTCAAAATCTGGCAAGGCGGGATGTCGTTTCATGGTGGAATGCTGGGGGTGTTTGTCGCGATGCACTTTTTTGGTAAAAAACATCACTGCTCCATGTTGCAACTCACTGATATTATTGCCCCGCTCTGTCCAATTGGCTTAGGATTAGGACGACTTGGCAATTTTATTAATGGCGAATTATGGGGCAGAACCACTGATGTTGCGTGGGGAATGGTTTTTCCAACAGGCGGGGCGTTGCCGCGTCATCCCTCGCAGCTTTATGAGGCAGGCTTGGAAGGGATTTTACTGTTTGCTATTTTGTGGATTTACACGCAAAAACAACGCCCTGTTGCCGCACCGACAGGGTTGGTGCTGTTTGTGTACGGCTGCTTTCGGTTCTTTGTCGAGTTTTATCGAATGCCGGATGCGCATTTAGGCTATTTAGCCTTAGATTGGGTCACGATGGGGCAAATTTTATCCTTGCCAATGATTGTGATTGGCGCGGGAATGTTTGTTTGGGCGCGTAAAAACAGTGACATATAGCCTTTGTCACAGAGGTAAAACAGTGATAATAAAAAAGCCCTGATTGCGTTGGCAAGCGGGGCTTTTTGTCATAAGCGATGTGCTTAAAAAATTCGTTTTGACTTCACCAAGCCTTTGCCAACCAACAATTCTGAGCCTTTAAACGTTTTCACCATCGTTGCATTTTTCAAATGCTGAAAAGCAGTTGCCAGCACTTGATACCGCCATTTGAAATCATCAGGCGTGAGGGATTTGGTAATGGGCTTTAGGAAAATTTCGGCTAAATCGGAATTGATAGGCGCAGTTTTTAAATGCAAGATTTTTTCGATTTGAAAATCGCACCAAACTGCAAAATCAGAACTTAACCAGCGTGCAAAATCAATGGCAAGTTTAGGATGTAACCAAGTTCCGCCACCGTTTTCAGTAGAGCCACCTCTGACGATAACCAGTTGATTTTCATCAATTAAGAATATTCTCTTAATTGAATTTATGTAGTTTTTCGTTTGTTCCGTTTTTAAATAATCACGCGGTTGTTTATTGAATTGTTTTGCAATGGCGGTGGCATTGATAAAGCCATTTTCTTGAAATTGTACGGACATTTCGCCGTAGTGTGTGGTGATGAGCTGAATAGCCATTTTGAGTTTCCTTGTTTCTTTTCAGAGAAATCTCCCGAAGGAGCGGTTAGGAGTCTGAAAACAGCCAAGAAGAACTGCGGCATTGATTCAATATATTCACGCCACTCCTAACCACGAGCGCAATTATGCCATAAACAGCACAATCACAAAAATGGCAGGCAAAAAAATACCGCTAAACTATCGGGTGCGGTGTCCGCTTCTTGGTTGGAGTTTTTCAGGACTCTGTAAAAAAGCATACACCCGCAATCAGAAATGTGTCAAACGACAGGCAATAAAAAAGCCCCGACTGCATTGGCAAGTGGGACTTTGTTTTTTGTCCATTGTGATAAAATCTTGCTACTAAATCAATTTGCGTTATTTTGGAGTTTTACCATGACTCAATTACTAGAAAAAGCTTTTTCTCAAGCCTCTTTATTGCCTGAAATTCAGCAAAATATGTTAGCGAAATGGATAATTGAAGAACTGTTAGCCGAAAAAAAATGGGATATGCTTTTTTCTGAATCCGAAGATTTTTTAGCGGGATTGGCAGATGAGGCGTTAAGCGAATATGAACAAGGTAAAACGCAGCTTTTAAATGTAGATGCGCTATGATTTCGCGTACCACAGCGAAATTTAGAGCGTTGTTTGCACTGTTGCCGAGTTCAATCAAATCTCAAGCAAAACAGGCGTATCTGCAATTTAAAAAAGACCCCTATCATCCCAGTTTGCAATTCAAGCGGGTTCATTCAAGTAAACCGATTTATTCGGTGAGGGTCACTATTGATTATCGTGCCGTTGGTATTATCAAAGAGAGTGAGATTATTTGGTTTTGGATTGGTTCGCATAGCGTTTATGATAAGTTATTGAAAAAATTGTAACTTTTATGTGGGTTGTGTTACGAATTCAAGCTTTTTAAACGGCTTATCCAATAATTCGATGTTCATTGATATTTTTCCATTGCCGCATTATAGCTAACAGTGGTTAATTCCCCCGCTTGATAAGCTTGCCATCTTTGTTGTGCTTCATTCGCCCAAATTTTATCGCAGTTGGAATCTGGCAAATCTAAATCGGAAAGCAATAATTCGGCAAGGCGTAATTTTTCCAGTGCGGGTAATTGATGGGCTTGTTGATAAAGTTGTTGGCTGGTGAGCATTATTTTTACCTTTAAAAAATCGTTTAACGATGGCGCATTTTAGCAGTTTTGTTAAAAAAACAGCGGCAATAAAAAAGCCCCGACTGCGTTGGCAAGTGGGGTTTTGTTTTTTTGTAACTAAGATTCACTTGCTATAAAGGTTTACCTAAAAGTTTTCGCAAAGGGACGATTTCATCATTGTTGACAAACATAATATGAGGTTTATTCGCTTGATCATTGTCAAGTAGCTCTGTAGCATAATCAGGCAACGTATCACGCTGCCTATGATTGCAGTGGAAAATGAAATAACGCCGTTGCCAACCCATTGTTGTTTTAATTTCTTCAACATGTTCTAAAACCGATAATAAATAATCAGCAAAACAATCCCCCGCTTTCAATTGCCATATAGGGCTATCATTTTCCTTTTCTGTTTCTGAAGGAATGCTAGATTTCATTTCGAGAATTAAAATGTAGCCTTGATTATCTAAGTGACAAAAAACGACAGCATCACATGCTTTAAGCCCTTTAGAGTTTTGAAGTACTTTATTAGCAAAACCAACCTTATCTAAATTAATAGCAATACATTCTTCGTCTATTCCACCGATAATAAAGTGTTTTAAAAAAGTATTTTTTTGATTTTCATGTAAATCAATTCTACCATTAGAGAAACGGAGTCTAATTCTAGGTACAATAGTTTCCTGTAGTTTTTTTATTGCATCAGTAGACATTAAAAAACTCCATATAAAATGGAATCTTGAACATGATTCATTTCATTAATAACATCATCAAAACTTTTAATTTGAATACCTCGATTCTGTTCAACAGACCATTTCTTCAAAGTTCCTAACCGTTTTTTCTTTTTTCCTCCTATATCAAAAGGCTCGGTTGTTGTACTGTAAACAGCAACCCTTTCTGCTTGCAAAAAATCCTTTTCACTGTAACCAAATTTTTCTCTAACTGCTTTCAAATGAGGCTTATCATTTGATAACATAATCAACGTATTGAATTCCCGAATAATATAATCACTATGGGTTGTTAAAAACACCTTAATTCCAGCATTAACTAAAGCAGCTAAAAATCTAGCCAACCGCCGCTGATTTGTAGGGTGTAGATTTAATTCAGGCTCGTCAATCATTAACATATCGCCTGATTTAGCTTTGTGATTTAGCCAAAACCATAACACCATTAGTGATCTGACCGAACTAGATGCTTCTCCTAACCCCATTTTTAATGTTGTACCACGAGGTGTGAAATAAATCGCACCTTCTTTAGTAGCAGTATAAGTACCACCTGCAATTATACGAAAATCTTTTAATAACTCAGGATTATTTCTTATGATTTCGCTAATACCAAACTGCTCAAGATTTCTAATTTCAATATTGATAAATTCAACATTGTGATCAATTGACAACGCATAAGTTCGTTGCATTACTTTTAATATTTTTGAAAAGGTTACTACTGATTTTTCAGCATTTTCCATTTCAGTCAATATTTTGACTAATTTGTTTTTAGAAAAATTAAGCTCACCCTGAAAGATTGCCGCACCAGTTCTTTCTGCACTTGCTATAAAAACGTTTGAAAATGTATCTTCTAAAACAAACTCAAGTAGTTGCTCACGAATAAAACGAGCTAATGAATGAATAGGTGGCAACTCATCACCTGATTCAACTACAAGAGCTATCTCTCCAATATTACTATTCAGTTGTTTTTTTATAGAAACCAATAGCTTTCCTTGACTACTATTAAGTTCACTTTCAAAGTTTCTATTAATCCAATCATTAGTAATTGGCACTAATAAGGAAAACTTTGTTTGTTTTAAATGGTCAGGGTTTATTTTTAAAAAATCATGTAAATTACTGGATAATCTGTTCATTGTATTTTGCAAAATGATAACCCAATTATCAACAATCTCTTTTTGTAAATCTATGCTGATAAAACCTTCACGTTGTAATTTAAGCATATCCTTTTCTGATAAATCCCATGCAAGTAATTGTTGCCAGCCAGAAAATAAGGCATAAAGAGAATTAGTGATATAAGTTTTACCTGTATTATTTTCACCACAGATAATAGTTAAATCAGCAAGTTCAACTTCGCCGCTATACAAAGGACCTAATTGTTCAAATTTAAATTTCATTTTTCTATTATGCTTGTGTTACTGAGTATGTATCCATTATAAGCTCTTATGTGCGATATTTTGTAGCACAAAAAAGCCCGCTTGCTTTCACAACCGAGGCTTGTTTTAAAATCCAAATTACTTACATCACCGCCACCAACTGCTTAACGTGAAACTCGCTACGGTGTTGCTCTGCTTGCCACAAATCATACTGCAACTGCTGCTTTAACCAACTCTCCGAACTCGTATTAAACGCAATCGACAAACGCACCGCCATTTCCGGCGTAATCCCCGTTTTGCCATGAATCAAATTCGACAGCGTATAACGACTAATTCCCAATGCTTTTGCCGCTTCCGTTATTGAAATACCGAGTGGGTCTAAACAGAGTTCTTTAATCACCAAACCAGGATGCGGTGGATTGTGCATTAACATAATAACCTCAATGATAGTCTTCATAATTGACGATTTCCGCATCTTCGCCATTCATGCGAAAAGTCACGCGCCAATTACCGCTGACTTTTACCGCCCAAATGCCTTTTCTATCGCCTGAAAGCGGATGCAACGCTAAACCAAGCAAGTTCATATCCGCAGGCTCAGAGGAAACATTTAAACGACCTAATATTAACTGCAATCTTGCCGCGTGTTGCGCTTGGATTCCTGCGACATTGCCCGTTTTAAAAAAGCGTTCCAATCCTTTGTGTTTAAAACTGACAATCATACGGTGCGCATCTGAGAAAAAATAATGTTTATTAAAGCATAAAAAAGCCCCGATTGCTTTCACAACCGAGGCTTGTTTTTAGTGTTTACTGTAATGATAACGACAAGAAACAACATAAATCATGCCATCTTCGGGTAAATAGACTAACCGATGTTCATGCGTGATGCGCCGTGACCAGTAACCAGTTAAATCCCCTGTCAATGGCTCAGGCTTTCCTGTCCCTTTGAAAGGATTTTTGAAGCATTCATCCAACAAATCGTTAATTTCATCAACAATTTTTGGGTCTTCTTTTTGCCAAAAACGGTAATCAGCCCACGCATTCGGAGTCCACGAGAGATTGCCTGTTTTCGCTTGCTGTTTGTTTTTGCTTTTTGGGTTTTTCATTGCGAATAAGTTCTCGTGGTTGCGCCTTCCCCGCTTTCAGTTGGGCAATGGACTCCATGAGATGGTTGGCATTCGCAGGTGAACTTAATAGATACATGGTTTCTTGCATACTATTAAAATCGGCTAATGACATCATCACAATATGTTCACCACTCACACGACTTACTACTGTCGGTGTATGGTCTTTGCAAACATTATCCATTACTGTCTTTAAGCTGGCACGAGCTTCGCTAAAAGTTAATATGTTCATATCTGATTCTCTGTATTTTAATTTTGTCTTTTGTCTAACAGATAGAAAGAATATTGTACAATATTCGGTACAAAATAACAAAGTGGCAATAAAAAAGCCCCGATTGCGTTGGTAAGTGGGGCTTTGGTTTTTTGTTGATTTTGTCTCGCTTCACGTTTCACTGCACAAGCTACCCCAGCTTACAAGCTGTTCAAGCAACTCATTCGCTAACTGCACACTGACTTTATAACCTTCGCAATCCAGCAAAAAGTTGTAGCGATATTCTTCTGCGCAAACCGTAATCACTTGTAACGCCATAAAATATTTATTTTTATCGGTTCTAAAATCTGTTAATTCAATCAATTGCTCAAGTAGTTTATTTAACTTATGGGTATGCGGATAAGCTCCATATTTGCTTTTGGTTTCCAGCAAGAATTTAAGCAGCATTTCAAACATTTGCTGATAATGAAAACAGTGCATAGAGCAATCTTTGATGTCGGAGGTTTCAATCAAATCAATCGCGGCGGCGTGTTGCCATGCTTTTCCGACTAAGCTTTCCTGATTGGCAAAAGCTTTTAGTTTTTCTTTATACATTATGAATTTTCTCTCAAATGTAAGGGTAAAATGCGAGTTTAGCATACAAACAAAAAAGCCCCGACTGCGTTGGCAAGTGGGGCTTTGTTTTTGTGGGTAGAGTATTTCACTGCATAGTGGTTTGGCATACGGCATAATGTGCGCTTTACGAGTTACAGGTTATTTGTCACGCTCAGAAACAAGTCTTATAAACTCTGATATATCCATAAGCCATGAGCGTTGCAAATCTGTATAGGATTCGTGAATTCTACGCGGTAAAACCAGTTGCAGACTCTTCGATTGCATTTCATTAGTCTGGTTGCTGCTGATTGCTGCCTCTAAAGTCAAAAGATGCTTTTTAGGAATTCGGTTAGCCTCTGTTAATACTTGTCGCCAACGATCCTTGCAAGTGGTTTTTACTCCTAGCATGGTTAAATTTATTGGGTTAAATGTTGGGTCGTGATATTCCTCATATCCTGGAAACAAAAAATCTGGTTTTGTTTTATTTTCTGTGACTGATGTTCTGGAATAGCGGATGCTATAAGCAGTAAACAAAGATTCCAGATGATTTTCCAGCGAGAGACCAACGCGGCTTTTCCGTCTGTTCTGCACTGAAAGCGAAAAACTAATAAAACTGTCCACATCGTCATCAAAGCCTTGAGTAAGTCGGTCTCCAATAAGATGGCGTTCTAAAGTTCGGAATAAAACTTCCTCGCGTTCTAGCCAAGCCATTAATACATCATCCGCCCCATCTTGAGGATCAATGTCTTTCAAAGTAGAGCGAGCATAGGCAGAAAATTCTCTTGTAGTTGGAAATTTGCCTTTGAACTTTTCAAGCATGGCATCCAGCCTAGTTTCCTCAGTAGTTTCGACAATAATCCCAATATTTTCAAGAATAAATCTTGATGCAAATTCTATTCTGTCTTGTTCCGTCTCTAAATCTTCACGGATTGAAAAGCCGGGATGCGATAAATCTGAAAACCCGAACAACCACATAAGTTGTTTGGCAATAGTTGTTTCTTGTTCCACTACTATTGCCAATAAAGTGCCGTCAGGCAGCTTTGCAATTAATAATAAATCCCCAACAGTCGCGCATTGCAAAACCTGATTTGCTGGAAAATAAAGCCGATATTCCCATCGCATAACTCCTTTTTCAAGTCTTGCTCTTTGTCGTGCATCATACCAAGTCAAAAAACCATCTTCAATAATTGGCTCATCATCATAATCCGTAAGATATAAAAACTTAGCTTTGTATTTAACTTTTCCTTCTGGTTCTCCAAGTATTTCACGCAATCCCTCAACACCATTAAACTCATGCTGATGGGAATACATCATATCAACCTCAACCGCACTAAGTCGTTTCAGGGCAACGCCTTCAAAATACTGCGAAAGATACCCTCGTTTCATCGTTTTATCTCTATAATCTTTGGGATTAAAATTCTTGCGACCTCTTTCATCACTGGCATTACAACGCTGTTTCCAAATTGCCTGTATGCTTGAGTGTCACTGACTGGGATTTTAAATGTATCTGGAAACCCCATAAGTCTTGCACATTCGCGTGGCGTTAGTCTGCGGGGGCGTTTGCTTTTTCCTTGTGAAACAAGAATTTCTGAGCCGTCTTTATAATATCTTGCTGATAAAGTACGGCTTACACTATCCGAAGTCACTAACCCAAAACCAAAACCATTGCCAGCGGCTTGGTGTTTCTCTTTATAAGCTTGAAGATATGCCCACAAATTTGGGGTTAGCGTATATTTTGGATTGATGGTTGCTTGTTCTCCAATAGTGTAAGGTTCTTCGGCTATTTCACTACCATCTTGCGGGTGCAAGATACTTGAAAGATAGGTTTTTTTAGCTGGTAAGTGCAAATTATCCCAAGAAAAATCAGTCTTATCTCGAAAGCCAACGATAATAATACGTTCTCGATGTTGTGGTACGAAATATTGACCGTCAATAACTTTGTAATACACCGTATAACCAAGCTCATCGCGTAATGTTTGCAAAATCACCTTAAAAGTATTTCCTTTGTCGTGAGAAAGAAGATTTTTAACATTTTCCAATAAAAACACTTTAGGTCTTTTAGCTGCAATGATCCGTGCAACATCAAAAAACAAAGTCCCCTGCGTGGTGCATTCAAATCCATGAGGGCGACCTAGCGCATTTTTTTTTGAAACTCCTGCGATACTGAATGGCTGACAAGGAAAGCCTGCTAACAGTACATCATGATTTGGCACGTCATTAGCATCAATGCTTGTAATGTCGCCAGCAAGGATATGTTTGTCATCATGTTGAAAATTGGCTAGATAGGTCTTTTGAGAGAATGAATTCCATTCACTGGTAAATACACAATGACCTCTATGTGCTTCAAAACCAAGACGAATTCCACCAATTCCGGCAAATAAATCTATAAAAGTGAAAAGATGGTCATTATTTTTGTCAGAATCAATATATTGCCGGATTGCATCATTAAAGTAAGGAGGTGATTCATGGTCTCGCATTTCGCAACGGTGAACAGCACGAACATTGATAACACCATTTTGAGTATGCAGAATTCGCGTCTGTCGTAGCAGATTATTAACAGGTTGCTGATTCATTTTTAACGTCTCTCAAAGAATATTTGCAGACATTATGCCAGGTTTTATACTCTTTCTCCAGGTCAGAAGATAAAAAAATAATACTGGATAATTTAGCAAGCCCCCCCCGAATAAAGCTTGCGTCATTCGGCGTGAGGCGGCATTTTGTCGATAGCCTTGAGCTTTAATTTTTCAAAATGACCAGTCGTCTTAAAAAATCAGTAGAAGAAATGACAGTGTAAAAAAGCCCCGCTTGCTTTCACAACCGAGCCTTGCGTTCTATGATTATTTTTAAGCTGCACCTTCTACAGACTCAAAACTAATCGAAACTTTTTTACCAACCGCCGCCGCCGCTTTAGTCAATGTCGCTAAAGAAACAGAATAATGACCATCAAAATCAAGCAATCTAGCCAACTGTTGACGACTGGTTTTCATACGCCGCGCCATTTCAGTTTTGCTAATATGCTTTTCCTCCATCGCCTGCACAACCATACAAGCAACCACCTTTTTGAGTGCAGCCGCTTCCACTTCTTCAAAAATACCTTCTTCGTGCAGAAAATCGTCAAAGTCAGAGCCGATATGTGGGTTCATGTTATCCTCTCAATTTTTTTAATCTTTCTTTGGCAAGATTTAACTCTTGCTTCGGCGTTTTTTGATTTTTCTTAATAAAGCCATGCAACAGAACCATTGTTGAACCTTCAACAACAAACAAAACACGGGCAATCCGATTGGTTAATTTAGTGCGAACCTCCCAAATGTCACCCTCAAGATAATCAATTAGCGGCAATCCCAACGACCAGCCGTATTGAGCCGCTTTAATGTCTTCACCAATCGCTTTTTTATCTTCTAAAGGCAATGATTTAAGCCAATCTCGTACAGGCTCAGAAAGAGACGCTTGCTGTTGAAAAAATTTCACAGAAAGTTTTGGTTGGTGGTTAATAATTTTTGATAGCTCAGTGTGTTTCATTTTTGGTACGTTTTTAATATATTGTACATGAAAACTGGACTATCGAGAATGATTTGTTACATGAAGGGAGTAAATGAAAAAGCCCCGCTTGCTTTCACAACCAAGGCTTTTATTACAACTAAAAAAATCCACCCAACAGCAAAACAACGACCATCTGGAAGATAGTTTGTTCAACAAATTTCGTGGATAAATCCTAGAATCAAGTGGCTTTTTTATTAGCCCAACTGTTTTCAAACACAAGCGCATCCAGCGGTTTGCCGTGTATCCAGTTTTCCATTTCTAACAGCGGTTTATCATAAAATTCAGGTACATACCCTAAGCATAAAATCGCAATCGGTTCACTATTTGCTGGCATTTTCAATAACTTGCCTAACGCTTGTGGCTCAAATAAAGAAACCCAGCCCATGCCTAATCCTTCCGCGCGTGCCGCGAGCCAAAGATTTTGAATCGCACACGCCGCTGAAGCTATATCCATCTGCGGCAAGGTACGGCGACCAAAGATATGTTGTTCCCGTTGGTCGGGTAAAGCAACCACCAACAATTCGCCGCATTCTAAAATTCCTTCGACTTTTAAACGCATAAACTCTTCTTCCCGCTCACCTAATGCCTGCGCTGTTTTAATGCGTTCCTGCTCGACAAGTGCCTGAATTTGCAGTTTTAAATCAGGCTCTGTAATCCGAATAAATCGCCACGGCTGCATTAAACCGACACTGCCTGCTTGATGAGCGGCTTGTAAAAGGCGGTTTAATAATTCAGGCGCAATCGGCGTGGCTAGAAAATGCCGCATATCTCGGCGTTGTGCGATAACGCGATACACAGCGGCACGTTCTGCATCGGTAAAAGAGCCGTTAAATTTTGACAATCACTTTTCCACGGGTTTTTTCCGTGCCTTTGAACAAGGTCGAGTAAGCCTGCGGAATTTGGTCAAAGCCTTCATAATGGACTTCGTGATATTTGACTTTACCAGCTTGAATATAGCCCCCTACTTCTTCGATTAAGGCGAGCCAATTTTCTTGAGTAAACCATTCCAAAGCGAAAATTCCCCGAATGGTGGCTCTTGGAAACATAATCCAAGGAAACAAACGCGGCCCTGTATTGGGTTCGGTTTCCAGTTGCGTCGCCAACTGCCAGCAAATAGCGACCACCGAGTAAACATTTAATTGTGGGAATACCGCATCGGTTATATAACCGCCGATATTGTCAAAATAACGGTCTATTCCTTCAGGCGCAACCTCTTGTAAGGCTTGACTCATTTTTTCATAATCATTGGCTTGTTTGTAATTAATCCCCGCATCAAATCCAAGACTTTTAATATGAGCTATTTTTTCATCACTGCCGACAATGCCAATCACTTTAACGCCGTGCAGTTTTGCCAACTGCCCGACCATTTCACCCACCGCGCCAGACGCACCGCTAATCAGCAAGGTTTGCCCTGCTTCAAGGTTAAACACTTTTGAAATCGTTCCCCAGGCTGCCATACCCGGTCCGCCTAACGCACCTAAGGCTAAGGAATAAGGAAATTTTGCAGGATGTACGGCGGGGTCAAGTTTGCGATAGGCAGGGAAAACCATCGGGAAAGTGCCTGTTTGCCATAATACTTCACCGCCGTTGTGAATCACATATTTCTGCCAGCCGCCAAAGCCCTGTACTACATCACCCACTTTAAACTTCGCGTTTGCGCCTGTGGCGACCACTTCCATGATGGAATCCGCTCCCATGCACTGATTCAGTGGCGTGTCTAACGCAATGCCATGTTGATATAAATCAACCGTGACATACAAGGTTTTAAACAGCATCTCCTTCTACTTTTTTATAAATCCGTTCAATATCAGGAATCCCTGGACAATGCTCAACAACCACCCATTTTTCATTTTTCATGTTTTCTCCTTACAGATAAGACTCAATATCTTGGGCAATACTACTCGGCGTAGTAGAAGGTGAATAACGTTTCACCACCTCACCTTTTGCTGTCACTAAAAATTTTGTGAAATTCCATTTAATCGCTTCTGTTCCTAAAACTCCTTTTTGTTGCGTTTTTAAATAAGCAAACAAAGGAAGCGCATTGTTGCCATTGACATCAATTTTGGCAAACACAGGAAAGGTCACTTGATAGGTCAGTTGGCAAAAACTGACAATTTCAGCATTCTCTTCTGGTTCTTGCCCTGCAAATTGATTACAAGGAAAAGCCAGCACTTCAAAGCTTTCGTTGCCATATTTTTCATACAACGCCTGTAATTCTTTATACTGCGGGGTAAAAGCACAGTGACTCGCGGTGTTGACAATTAACAGCACTTTACCTTGATAATCTGCCAGACTTTTATACCGTTTCTCGACTGTTTTAACTGAAAATGAATAAATCGGTGCACTCATAATAATTAACCTCAGTGTTAAAAAATGCCCTCCTTTTTGTAAAGAAGAGCGGGGTGAATTTTACATCCGCAAGTTTTTTACGACCCGCACAATGTCCTGTTCATCAGGGATGACTTCAATGCTAAAACCTAATTTTTTGACTAATGACAACATCGGCTGATTGACACTTAACACTTCGCCTTCCATGATAGAAATCCCTTTACTTTTTGCCGATTGCATCAGCGCGGTCATTAATCGAGAACCTATCCCTAGCCCTTGATAATCATCCGAAACAACCAACGCAAATTCTGCACTGTGTCCATCTGGGTTAATAATATAGCGACAAACGCCTAATTCGGTTTGTTTTTCTTCACCTGCGACCACCACAAACGCCATTTCACGGTCATAATCAATTTGCGTAAAGCGCACAATCATCTCAGGAGTTAATTCCTGCATTGCCTGCATAAAGCGAAAATATTTGGTGCGCTCTGACAGACTTTGCATAAAATCTTTTTCCATGCTGGCATCTTCTGGGCGAATCGGGCGCAGCGTTACATCCATCCCATTGGACAATTGACAATGTTGAGTTAATTCAGACGGATAAGGATGAATCGTCATGTGCGAATACGCGGTTAATTGATGCGACATTTCTGCCTTAATTCGGGCATCAACCGCCATCGCGCCGTGTTCATCCACAATCAACGGATTAATATCCAGCTCCAAAATTTCAGGCAGTTCACTAACCATGGTTGAAATATTCAGCAACACCTGAATCAAAGCTTTTTTATTCGCCGCAGGCAATTGGCGGAATTGCTTTAAATATTTTGCCGCTTTGGTTTTGGCAATCATTTCCTCCACCATATATTCATTTAACGGCGGCAAAGCAACCGCTTTATCACGGAAAATTTCCACCATCGTGCCGCCCAATCCAACACTAATCGCAGGGCCAAACACAGGGTCACGCACCACACCCACCATCAGCTCGCGTCCTGATTGTGAGCGGTACATTGGCTCAAGCGTCATCACCACTTCTTTTAAATCGGGGCTATGTTTTTTAATCAAATTTTCCATGTCTAAAAAATGATGGGAAACTTCTTCAACGCTATTAAGATTGAGTCGTACGCCACCGACATCAGATTTATGGCTAAACTCAGGCATATTGATTTTTAACACCACAGGAAATCCTAAGCCTTGTGCAACAACCATCGCATCTTTACTGGAGGTGACTTTGATGGTTTGCGTGACAGGAATATGAAATGCCACTAAAATCGCTTTGGCTTCCTGCGCGGTCAGCACTTGCCGCCCTTCGGATAAAACCCGCTGAATAATCAACCGCGCTCCATTGACATTCGGTGCTGCCATTTCTTGAGACGGTGAGGGAATTTGCTTGAGTAAAATTTGGTTACGGGTGTATTTTGCCAAACAAGAAAACGCATCCACCGCAATTTCAGGGGCATTAAAATGCGCGACTTTGCTGTTGGCAAATAAAGCCCGTCCTTCTAACACTTTGCTCCCGCCCGTCCACGAAGCCAATACCGGTTTTTTAGTATTGTTTGCCCCTTCAATAATAAATTGCGCCACTTCAGTTGGGTTAGTCATCGCTTGAGGGGTAAGAATATTTAACACCCCATCCACATTTTCATCATTCAAGCAAATTTCCAAGGCTTGTTTATACCGCTCCGAAGTTGCATCGCCTAAAATATCCACAGGATTGGCGTGTGACCAATGAATCGGTAATACTTTATTCAACGCGGCAATGCTTTTTTCGCTTAAGGTTGCCATCGTCACGCCCACATCGCCAGCCCTATCGGTACTCATTACCCCGGGGCCGCCTGCGTTGGTGATAATCGCGAGTCGGTCTTTTCGCAAAACATAATTGTTCGCCAAAATCCGCGCGGCTGAAAACAGCTCAATGATATTGTAAACCCGTACCACCCCTGCTCTTTCAATCGCTGCATCAAACACATCATCGCCACCGACCATCGCGCCCGTGTGTGACATTGCTGCTTTACAGCCGGCTTCATGGCGACCTGATTTAATTAAAATCACAGGTTTTAAACGTGCCGCCGCTTTCAAGCCACTTAAAAATCGCCGGGCATCACGAATGCCCTCAACATACATCAAAATACCTGTTGTTTCACTGTCGGTCGCCAAATAATCTAGCACTTCACCAAAATCAATATCCGCCGCGCCGCCCATCGACACCACAGTAGAAAAACCAATTTCTTGTGATTTTGCCCAATCTAAAATCGCCGTACAGACCGCGCCTGATTGTGACAATAAGGCTAAATGTCCTT
>JAIFMS010000018.1 GCA_020048335.1 Methylococcaceae bacterium | reverse complement strand
AATGCCTGATGCTTTACATTTAGCCATTGCACAATATCACGGTTGTGACGCATTCTGGACAAATGACGGACGATTACAACGGGTTGTCGCCGACTATGCCGTCAACGTGTGTTTAGAGATTTAAAACTGAATACTGTGTACAGGCTACATTTTGAACCTACTTAACGCTGTGTCAATGAGGCAAGACCCATGCAAATGACCATTAACGTCTCCAGCACTTTTCAACCACATTAATTCAAAAAAAATCATGGCACGACAAAATAAAATCCGCATTTGGTCAGAAGCAGAACTGATTGACACTTTTGGTTTGCAGAAAATAAAAAGACCCACCCCTTTAATGCAAGAGTGGTTAAATGCTCAAACTATTTTTAACGAAGCTGAAAAAACTTTGATTCAACAACTTTGTAATGAAGCGTTGGAAAATATTGAAGCCTGGGCAGAAGAAGATTTAAAAATGAATTTTATTGCTTTTGTGATTCGTTTGGCAGGTTTAAAAGCAACGCAAACCATTCGGACTTTTTATGATAAAACCATCTTTGCAACAGTTGAGGGAATTTTTTTAAAAACCACAACCGATTTTATGATTGCCAAAGGAATTTTAGATTTAGCCAAAAATCCGTATTTTCATTTTCAGGAATATAAACGCGAAAAAGACCCACATGGCGATCCGATGGCACAATTAGTTGAGGCGTTTTTAATTGCGCAGGAAATTAATAAAAACGGCAAGCCGCTGTATGGCTGTTGTGTGGTGGGAAGGTTTTGGTATTTTGTGGTTATGGAAGAGAAAAATTATTGTGTTTCAATGGTTTATGATTGTACAGACGAGAAGAGTTTGCAACAAATTATTGCGATTTTGCGCAAATTTGAAGAAGTTTTGCTAACACGGTTAATAGACTAAAGGTTAATTGTGAAGAAAAAACAATTTTGAACACACTTAACACTTGTGCAATGAGGCAAGAATGATGCTAAAAAGCTGCACAGTCACTTACTCAAGCACAAAAAAGCGACCTCGTTTGTACTCGGTCGCCTTTTCATATTTACAATGTCAACTAAATCGCAACACCATAGCTATTTGCCAGCGGCCCTAAGCCACCTTCAAAGCCTTGTCCGACGGCTCTAAATTTCCAATCTGCCCCATTTCGATAAATTTCTCCAAAAATCATCGCCGTTTCAGTGCTAGCATCTTCGGATAAATCATAGCGAGCAATTTCAGCCGCGCTGCTGTCATTCACGACTCGCATAAACGCATTGCCCACTTGCCCAAAATTTTGGTTACGAGCGGCTGCTTCGTGAATAGTGACCGCAATCACTACTTTCTCAACCTCAGCAGGCACTTTTTGTAAGTCGATGCGAAGATTTTCATCATCCCCATCGCCGCTGCCTGTTTTGTTATCACCTGCATGGACTACAGAACCACACGGTGAGGTTGTGTTGTTATAAAAAATAAATCCACCATCGCCTGTCACTTTGCCATCCGCTTTTAACATAAATGCCACAGCATCTAAATCAAAATCCGCGCCATCTGTTGCTCGCGCGTCCCAGCCCAAGCCAATCAAAATATTGGTTAAACCAGGTGCTTCTTTGCTTAAATTGACATTTCCGCCTTTTGATAATGAAACAGCCATCTGTTGACTCCTTAATGTGAGTAAGTTGCTAAGTTTTCAATGAGCCATAAATGACTCACCTAAAAGTGTACCCAAGTTTTAAAAAAAAGCGAATTTTATCGCAACGACCTTGAAAAGAAAGGTCAGTAACGCAATGATAGTGAGGTGAAAATAGGTTATTTACCCTGTTTTTTAAAAAACTAGGTTATTTAACACAATTTTTTGTAGACACATTACTCTAGTTTCGGTATAGTAGCTGCAAGTCGAGTGTTCGACCCTTCAATATTTATTAAACTTAGATTAGGAAAAAAATCATGAAAAAAATCATTGCGATAATGGCAACTGTGATGGGTTTAAGTCTTTCTGTGGCAGCAAACGCAACAGACCATCATGCGGCACAAGCGTTAGAACACGCAGCGGTTGCTGAAACACACGGTGAAGAAGGTCATGCGAAAATTGTCGTTCAACACGCAAAATTGGCATTAGAACACGCAAAATTAGCTGAAAAAGAACACGCAGATGCACATACACACAGCACTGCGGCGGTTAAAAGTTTAGAAGAAACAATTAAACACGCCGATGCAGGTCATGCAGCTGAAGCTACTAAAGCAGCAAAAGAAGCCGTTGAGCATATTAAACAAGCGCAACAAATTAAGTAATTTTAGCTCGCTACTGCAATGGTAGTAGCCCTTCTTCTGCAACAGAAGAAGGGCTTTTTTATGTGAACAAACTCAGTGATGGTGCGGTGTTTCACCCTGTAAATTACAATAGAGCAAATCAGGCTCGCATTCTTTGCATTCTAATTGCAGCGTTGTATGGTGAATTTGATAATGCTCTGCAACCAAGTGATTGAGTTGCCGCTGAATGGCAACCCCTTCGCTAATCAATTTATCCTCAATCACAATATGAGCCGATAAAACGCGCAAACTTTGAGTGATGCTCCAAATATGTAAATCATGCACGCCGCGCACCCCTGTAATGGACATTAAATCCCGCACAATTTCACTCATGTCAATATCGGATGGGGTGCTTTCGAGTAAAATATGCACAGTTTCGCGTAAAATGCCCCACGCGCTGTATAAAATCAATAGCCCAATTAATACGCTGACCAAGGGGTCTAGCCAATAAAGTTGGGTAAAAAAAATGATAATGCCCGCCACGATTGCCCCAAGTGTTGAAAGCACATCGCCCATCAAATGTACAAAAGTGCTGCGTAAATTCAAATCATCTTCGCTATCTTGCATGATTAACCATGCCGTTACCGCATTAATCACAAAGGCTATGCCACCCACCCCGATTAAGATTTTTGCATCCACAACGGTTGGGGTTAAAAAAAGCTGATAGGCTTCGTAAAAAATCCCCCCTGCAATAAAAACCAAGGTAGTGGCATTCATAAAAGCCACTAAAATTCCCACTCGATGATAACCAAAGGTTTTTTTTGCATTCGCAGGTTGCGAACTCACCGAAACTGCATACCAACTTAAAGCCAAAGCAATCACATCGGTTAAGTTGTGTCCTGCATCTGACAGCAGTGCAAGACTGCCCGCACGATACCCTGCAATGGCTTCAAATATCACAAACGCAAAGGTTAAAACTAAGGAAATCGCCAAGCGCGTGGTGGTTTTTTGTTTTATAGCGCCGTGTGAATGATGAGCTGACATCGAAAAATCCTAAAAAAAGTTGCTTTTGCTCATTTTAGCCTGATTTTCACTATAATAACCGCTTCTCTTTTGGATACTATTATGCTCGTTCAATCTGACCTTGCCGCTCATGTCACTCAATCCAATCCCGCTACAAAACGCAGTTTATGGAATAGGCTATGGCGGTGGGTATTTTCTTTGCTGACGTACTTTCTGCTATTTTCTATTGGCACAGTTGCCGCGTTACGGTGGCTACCCGCGCCCACATCCAGCTTTATGCTTTATCGGCATTATCAAGATTTACACGACAATCGCACTTTTCAACCCATCCGTTATGATTGGGTCAGCTATGAAAATATGTCTCATCATGCGTCCCGTGCGGTCGTTGCCTCCGAAGACCAGCATTTTTTTCAGCATTCAGGCTTTGATGTTGAGGCAATACAAAAAGCGATTGTGGCAAATAGCAAAGGCAAAAAAATTCGCGGGGGCAGTACAATTAGTCAACAAGTGGCAAAAAATCTATTTTTAACCCCCTCGCGCAGCTATATCCGCAAAGGTGTCGAGGCATGGTTTACTTTTTTAATCGAACAGTTTTGGACAAAACAGCGGATTTTAGAAGTGTATCTGAATATTGCTGAATTTGGCGACCATCTGTTTGGCATTGACAGTGCCAGTTACCATTATTTTGGTGTATCTGCAAAAAAATTAACCCCTTCTCAAGCGGCGTTATTAGCGGCAACCTTGCCCAATCCGATTATTTATCATGCCAACAAACCCTCAGGTTATGTGATTAAACGGCAGCGGTGGATTTTGCGGCAGATGAAAAATTTAGCAGGATAAGGCACTGTTTTTGCGCCGTTTGTTCAATTTTTTACTGCACTGTGCGAATTTGGTAAGTGGCATGACAGGCAACACATTTACCCATAGCCTGACTCAATTGCCGTAAAACCTGTTGACTATCCTTCGTAGATTCTGCACTCGCTGCAATTTGGTCAAAGTCTTGATGCACCGTCATTCCAAGCTGCATAAACGTCTTCGGTAATGCTCCTTTTAGCTGATCTTCGGCAGCCCAAGCGGTTTGGCAGATTGAGCCACCGCATTCATGTCATCGTTAGAAAGGGCTGTCAGAATAGCTTGAGTTCCCGCTAATAAGGCTCGCATTTCTGCCAGAACATGACCGCGTTGCAGTTCTGTTATGGTAAGTCTTTGACGTTTATCTATATTTTCTGGTTGGTGCATTAGATGACTTGAATGTTCTGACGTTGCATGGCGTGCATGGTCAGTTAATTGTGCGTCAAACCACTGATGAATAGCGGTTTTCAATTCAGGAACAGAAGTTGAATAAGTAATTTGGGCTCCTTTTGCTAATTCTTTGTAAACAATCCCAATTTGCCCAGGTTTTGCCAATTGCAATTGCTTAAGCCCTGGCATAGCATCACCGTGAATTTTAGCGGGATTACTGAAATCACACTTTTTAAACTCAGCTGAAATTTTTGCTAAATGTTGGCGAATATGTTTGATTTGCTCAATATTATTCGCTTCTTTTACAATCACTTGTTGTATTCCGCCCTGCGCTGTTTTTGAAAAAATATGTGTTGTTTGTTCTAATGAAAATGGCATAACTTTTACACCCCGCGCCACAACTTCATCAAGTCGCTGTTCACTGGCTTTTTCTGTTGCATAAACAGGTGGTGTTGCTAAAGCGGTGACCAAAAAAGTGGCTATAACTAATTTTTGCATTGCTGACTCTTGAATTATTTCTATAAATTTAAAATATTAGCATACACTTATAAATGATTTTAAACAAAACTTCTCTTTTGCTAACAACTACTTTTCAGGGCAATCACCCAAAGACTAAGGCAAATCCCCCGATTTTTTCCTTCTATCACTTGAAAACCTATTGATTTATTTCACTTTCCACTAGACAAACTACAGGTACAGAGCAGATACTATGCCAAGTTCAGCGGCATATTGTCGCGCGGCAATATGCCACATTTTCAAACACGCTGAGTCTGCGTACACTTTCTCATAACTTCTGTATGCGTCCTGTTTTTTAGGAAATGCGAAGTTAATGAAGTCCTTCCTCTTAATGCGGCTTGCCCTTAAGCCGCATCTTTTTAGCGGTGGTTGCTATGAAAAGAAATTATCACGTTACTGATTTTACCCAATTTAGCCAACAAGAACTGAGCAAACGTGTGGCGTATCACGAAGCAGGTCATGCAACAGCGATTTATCTTTATAATAAGCAGCATAACTTACCCCCTATTTTTTTCCAAATTACTGTCAAAAGTGCTGTTGAGTTAGCGCGTGACGCGCTGTCTTTATCAAACAATAATATTGCTGCACATCTTGAAGGCGGGTGCTTGATACAGGATTTATTCTCCAGTTTCAATGACAGTCAGCGGATAATGAACCCAACAGAACAAGCTGAATACTATCAAGCCCTCGATGCGGACATCATTAATTTTTTAGCGGGTGCGATTGCTGAGGCACATTATGTTTATTTGCGTGATGGTGAAAAACTAACCTCACAAATGCTAACCATTGCGGCATTACGCGGTTATGGGAGTCATTCTGATTTAGTGCGCGTGGATGAGTATTTAGGTTATTTAACCCACTCCCCACAACATAGACAATGCAAACTAACTCAGCTATTGACGCAAACTTTTGATTTTATGACCCATTTTCGCACATGGAAGGCGGTCAAAGCGGTTGCGCAATTTATTTTGACCAGTAAAAAACAAGTTATTCGCTGTGAGGAAGTGTTTGCCATCATTGACAATGCAACACTTGCGATCTAGCGGTGTTTTTTAATAACGCACTGTCATTTTCTTGCAATAAGTCACTTATACACTAGCGTTTTATCTTTAAAAAAGAAGGTGCAAAATGCCCGTCTTAATTATCAACAACGACAGCTTTTTTTTGCACACACTGAGACAAGCCTTTGAAGTACAAGGGCATAAGGTTATTGTGAGTAAAAACAGCTCAATTGCCAGTCAGTTATTTTTGCTGCATAAACCGCGTGCTGTGATTTTGGATGTTTTTATGGAAAACAAGGACGGCTTTGAATTATTGAAAGAATTACGCAACGTTTGTAAAAAAACCCCGATTATCGCAGTCTCCAAAGATGATCGATATTTGCGAGCGATTCAAAAATTAGGCGCGACAATGGCACTACCCAAATCGCTTGAGCCAAAACATATTGTAAACATGGTTATCCTGCACCCTTAATTACAAAGCTTTTGCTTGATAAAGTAACATTATTAGTTGAATTCAAGCGACATAAAAAAACCGCCCCTGACTAGCAAAGGCGGTTTTTTTTATTTCAACAAACGCTTATAACTTAGGCAAAAACAAAATCAGTTGCCGTCACAGCCCCTGTTAATTGCAAAACAGCAAAGTCATCAGCCGCGCCAGCCGTATAAGCCCCTGTTGCATCAATAACTGTGTCACCTTTTGCATCCAAGAATAACCCATTGTTGCTGGTGTTAAAGTAAAAACGCACATTCCCTGCATCTGCCGCCAAACCTGTTGCAGTGGTTGCAACAAAGTCAGTTGTGACTAAACCTGTTGTTGTCGTTGCTGTGTAAAGCGTACTGTTGGTTCCATTGACGGCATTTGCCAATGCAACAGTGAGTTGAATTTTATCTGTGCCAGAAACAAAATTAGTGATTGCATCAACCGTTGTTGTACTTGGTGCAGTTGTTGCACTGGAGCCAACACTAGAGCCAGCATCTGACATTAATGTAGTTATAGTTGTTGCTGCTAAAGCGAAGGTATCTGCAACGCCTACTTTACCCGTTAATGTATCAACTGCTGATGTACCTAAAACAGGAGTCGGTGCAGAGGTTGTTGTGCCATCCGCAGGTGGTGGATTTGTACCATCAACTGGCGCAGGTTTTGTACCATCAACTGGTGCAGGTTTTGTGCCATCCGCAGGTGGTGGATTTGTACCATCAACAGGCGCAGGTTTTGTACCATCAACTGGTGCAGGTTTTGTGCCATCCGCAGGCGCAGGTTTTGTACCATCAACTGGCGCAGGTTTTGTGCCATCCACAGGAGGCATTGTTCCAGTATCATTCATAACAGGGGCTTGATTTAAGAAAATCACATCATTCCCTGCTGCATCTTGCACAGCTGCATTGGAAAGTGAATCATCCGCAGGAGCTGCAAAATAAGAAACATCCACTTTATCTGTTGCTGCAACTGCATTGGCTAACGTTAAAGTCACTGTTTTAGCCGCTGCATCAACGACAGCAGAACTGACATCCACAACCATTTTATTTGCATGAACTAAGAATGAAGCTTTATCCGCTGTTGTGGTATTTAAATTATTTTCATCCTGATAAGTAATGACTAATTTATCCCCCTTCACCGCCGCTTTATCAAACACAGGAGCGGTCACATCAGCCTCTAATGCTTCGGTACTGGTTTCTGCATACTCTAAACTAGCCGCTTCATCATTAATAACACTAAATTGTTTTGTCGCTATTTGCATTAATGAGAAACTGATTGTTGTATGCTTGTTGACAAAATGCTCTGAAAATTTTGTTTTGTGATCTAAATGGAGTTTACCATTGGGGGTTAATTTTGCAGAGCCGATAATATCAACAACAAGATCACCTAGTGTAAATGTGCCAGCATCTAATTTAGCAACATAGGCTTGCACGGTTGCATTATCAGCATCATAGTTATGCGCATTTTTAAAAGCATATTTCACTTCAGCGGCATGGTCTTTTGCACCATGACCTTTATGTTCACTCGAAGATGAAAATTCTAAAGCAATTTTCTTGAAAGCATAACTTTCTCTTTCTGCTTGTGTTGTCACAGGTGCGGCATTTGCCAAGGTTGCAAACGCATCCTGCCAATATTTAAGACCTGCACCATCTGCGGGTCTACCTAAAACGGTGGTGTAAAGCTCAATAACCGACGTTGTCGTTGTTGTCGTTGTAGTCGTTGTTGTGGTTGTTGTTGTTGCCATGATAGGAACTCCTAAAATAAAAGAAAATAGCTGTGTGGAATCGATTTTATCATAGCACTATCGCGTTGCTTAAAATATGGTCAAAAAGCTTTAAGAAAGTTAAGCTCATCACAGTTTACAAATTTAAGTGCCGATGTGCTGTTGAAATAGATAACTAATTGTAATTTAGCAAAAAAAAGGGGCTGTTTCAGCCCCTTTCTGTCATAAACCGTAAAAATTAACGATTGTAGATATACATAGTTACTTCAAAACCGAAACGTAAATCTGTGTAAGCGGGTGTTTCCCATTTCATAATATCTGCCTCTGATGATTTATAAGTGTGCTAACTTGGTTTAGTTGAGCTAGCTCAAATTATAAGAGGATAGTTTTTATTAAGCAACTTTTGCGCGGCTGTTGATAGATAATTAAGCAAAATTTTCCTAAAAATAGCCTAAAAATGGATAACTATTGAGACTGTCATGTCATAAAATCTGCACTTGTGGTTTTAACATTGAGGTTTTGCCAACCATCACATCCACCGCCTTTAATAATCGTTTAAAAACAGACTGTTGCAAATAAGGAATTTGATGCTTTTCACACACGGCTTTGACTTGCGGCTGTATTTTTTGATACTGGCTTAACGGCATATCGGGCCACAAATGATGTTCTATTTGATAGTTGAGCCAACCATAAAAAAAGTCATTCAAATTAGACCCTGTTGGATAATTTACAGAACCTAAAATCTGGCGTAAATAAAACTCCCCCTTGCTGTGCGATTTTTCATCAAACATCATCACATCATCGCCTGCATGATTGGGAATCATCACCAAAAAACTGTGCATATTAGTGAAAATTTCTGCCAACAGTGAATTGAGGAAAACACTGAGAACGGCAAACTGCCCGAAGGGTAAAAATAGCAGCGGTAACAACACAAACCGATAAGTCGTATAAGGCAAAATACTGTGCTGCCATAAGCTGCGCCCTTGTGGCGTAAACACACTCCACGCACCAAGCCGCGTCATCGGCGGAGCGGGTTCACGGTTGTGTCTGGCGGCGTTAAGATGCCATTCTTTATGGGTTCGTGGTGTGTAATAAACCAGCTTCCAAATCCCTGAAAAACCCGCCACAATCAGATAACGTGACCACATCGGCAGCGTTGATTGTCTAAGCCATTCCATATTGTGCTGGGCATTATTGGGGTCTGCTTTTTCCCCCAAACTATAATGATGCAAGACATCATGCTCATGGTGCCAACCTGCCACCGTAAACCAATCGGGCCAATCCAAAAATCGCCGCCAACCGTGCGCAAATTTTTTACTGGTATAGTTTTTATCCACTCCCTTAAGCTTATCATAAGCACGATGCACCACAGGATGCCCCACTTGCGTCCAACGAGTGAAGCTGCCCTGACTAATCAGCAAGGCGGAAATAGGATTGGGCATTAGCCACGCCGTGCCATAGCCTAACAGCGAACAAGCTTTTCCCCAACGTTCCATTTTGGTTAAATGGGTAAAATCATCCAAGCTGGTATTGGCTAAGGATTGTTGATGAATCGCTGTGATGTCTTTGGCTAATTGCTCACGATCAACGGCTTGATAACTATGTAAACTCAAAACGTATTGCCCCTTTGTCAGTGCTGTGGTATTTATCAAAAATATTAAAAAGCCCTACAGGATAGAACAATCCTGTCAGGTATTAAAGCACTGACAGAATTTAAGGGAACATTTTTTGAGTGCTTTTGAATTTAAGAAAAACTTAAACCCGAATCTGTCCGTGTACTGTGCCAAAATGAATGCTCAAACCCGCGCTTAAAGTGATGCTTTGTCCTGCGGCAATGGCTTTGAGAGTGCCATCTTCCGCACTAACAGACCAAGTGGTTTGTGAAAGATTTTTTAACCCCCAGACGTTGGGGTTTGTAGGATGCTGATTAACCTTGGCAACAGGATAGGAAAAATCATAATAGCGATACGGGTCAAGGTGGTGGGGAAATAACTGTGTGTCGTGATTGAGCATCACAATCATTGCCAAATTGGTGTGTTGAATTAAAATCCGAGGCGGCACAGCAACGGTTTCTGCACACGCCCAACAAGGACTTAATTGACCTTGCGTTTTAAGCAACTCGGTATCATAAAAATTTTCCGCCCCACAATGCTGGCAATACAACAAACTATCACGCAATTTTGCCAGTGCAGCCCGCCATTCACTTTCCCGCACGCGCCCGTGTTGTGGGTCGTGTAAACCACTGGTAAACGCTTTACTAAACAAATCTTTGATAAATTGTGGATAAATGTCCCAATAAATTTGCGCGTTATCTTGATAACCTGCCACAGGTCGGTTGCTCTCATCAACAGGGTCAAAAATAAACACAGGCTCTTGCCCATACAGTTTATTCATGGCGGGTAAATCAAAACATTTAATATCGGCTTCTTTTTTACCTTCTAAAGGGTGATGCAACATCAACATATAAAACAACAGAACTGCGAGTGAAAACAAATCACTTTCGGAGCTGGGAGCAGCCGTGCCTAACACAATTTCAGGAGCCATAAAACGGGGCGTTCCCATAATCGGGCTATTTTCACTGAGTTTGTTGGTGGTGACATTATCGTTATCACAAATCAAAATATTGCCATTTAGCGGGTCAATAAACACATTGCCGAAAGAAATATCTTGATAACACAATCCCTTAGCGTGTAATTGTAAAAAACTATCCGCTAACTGCATTGTCGCAGTGAGCAGATGATAAAAACTGGGTTCAACCCGGCGAGTAATTAAATCGGCAATGCTTTTATAATGGGCAGGACGCAGCGGCATAATATAGCCAAAACCCTTTACTTCACTGCAATGGGCAAGACTTAACGGCCACAAAAATTTGTCATTCGGCGCATTTTTTTGAATGAGTTCTGCCAATGCTTGTTGCTGCTCTATGGTCGCTTGATTGGGAAAATACCATTTTAAAGCGACTTCACTGCCGTTTAAGTCCGCTTTATAGACTTCGCCTTGCCCGCCTCCGCCTAAGCATTCTTGCACAGTACAGGTGAGATGATTGTTCAGTTGGATAATTTGATTGTGTTTTAGTAATTGATTCATAAGAAGTTAAGACAAGTTTTCAAGTAAATAACAGTGTATCCCTGCCTGTTTTCTGCTGTGTGACAACAAAGGTACAGCATTGGGATTTATTTAGCGGTAATTTTAACTTAATAAATAGCCAAACATCGGTTTACGGCATATAAAAATCACCGTGCGTAACAAACGTAACAAAGCTCTCATGCAGTTGCCCATAAAACCTGCTTGACAATTTTTCAGCGACAGGCGCGGTTTTAATTTAAAATCACTTGCTTTTAAGTCTACCTGCTTTAATCCTTATGCCATTACTCACTGAACGATTTGCATCGCACTTGCAAACCTTGCCTGAAGCGGCACGTTTTGGGCTATCCACTACCTTAGAACAAGCCGCGTATTTAACGCAAATAACCGATGAAGCCACGTTAGATTCGGTAGTTAAAGTCTATTATGCCAGTCAATTTATTAGTGAAAACTGTACTCGCAATCCTACGCTTTTGCCTGATTTAGTGAGCAGTCAGGATTTAAAAAGTGCTTATAAAATAAATAGTTATAGCACTAAGCTTGCCACATTAACGCCCAGCGCAGAAGCGCAATTAATGCAGGTTTTACGTCAATTTCGCACACGGGAAATGGTGCGAATTGCTTGGCGCGATTTGGCAGGTTGGTCGGAATTAGGCGAAACTTTGCAAGAATTATCGTGGCTTGCCGATGCCTGTATTCAATTTGCCTTGGATTTTCTCTACACGCAAGCTTGTGCAAAACGGGGTACACCATTGAGCGCGGATGGCATACCTATGAATATCGTTGTGTTAGGGATGGGAAAACTGGGTGCGTTTGAGCTGAATTATTCCTCCGATATTGATTTAATTTTTGCCTATTTACACGATGGTGAATTAAACGACCGCAAACAAACTAGCTATGGCGAGTTTTTTAGTCAACTCTGTCGCAGCTTAGTAAAAGTTTTGGATGCAGTTACCGTTGATGGCTTTGTATTTAGAACCGATATTCGCCTGCGTCCGTTTGGTGATAGCGGCGCAGTGATTATGAGCTTTGACGGTATGGAGCATTATTATCAAACCCAAGCGCGAGAATGGGAGCGGTATGCGATGATTAAAGCACGGCAAGTGGCGGGCGATTTTCATCACGGCGGGCAGTTGATGGCGATGTTAAAACCGTTTGTTTATCGACGCTATTTAGATTATGGGGCGTTTGAAGAATTACGCTCACTCAAACAACAAATTAACCAAGAATTGCGCCGCAAAGACCGTTTAGATAATGTTAAATTGGGACGGGGCGGAATTCGGGAAATTGAATTTATCGGGCAAGCGTTTCAATTAATTCGCGGTGGACGTGAGCCACGCTTGCAACAACGGGGGATTTTGGATATTTTACAAGCCTTGGCAGAATTAGAGTTATTGCCAACAGAAGATGCGCAACAACTTCAGCAATCCTATTGTTTCTTGCGCCGTATCGAAAATCACATTCAGCAATATCAAGATAAACAAACCCATGATTTACCTAAATCCCCCGAAGTACAGCAGCGATTAGCGTATTCACTGGGCTTTTCTGATTGGCAGCCGTGTGTCAGTGCGTTAAATCAGGTGCGTGAACAAGTCCATGCCGTGTTTGAGCAGGTGTTTTCCCTTTCAGCCCAAGAAAAACAGCCCGATGAAAGTGATTTTATTTGGCACGCCAAAGCCGATGAACACGAATTGATGACTCAATTGGCAAAACGTCATTTTGCCGAGCCTGCGCAGGTATTAAAACATTTGCTGGATTTTAAAAACGCTTATCCGATTAAACGCTTGACCACCAAAGGGGCGGCCATTTTAGAAAAATTAATGCCTGCTCTGATTGACACAATGCAGCTGGTTGATAATCCTGATGAAACTTTTAAGCGATTATTGGATTTATTTGAAGCGGTAGCAGGGCGCAACGTGTATTTAGCCCTATTAGCTGAAAACCAAGATGCCTTAACACAATTGGTAAAATTATCGGCTGCCAGCGCGTGGGTATGCGATTATTTGTCCCGTTATCCTGTGTTGTTTGATGAGCTATTGGACAGTCGTTCTTTATTTGAACCCTTGAAAAAACAAGCCCTTGTTGCGCAACTCACGCAGCATTTGCAAAAAATTGACTGCCAAGACGAAGAACAGTTAATGATTGCATTACGCCAGTTTAAACAGTTGAACGTATTGCGGATTGCTGCCGCCGATATTATGGGCGCAATTCCGCTCATGGTAGTCAGCGATTATTTAACCTATCTTGCTGAAACCTTAGTGGAATATGTAGTGGACTATACCTGGCATAGTTTAACGGCAAAACACGGTTATCCCAATACAGTCAGTGACACTGTTCAGGGCTTTGCGGTACTCGGTTTTGGAAAAATGGGCGGCATTGAGTTAGGATATGGCTCTGATTTAGATATGGTGTTCTTGTATGATGCAAAAGATGGCAATGCCTTAACCGGCGGTGATAAACCCATCAGTTGTGTGCAGTTTTATGGGCGATTAGGACAAAAAATCCGCCATATTTTTGATACCAAAATGCTGTCAGGCGTGTTATATGATGTCGATTTACGCTTGCGCCCGAGTGGTAATTCTGGCTTATTAGTGAGCCATATTAAAAGTTATGAAACGTATTTGCGCCATGACGCATGGACATGGGAGCATCAAGCCCTGGTGCGTGGGCGATTTATTGCAGGCGATTTGGCATTAAAAAAAGAATATGAAACCATTCGGCACACAATTTTAACCTTGCCCAGAGAGCGGGAAACGCTAAAAAGCCAAGTGTGCCAAATGCGGGAAAAAATGCGTGAAGCATTAGCCAAAAAACAGGACGGTCTGTTTGATATTAAGCAAAGTAAAGGCGGCATTGCCGATATTGAATTTATGGTGCAATTTGCTATTTTAGACCAAAGTGCAACCTATCCTGATTTAACCACTTATACCGATAATGTCCGGTTGATTGAGGGGTTAGCACAACATCATTTTTTAAGTGCAGAGCAAGCCATACAGCTTAAAGCCATTTACTGTCATTACCGTGATTATGGACATAGCCAAGTTTTACAGGATAATAAGGCGTTGGCAGCAGAACAAGATTTTGCCCCACAACGTGCTTTTGTAGAACAGCTATGGACAGAGCTAATGCTTTCATAATTTTAAAACTTTAAATAGGGCGTTACCGATGTCTCTGTATAAAAACATTTTATTAGCGGTGAATTTAGACCCTGATAGTCAAAAAATCGCCCTCAAAGCCCAAGCTTTAGCGCGGAATAATCAAGCAAAACTGAGTTTAATTTATGTTTTGGATGTTCCACCTGCATTAGATATGGGATATGAAGCCAGTTTAACGCATGATTTAACAGGACTTTTAAAAGAAAATGCCCAAACCACGCTGGCAAATTTTATTGAAACACTCCAGCTAGAATTGCATCAGCAATGGATAATAGAAGGCAATTCTGTTGAAGAAACCGTTAGGATTGCCAAAGAAAACAAGATTGACTTAATCGTGATGGGGTCTCATGGTAAAAATGGTTTAGCGTTGTTGTTTGGTTCTACCTCAAATACCATGCTACATCATGCGCGTTGTGATGTATTAGCGGTGCGCTT
>JAIFMS010000060.1 GCA_020048335.1 Methylococcaceae bacterium | reverse complement strand
TTAACATAAAAAACAAATTCTTAAATTAGAATGAGGTAATACATTTAGATTATAAAGCAGTCTGTTTTTAAAAGGTAATCCACAGACAACTTTAAGGTAAATTTTTCAACTGGTTTTGTAATAATTGATGCTTATACTCATTGTTTAACCATGTCCAAATTGCTAGAGATTTTAGAAGATATTGTTTTTGCTGGTTTTTTAAATGTTGCGCCGCTGCGATAGCTGCCAAATCTTCTAAACAATTTGCAATCGCACGGCGATTGGCTTGAGCTTGATAATAAGCCAAGGCTTGAGTTAATACTGTGTGAGCAGTAGCATAATCCTGCTGATTTAAGGCAACTTGTGCTAATAGACGCTTAAGTAATGCCTCATAGTAAGGGGAAGGTGTGACAAGTTGGCTTAATCCCTGCTGAAACAAAGCGAGTCCCGTGGAAGAAAGCTGTGGTTGGGTTAAAAGTTGCAATTGTGCTTGCATTGCCCATAAAGTCAGGGCAGCATCTGTTGCAGGAAGTTGAGGGGAAATTTCAATAAGCAAAGGCTGGAGTTTTTGTAAGGCAAGTGGATAATTTTGCTGTTGATAAGCCAGTTTGACTTCCAATAACGCCAGTTTATGTTGCAATGCAGGTTCTAATTCTTGCTTGTCTAAACGTGCTAATCCCATTGTGACTTGAGCAAAATCATCCATAGCCAAAGCGGTTTCGATTAAATTAAGCTGCGCCAATAGCATTCCTTTTGTATTGGCAAAACTTTGATATAACACAAACGCGGCAGTAAATTTTTCGCTCGCTTGAATAAAATTATCGTGTTGATAGGCTTCTAAGCCCTGTTGTAGCAACGCCTCACCTTTTAAATAAGGCGCGGGGCGCGTATCCCCTTCGCTAACACAGCCGGCTAAAAAAATACACAGCAGAATAAGCTGGACTTTATTCATCTAAAGAACGTTCTTTAATCAACAAATCACTGCTGGGCGTGGAAATTGCGTTAGACAACGGCCACACTTTTTGCGCCCCTTTTAAAGTTTGGTCAGTTGATTCCAACACGGTGCGCGAGTGATTTAAAACGGTATTGGTATTTTTTATTAACTCAGGCACTAACTCCAATTGCTTATCAAGATGCTGCAAAGATTGTCTAACATCACCAAGCATTTGCTGCGATTGGATACTAAGTTTATTGACATTTTCAATCACAGGCTGGGTTTCATTAATCCGCGTTGCGACACCAGAAAGCGATTTTTCAATTAATAACAAGGAGTTATTAACGCTTTGCTCTTGTGATTTATCATATAAAATCCGCCCCAATGTGCCTTTTCCCTCCGTGACATGATCGCTTAATTGGCGCACATTGCTGACAATATCGGCTAAATCACTGGCAGAATTAGACACGGCTTTAGGATTGACCGCACTGACAATATTGGTTAAATCATAAACTAAAGATTCTAAGTTTTTAATCACAGGCGTTATGCCTGCAATTAAATCATCAGTGGTCACAGGTTCTTCAACCGCAATGACCGCCCCATCAGGCAGCATTGGCAATTTAACCGACCCTGCTTTAATAATAATGACCGCATTGCCAACTAAAGATAATTTGTTCAGCTCGCCTTTAGAATCGGCGCGCAGTAATTTTTGAAAATCTTTATAGACAAAAAACTCAATGTGAATTTTGTTATTGCTATCAATATCTAAGGCTGAAACTCGCCCCACATCAATGCCTGAAATATTGACAATGGTATCGGTGGAAATGCCTTGGGCTGTTTTCATGTAAGTATGATAATGCACCACATCGGCAAACATTTTGGACGATTTTATTTTTACCGCAAACAACGCCAGCATCGCAAGAATAGCTATCATGGCAAAAACGCCCACCAATCTGTCTTTCGCGCTGTAACTTAAACTATGAATATAATGAACTTTAGATGTTTTCATACCCTTTAAGATGACACACTCGCAAAAATTTTCAAGTTTGACATCCTCTCCTCCCTAAAGGGAGAGGATTCCTACAGCTAGACGCTTATGCCCAAGCGCGAGAATATTCTTAGCCGCATTAATATCTCTATCATGCGTAGTGCCACACTCAGCACAAGTCCATTCTCTTATTCGCAAACCAGCTCTACCTTTCGGACTACTGAGGCTTATCAAGCCACAACACGAGCAAGTTTGGGTAGTGTACGATTCGTTGACCTCAACAAACACACCTTGTGTCGCTATCGACTTATAGCCAAGTTGTGTTTTCAGCATAAACCACCCAGCATCTAAAATGGACTTTGCCATGTTAGTTTTGGCGAGTTTTTGACTGCTGACATTGCCAACAACGATTAAACTATTTTCACGCACAACTTTCGTGGTGAATTTGTGAATTGCATCTTTGCGGGTGTTTTTGATTTTGGCATGAATTGCCCGCACTCTATTTTTACGCTTGGCACGTTGTGCTTTAGCCAGTTTTAACGCAAGCTTTCGATAACAATCTTGCCGTGCAAAAACATCACCGTTTGAGCAAGTTGCGGTTGTTTTTAAGCCTAAATCAATGCCAACTTGACCATTTTCTGCTAATTTTTCAACAGGTTCAAGCTGAACAACGATATTAAAATACCACCTTCCACGCGCATCTTGACTAAAACACCCCGCCCTAAAATCGTAGCTTGCCAATCCGTAGCTATCCCAAACTTTAAAATATTGACCTGCATATCTCACCTGACCATTAACCCATTTTGCCGCGCCAGACTTAAACGGAATCCAACCAAGTGCTTTTTTAGCACCGCCGGAACAACGCCAGCGCAATTTGTTTTTCTTGCATTGCTTTCTCGACTTAGCATGAACAGCAATCGTTTCTTGAACCGCTGTTGAGTCAATTATCATGTCACGTTCTTGGCGAATCCCTTTCATCCTCTTCATAAAGTCATACGCTGATGGACAAAGATTCAGATAGCCAACTTCAGGAATAGCAACCCATGATAATTCAGCAGAATCTGCATTGACAGCGTTCCACACTTGATTTACGTCATAAGCCATCCGATTCAAAACATGAGTATGCTTATCTCGGACTCTAACGGATAGGGTTTTGATGATGGTTTTCATACTGAATACAGTACCATTTTTTTGAATATCACAGTAGCCCTTATATCCCCGCCCTAAAGGATGGGGCTTTACGGGCTATTTTAGGTAAACTTTTTTGCTTGCTTAAGACCCAATGGCAGAATAATTTTAGTGTGAGCGGCAGCAGGGATTAAGGTAGTTTAAAACCTGTCAAGTTTGGTCTATGACAACCCGATTACGCCCGCGCTGTTTGGCTTGATAAAGCAGCAAATCGGCATTGGCAATCATTTGATCCAAATCATTTTCTGTTTGCGTACTGATTCCAATACTGACGGTAATATTTAAGGTTTGGTTAGATAAAGTCAGACTTTGTTTTGACAGCATCAAGCGAAAGTTATCAAACAAATCAAATGCCGCTTTTGCACTGACATGAGAAAGAATGATACAAAATTCTTCGCCGCCATAGCGAGCAATGACTTCTGTGTGTTTTTTAAAACTTTCTTTCAATAAGCTGCTGACTTTTTTTAGCACCACATCGCCCACATCGTGTCCATGATTATCATTGACGTGCTTAAAAAAATCTATATCCAACATCGCAATCACAATGGGAATGGCATTTTGTCGTGCATGGGCTAGCAGTGTTGAACCGACATATAATAATTGCCTGCGATTAGATAAGTTGGTTAAAAAGTCAATCGTAGAGGCTTCTTCAAAGGAGACCATTTTTTGATAATGAATCGCATTAGCCAAAGCAATGGAGATTTTTGAGGTAAAAACTTCCAATAAATAGCGGTCTGAATCATCAACCGCTGTTTCACTGCACACGATGGCAATGGTTGCTTTGTTTTCAACCGTATCTAAATAAAACACGGTATATTTATCATCAAACTGATTTTTACGCTCGAGCAAGGTTTTTTGAATCAAACGCATAATTTCAGTATGTCCACACGATTCATCTAAATTACATTTTAAGCAACACTCAAACTCTTGTGTGACGGCAATGACTTTAATGTTAAGATTATTCGCTTGGATTTCTTTTGTCTCCGTATTATCTTCAATACAAATAATTCCTTGCGGTTTGCAGCCTAAAAAAGAGCTAAGTTGGGTTAAAATCCCCGAGGCAAATTGCTGCATCGATTGAACTTTAAACAGCGAGTCAGAGCTGTTTAAAATTTTCTCTAATCCTTCCCGATTTTTGTGCAGTGTCATAATAGTTTCATAAGCCCGCAACGCCGCAATTACGGTGGTAAACAGCTTTTGCGAAGTTAATTCGCTTTTGGCTTTGTAATCATTAATATCATAATCGACAATCACGCTTTCTTCTGGGGCTTGTCCTGGTTGTCCTGTGCGTAAAATAATGCGCACATTGTTGTCATTTAGCTCATTGCGAATGACTTTAACCAACTGCAATCCTGCATCATCGGTTTCCATCACCACATCCAACAAAATCACCGCAATATTTTTTTCAGTCTGCAAAACTTGTTGTGCTTGCAGAGCAGAATAGGCCGTCAGCAATTCAATAGGGCGTTGTTTGAAAATAATTTGAGCTAAAATCAACCGGGTTACGGCGTGAACATCGGCCTCATCATCAACCACCAAGATACGCCACGGCGTAATAGAAGGGTTGTTGGTTTTATTTGGGCGAACGGAGGGTTTTAAATTGAGTGGTTTTTTGCTAGTCATAACAGGATTAACGGATTTGAGAAGGAAAAACTAAGGTAAATGTTGTGCCTAGGTTTTCAGTGCTGCTCATTTGCAACGTGCCTTTTAGCGTTTGATGGATGAGATTATAGACTAAATGCAGCCCCAATCCACTGCCGCCATTACTGCGTTTGGTGGTAAAAAAAGGGTCAAACACTTTGCTTTGAATTTCTTTACTAATCCCTTTACCATCATCGTTGTAAATCAATTCAATTTCCCCATTTACGCGCTTATGAACGGTTATCATAATAATACCTTGTTGCGTTTGTTGGGCATCATAAGCATGAGCCAAGGAGTTCATTATAAAATTAGTCACAATTTGTGAAATGGCTCCAGGATAGCCTTGGATAATTAAATTTTCAGGACAATTTAAATGCACGGCGACATTTGATTTTTTAATAGCAGGGCGTAAACTTAAAATCACTTCTGCTAAATAAGCGTTTAAATCAAATTCACGTTGTTCATCGCTGGTTTGGTCAACGGCAACTTGCTTAAAGCTTTGAATTAATGCCGCTGCGCGTTGACAATTAAGGGTCATTAATTGCGCCGATTGTTGTGCAGTTTCAAAATAATGATGCAACCCATCATCATCTAACTCACCTTCTTGATATAAATCAAACACTTTTTGGGTTTTTTCTTGCAAAAAAGTGGCAGAACTTAAGGTAATTCCAACAGGGGTGTTAATTTCATGGGCAATACCTGCCACTAATCCACCTAACGCAGCCATTTTTTCGGCTTGAATCAAATTTTCTTGGGTTTGTTGCAATAATCCAAACGCATTTTCGGCGTGTTCTTTGGCTTTGAGCAATTCTTCGGTACGGATGGCAACTTGTTGTTCCAAATGAGCGCGGTGTTGGTAAACTTCGTCAAACGCCGCTTGCAAGCGTTTTGCCATTTCATTAAATGTTTGAGCCAACGCCATAATTTCTCTATCCCCTTTAATGGGAGCTGAAACCGCATAATTTCCGTCCATGATTTTTTGGGTAATAAGGCGCAATTTTTCAATTGGTTGGGTAATGGTGTGTCCTACCAGTAATGCAACAACAAAAGCTATACAAATCAGCCCAAGGGTAATGTAGTTAATTTTTAGTTGTAATTGATATAAATCGGCAAAAGCTTCAGCTTGATCTAAGTGCGCCATAATGCAGCCACCGCCAATTTCTGGCACAAAGCGAAAGCTGCGAATGATTTTGATATTACGTCGGTCAATATCCAGTCTGTCTGCGTTTTTACCTGCCAAACAGGAGTTCATTACAGGATCATTTTCTTTAAGACCAATCATATCCGCAGGTAATAAATGGGGTTTGGTAATAAAAAAACCGTGTGCATCTAGGATAAATAAGTCTCCTGATTTTCCAATTAAATGTGCGCCAACTTGAGTCAAATTTTGCACTGAGGTAATAGGATACATGACTAATAGACGATAGCCTTGGTCATTAAAGGCTTGAAAAAAACCAAATCGCTCACCGTTACCGTTATGCTCACTAAAAGCGGTTATTTGCAGGTCTTTAAAGACAAGACTGTCACTGTTGGCAACAACATGACCTTCAATAATCGGCAGCCCATCAGGTTGCGTAAAAAACGCCCCCAGTGCTTGTTCATTAATAATAAAATCATGCAGTTCTGATTTAATGCAATGGTCTTTTTTTTCAGTTGCTATGTTTAAGCATTTTTTTTCCAGTCGTTCGAGTAAATCCGTAGTGTGTCGCTGAGTGTTGGCTAACATAGCCACTAAATGCTGGTGTTGAGCATCTGCAATTTGTCCGACGGCATGAATACTGCTTCCTTTAACTCGCGTGTACAAATAATCATAACCTAAGCCGCCCAAAATTCCTGTGGGCAAAAACAAGAATAGCAACATGATCAAAACAAGACGAGTTTTTAAGGAGTGGAAAAAAGAACCTTTAATGCGCATTCATGAATCACCTGTTGATTTGATTCTTAGATGATAGAGCTATTTGCTCTATAACAAAATGAGGCAAATTGTCGCAGGATAACACCGTTGTCGTAAGGCAACCACAGAAATGAAAGATTGCTAACAACTGAACAAATTCTATTCATAGCCTGTAAAGGCAAGCTATACCAATCTATAAAATACACGCTATGATAGGATTTTGTATCAGGCAGACAGAGTTTGCATCGGCTAAAATAACGTCTGGTTTACATTTTGTTGGCAGACTGTCCTAAAAGATTCACCCTTCGTTCTTAAAAATTTACTAATCACCTTTAGGAGAAAAATCCATGTTTAAAAAAACGATGACCATTGCAGAATTTGATGACGAGTTATTCCAAGCAATGGAAGAAGAACGGCACAGGCAAGAAGACCATATTGAATTAATTGCCTCAGAAAACTACACCAGCCCACGGGTGATGGAAGCGTTAGGTTCACAATTAACTAACAAATACGCCGAAGGCTATCCTGGAAAACGCTATTACGGCGGCTGTGAATTTGTGGACAAAGCAGAGCAATTGGCAATTGACCGTGCTAAAGCGTTGTTTGGAGCCGATTATGCCAATGTGCAAGCCCATTCGGGTTCGCAAGCCAATATGGCGGTTTTTATGGCCTTGTTACAACCGGGTGATACGATTTTGGGTTTAAGTTTAGCTAATGGCGGACATTTAACCCACGGAGCAAAACCTAATTTTTCGGGCAAAATTTATCATTCTGTGCAATATGGTTTACACGCAGAAACAGGTGAAATTGATTATGAGCAAGTCGAAGCCTTAGCTTTAGAACACAAACCGAAAATGCTGATTGCAGGCTTTTCCGCTTATTCGCGGGTGTGGGATTGGCAGCGATTTAGAGAGATTGCCGACAAAGTGGGCGCGTATTTTGTGGTAGATATGGCGCACGTTGCAGGTTTGATTGCCGCAGGTGTTTATCCTAATCCTGTGCCGTTTGCAGATGTGGTGACCAGTACAACGCATAAATCTTTGCGTGGGCCACGCGGTGGTTTGATTGTGTGCAAAGCCAATCCTGAAATACAGAAAAAAATTGATTCAACTATTTTTCCAGGCATTCAAGGCGGCCCTGCCATGAATGTGATTGCCGCAAAAGCCGTGGCATTTAAAGAAGCCTTGCTGCCTGAGTTTAAAATCTATCAACAGCAAGTGGTTAAAAATGCCAAGGCAATGGCAGCGGTGTTTATTGAGCGTGGGTTTGATGTGGTTTCAGGTGGCACAGACAATCATTTAATGTTGGTGTCATTGATTCCCAAAGGAATTACAGGCAAAGCCGCCGATGCTGCCTTAAACAATGCGCATATTACGGTCAACAAAAATGCCGTGCCGAATGACCCGCAATCACCGTTTGTCACCAGTGGGATTCGGGTTGGGACACCCGCCCCGACAACACGCGGTTTCAAAGAAGCCCAAGTGATTGAAGTTGCTCATTTAATGTGCGATGTGATGGAAAATATCGACGATGAAACCGTATTGGCGCGAGTGCGGGAAAAAGTGGCTGTGTTATGTAAGGCATTTCCTGTTTACAGTTAAGCGGTTAGTTCTCTCAATCCCCCTTTCATAAAGGGGGATGTTTATAAACAATTGATTTTTAACGACTATATCAGATGGTTTTTCCTTAGTGTTATAGCCAACTCAATAAAATAACTACCGCGTATTCCTCTAAAAAAATCTCATCAACGTAGCCTAGACCATCGTTGTTCAATTGCTTTAACTTGCGTTCATTTTAGGTAAGTTAAACGAGCCAATATTTCAAGCAATATCCCGCATCAAAGATAGCCTACACAATAACTTAGGTTTGTGAAAATGGACATTATCCATCACAATCACACATTAAATGAGCGTTACAAATTTATAAAACAAACTTTAGAATTTAACTTTTGAGGAATACAAATGACAACAATTGCAGAACACAAATTAAGTTTATTTCGGCAAATTGACCAAATGCCGGAAGAATTAATTTTTGAAGTAGAGCAATTTATTTCAAAATTACGCTTTAAAAAAATAGTTGATTCAAACGATAAGTTGGGTTTAAACGGATTGGAGTCTTTTTTAAAGCCACGCATTGAGGTGGCTGAAAATGGCGACATTATTAATAAATCCGTGCTGGATATTTTTGCCAAAGTTCATGCGGAAGAAATGGAATGAATTATCAATTAACATCTCAAGCTGAAGAGGATTTAAAACAGATTGACCGTTATACGTTGTGAGCATCATTATGTTTTCTATATGGATTTTGAAAATAGACCGCCTTGTATTATTGCGGTATTGCATGAGGCAATGGATATTGTTGCTAGATTAGAAGAGAGGTTGGATTTTGAATAAAAAATCCGGTTAATCAAAAAATCCGTGTGTCCTGTTCAAAAAACACAATGGGCGAAAATGAGCGACACGAGCGTATAAAAAACTTAAAAAATGAGAGGTGAAATAATGAGTATTTCTTATGCTGAGAAAATAGAACAAGAAATTAAACAAATGCCAGTGGAATATTTACCCGCTGTGTTTACTATTTTGCATACGTTTAGAGAAAGCGTGAGTGTAAAAAACACAGAGGATAGTTTTCGACAAGGTTTTAAAGAGGCGTTAAGCGGTCAAGTTCACTCTGTTGAAACACTTTGGGATGATTTAGAAAATGAAAGTTTGTCTGATAATGACAATCAGTTTTTAAAATCCGCTATTACCGATGGCTTAAAAGGGCAAGTTAAAGAGGCGGCAGAAGTTTTTAGTCGTTTGGAAAATAAATATAAAGCACTGGAAAATGGTTTTTCGTGATGAAGTTAAGCATTTCATCAGTTGCAGAAAATGATATTGAGCAAATCGGCGATTATATTGCAAAAGACAATCCGCGTCGGGCATTAAATTTTGTTAAAGCGTTATATAAGCAGTGTGAAAAAATTGTGCAATCTCCTTTGCTTTATCGTTTGCATCCTGAATTAGATAAAAATATTCGTGCCTGTATTTATCGGAAATATATTATCTTTTTTCAGTGCAACGATAATGAAGTTTTGATTGTGCGCGTATTACATGGGGCGATGGATATAAAAAACAGATTACGGGAAAATAATGAGGAGCAGGATTAATCATGCAATCGAAAAATCCGTTTAATCCTGTTCAAAAACAGATTGCGCAGCGGTGATCTAAGTTGTTGAGAAGCGAAGGAATTTAAAATGGCAAAACCAAAACAGATTTTAGAATTATAAATAACACTTTTAACTTGTGAGAAATAGCAAAATGAATACCGCGATTACAGAAGTCAGAACTTTATTGGATAAATTGCCTTTAGATAGTGATTATGAGGATATTCAATATCATTTGTATGTCATAGAAAAAATCCGTTGTAGTTTGGAACGGGCAAAAAAAGAAGGTGTCTTGTCTCAAGCCAATGTTGAACAGAGATTAAGCAAATGGCTTTCGTAATTGAATGGTCGCCGGAAGCGGTAGAAGACCTTGAAGCGATTGCCGACTATATTGCCAGAGATTCGCATTTTATGCGCAATCTGTGGTTAGAAAAATGCTTGAGATGGCAGAGAGTTTGGCTGATTTTCCTGAAATGGGGCGTATTGTGCCTGAATTGGGTGATAAAAATATCCGCGAGCGTTTTGTGTATAGTTATCGGTTGATTTATCAAATTGAAGACTCGCAAATTTTGATTGTGGCGATTGTTCACGGCAAGCGATTATTGATAAATGTTTCGGAACGATTTTGAACACGATTTCAGGATGGACAGGATGTGTGTGCAATCGAAAAATCCGTGTAATCCTGTTCAAAAACAGATTGCGCGGCGGCGGCTTAAGTTGTTGAGAAGCGAAAGCATTTAAAATGGCAAAACCACAACAGAGTTTAGAATTTTTTAATAGTGAGGAATACAAATGACAACGATTGCAGAACATAAATTAAATGTGA
>JAIFMS010000141.1 GCA_020048335.1 Methylococcaceae bacterium | reverse complement strand
AATTTTTTTAAATCTTTTTCAACTTTATACGGGTCAAATCCTGGTTGGTACTGCATCATAATATTCCCTAACGGGTCGATTAAAAACAACATCCCCTCTGCCATCTTGCCTTTTCTAATTTGTTGTAATTTTTGGGTTAACGAATCGGCAGTTTTGATTTTTAGCAAGCGGGTATCGTTTGCCCACCACTGTCCTGTTTTGACTTCCTCTGGCGGTTGCAGCAGTAAAACCACCCGCCGCACTCTCGTTAAATCTTTACTCAACATTAGATGCAGTTGCTTGCTTTTATAAATGGCTTCTTTGCAAGTTTGTCCACATTCATGGCTTGGAATCACATTGGCTATCAACCAATGCCCACTTAATTGGGTCAGATTAGCGGCAGAAAAAGCGTCAAACCCAATAAATTCATTTTTTTCTGTGCTAACCACAGGAATAATGAGTTCGCCATTACTGACTTTGCCTGAACCAATTAAATCAGGATGGGCTGATAAATACCAAGCGATACAAAAAGGGATGACGGTTAAGGAAAAAAGACTAATAATGGTGATGCGATTTTTGCGTTGTTGATTAATCATGTGTTTGTTTTTTAATGCTATTCCAAAAAAATAAAAGGCTTAAGGTGAATGCCAAACCAAACCACTGTACCGCATAAGCAATATGTTGTTCTGGCAGCATCAGCGTATTTCTTAGCCATTCACGCGCATACCCCTCAGGGGCATTTTTATCCAATTCCACTTGAAAAGAAAATAAGGGATAGCCCAGTTTTTTTGCCAACAACGCAGGATTGATAATCTGTACCACCATCGGTGATGTTGAGCTTGGTCTATCCGCATTGGTCAGTTTAATACCAACACTGGGAAAGGCATTGATTCTGCCGATAATCAAAGTTGGTGACTGTTTCATTGCAATGGCAGGCAAAATTTTTCGATTAGGATTGGCAGGCAGCCAACCGCGATTAACTAAAACCGCTTTTTTGCCCCCTTCCACAATAAACGGGGTTAATACAAAATAGCCTGCTTTTCCTTTTACAATTTGATTGTCACATAAAATTTGCTGTGTTGTATCGTAATGTCCTGTTATTTGCACCGTTTTATACCGCTGTTGCGCGACTTTATCAGGCGTTGCTTCAGCTAAGAAAAAAACTGTTTTTAATTGCGCCTGCTGTTGAGTGATGAGTTGTTTTTTTTCTTCAGCTCGCTCTAATTGCCAATAACCTAAACACAGCAACAATGTTGTGAGCATCATGTAACCCATGATAAAAAATAAGTTACTTTCAAAAACCCGCTGTCCCATTACAATTTTCATTTTTTTACATCAACGCTTGGTAATTTACAATGAGATAACCGAAAATAATGTTTTTTTCCTACTTGACTTGCCATTATGCTTATAAAAACTCTTATTGTTATCGCTTTTTTATCCATTATCATCAGTTTAGGTTCTGCTCTTTATCATTTAGTCAGACGGGGCGATCAACAGTATTCAGAAAAAACAGCGAAAGCGTTGACCTTTCGGATTGGCTTATCTGTCGTACTCTTTATATTTATCTTCATTGCCTATGCCAGTGGCTTGGTTAAACCCACAGGAATTGGTACACGAATACACTCTGAACACCTTCCACCGTCACCCAAATAATTGACAAAAAAAAAGCGCGACCTTTGCGAGCGCGCTTTTTATTAGCGGTTAAACTAGGATTTTACATTAAATAAACAAATATAAATAATCCTAACCAAACAACGTCAACAAAGTGCCAATACCACGCCGCGGCTTCAAAAGCAAAATGATTTTCAGGTTTAAAATGCCCTTTCCAACTGCGAAATAATATAACTGATAAAATAATTGCCCCAACACACACATGGAAACCGTGAAAACCTGTCAGCATGAAAAAAGTTGAGCCATAAATTCCTGAACCTAAGGTCAAACCCATTTCAGAGTAAGCTTCGTGATATTCAAAGGCTTGACACGCCACAAATAGAAAACCCAATCCGACTGTTGCACTTAAGCCTTTAATCAGTTGAGCTCGATTTTTTGCCAATAAACCATGATGCGCCCAAGTACACGTCACACCACTACTTAATAGTAATAAAGTGTTTAAAAAAGGCAATCCAAACGCGCCCATGGGTTCAAATTTGCCACCGACATTGCCAGGTCCATTGGTTGGCCAGGTTCCTTTATAGCCTTCCCATAGCATTGCTGTTGACCGTCCAGGTCCCTCTCCAATACCTGCTAACCAATCGGTTGATACATTGCGCGTGTACCACAAGGTACCGAAAAATACCGCAAAAAACATGATTTCTGAAAAAATAAACCACATCATGCCCATTCGATATGAAATACCAACCCCATGATTGTACATTCCTGATTCGCTTTCTGTTGCTTGCAGACTAAACCAACCTGCCAACATCGCAATAAAAATCAGCAAACCGACTATCATAAAAGTAGAGCCTGCGGCTGAACCATTTAAATAATTTGCAAACCCAGCTAGTGTTGTTACCAATCCAAGTGTGCCTATTACAGGCCAAATCGCCTTATTGGGAATATAATAAGCATCGTGTGCGTCTGTAGACATTGTGTCCCCCTCTGGTTATTTTTTTACTGACTTTTCAGTATTATCAAAAAAAGTATATGACAGTGTGATTGTTTTATATTGTGCAGGCAAATCTGGCTTTACCACAAAACGGACTGGCATGGTTTTACGTTCATGCGGTTTAAAGGTTTGCTCAGAAAAACAAAAACACACGGTTTTTTCAAAATAATCTTTCGTAAGCCCTGGACTAACACTGTCAATCGCCCTTACCACTAAGGTTTTATCCGTTGTATTTTCGGCATAAAAATTGACGGTAGCGTATTGACCAGGATTTACTTTCATTGAACTTGTTTGCGCCGAAAATAACAATGGCGTTTTTTCATTCAGTGTTGTTAAAAACTCTATTCTAATTTCACGGCTCTTATCAACTTGGTAAAGCACTTCTTTAACAGCTTCTAAGTTGGTTTTTCCATTAATGCCTGTGATATCGCATAACACATTATAAATAGGCACTAACGCATAACCAAAACCGAACATTCCAATTCCCACCACTATTAATATTTTTACCAAGCGGGTATTTTTTTGTACTGTCGTTTCAATCATTGTGACATTGCTCTGATGACTGCAAAAACATAAATCACCAATGCCACGCTAACTAATACAATCGCTGTTAATAAATTTTTCTTTTTAGTATCCATTTTATCACCCGATACCTTACCTTAAATCAAAAGGCAAGGTATCTTATCGTTTTATACTACATCACTTTGATTTTAAAAATGCTCAGTTGGCACTTCAGCAGGTGGTGTAGACCAAGTGTGATACGGTGGTGGCGATGGTAATTGCCATTCCAAACCGTGTTTGTGGGCATCTTCCCACACTTCATCACTGACTTTTTCACCTGTTCCGCCATTAATTGTTTTGATTACAATATAAAGGAAAATTAATTGGCTAAAACCAAAAATAAACGCTCCAATACTTGAAACCATATTCCAATCAGAAAACTGCACCGCATAATCAGGAATCCGACGTGGCATACCTGCCAGTCCTAAAAAGTGTTGTGGGAAAAACAAAATATTGACAGAAATAGTCGACATCCAAAAATGGAAACGGGCTAATCGTTCGTCATACATATTGCCTGTCCATTTTGGCAACCAAAAATACCCAGCTGCCATTAAAATGAAAACAGAAGCAGGTACTAAGGTATAGTGAAAATGCGCTACGATGAAATAAGTATCATGGTATTGAAAATCAGAGGGCGCAACCGCCATCATTAATCCAGTAAATCCACCCATGGTAAATAACACAACAAAGCAAATAGCAAACAACATGGGTGTTTCAAAGGTCATTGCCCCTTTCCACATGGTTGCTGTCCAGTTAAATACTTTGACACCTGTTGGAATCGCAATCAGCATGGTGGCATACATAAAGTACAACTCCCCTGCTATTGGCATTCCCACAGTAAACATATGATGCGCCCAAACGATAAATGACAAAAAGGCAATCGCAGCCGTTGCATAAACCATTGAGGCATAACCAAACAAAGGTTTGCGTGCAAAGACAGGAATAATGGTTGAAGCCACACCAAAGGTTGGCAAAATCATCACATACACTTCTGGGTGTCCAAAGAACCAAAAGATATGTTGATAAAGCACGGGGTCGCCACCACCTGCTGCATCAAAAAAGCTTGTGTCAAAGAACTTATCGGTTAATAACATAGTTACCGCACCTGCAAACACAGGCATAATCGCGATTAACAAAAATGCGGTAATTAACCAAGTCCAAACGAACAAAGGCATTTTCATCAATGTCATGGCAGGCGCACGCATATTCAAAATGGTGGCAATAATATTAATCGCGCCCATAATTGAAGAAATACCTAGCAAATGCACTGAGAAAATAGCAAAAGGCAGAGCTTTACCTGTTTGTAAGACCAAGGGTGGATATAACGTCCAACCACTTGCAGGCGCACCACCTTCCATGAACAAGGTGCTGGCGAGCAATAAGACACCTGCAACCAATAGCCAAAAGCTCATATTGTTCATACGCGGCAGTGCCATATCAGGCGCACCAATCATCAGCGGAACTTGCCAGTTTGCTAACCCAACAAAGGCGGGCATTACCGCGCCAAACACCATCACTAAAGCGTGCATGGTGGTCATGGAGTTAAAAAACTGTGGATTGACAAACTGCATTCCAGGCTCAAACAATTCAGCCCGAATAATTAATGCCATAATGCCGCCGACAAAAAACATTGCCAGCGCGAATAATAGATATAACGTCCCAATATCTTTATGATTGGTGGTTATAATCCATCTTAATAACCCCTTAGCAGGGCCATGATCGTGATGTTCTTCATGATCATCATGTTCAGCTACTACAGCAGACATAAAAATACCTCATTTAAATGTGTAAAAAAGAGTTGATAAATTAAGCACTTATCATTTCTTTGTCGATTGTAGAGATTTAACTGCCGAAGGCTGTAACGAATCTCCTACCGAATTACCTAATTCATTGCGTGTATAGGTTACAACTGCGGCAAAATCTTCGGCACTTAAACTGCCAAAAGCAGGCATCATTCCTTTGCCTTTCAACATTAATTCAGCTTGCGCTTTTACATCGCCTGTTACCACAGGACTTGCTGTTAAAGCAGGGAAAACCCCTGCCATTCCTTTTCCATCTGGACTATGACAAGAAGAGCAGTTTTTTTCATAAACAGCTTTACCTTGCGCAGTTAAATCTGCCACTGGTACATCGGCTAGTTTTTTGCTTTCTTTAACAACCGCTTTTTCAGCAGGTTTTACTTGTGCTTTAGTTTCTGCTTTAGCTTCAACAGTTGTCTCTACCTTGGCTTCTACTTTAGCCGCCGCTTTTTTAGGCAACAGTTCTTGCACATCAGCAGGTTGAATTTCATCACCTACTTTATTGCCTAACGCATTGCGCGTGTAAGTAATCACTTGCGCTAATTCGTCAGCTTTTAACATTGCTCCAAAGGCTGGCATCATCCCTTTCCCATTCAATACCAACTGGGTTTGAGCTTGAATATCGCCTTTAACAACGGCACTTTCTGTGATTGCAGGGAATGCGCCTGGCACACCTTTACCGTCTGCTAAATGACAAGATGCGCAATTTTTTTCATAAATTTTTGCACCCTCTGCTATCAATTGTTCATGTGATTGTGGCTCCAAACCTGCGCCGCTTTCTTGTTCGGCTTTGGTTTTTAACACCCACTTATCATAATCAGGCTTTTCCATTGCAATCACTACAATCGGCATAAACGCATGGTCTTTGCCACATAGTTCAGTACATTGCCCACGATACGTTCCTGCTTTATCTACCGAAGTCCACGCTTCGTTGACAAATCCAGGGTTGGCATCTTTTTTCCAACCTAAATCAGGTACCCACCAAGAATGAATCACATCTTTGGCGGTAAACAAAAAACGAATTTTTGTTTTAACAGGCACAACCAAGGGATGGTCAACGTTTAATAAATAATGCGGCACTGTGCGTGGGTCTATACCTGAACCGACTTGGCGTGCTTTATTGCTAGCATCATCTAAGCTACTAAAAAAATGAATCCCATTATCAAGATAATCGTATTCCCATTTCCATTGCCAACCTGTAACCTTAATGGACATTTCTGAGTCTTGTACCTCATCTAACTCCATTAACGTTTTCGTGGCAGGAATTGCCATTCCAATCAAAATTAAAGTGGGAATAATAGTCCAGATAATTTCAATGGTTGTATTTTCATGAAATTGCGCCGCTTGATGTCCTTTCGATTTACGATGATAGTAAATAGAATAAAACATCACCCCAAATACACCGATACCTATAAATACGCAAATCCATAAAATCAGCATATGTAAATCATAAATATCGTTACTGACTCGAGTAACGCCCTTCATTAAATTAAGAGTATAGTCCGCTTGCGCCGTCCCAAGACCTAGGATCATTAAGCTCAGACATGCGAACAGTTGCTTTGTTTTCTTCACGGAGCAGCCTCCTGTTATAGTTATAAACTTTTGTATGCGTTATAGCGTTTGTGACATCAAAGCAGCCAAATAACGAGCTTTTTTCCTTTTACTTAAAATTATCACAAATTAACCGTGCGATTCTAACCTATGACGCGCCTGTAAGCTAGCGAGCGTTAGCCTACGACATAAAAAAAGGTCTGTGAAACTTGCATCTCACAGACCTGTCCCTCTTTAAGTGCGTCTTAAAATAGCACTTAACTATTTAATGCTTCGGCATAAGCCATATCAAAATTGGGAATATGGCTATCTAACCAACCTTTTACCATCTGCCCAACTTCTTCTGTCACCTCGGCCTCACCTGCATGAAATTTAGTTTGCAATCCTGCACAAATTCCCACTAACGCATCGTGTTGGGCTTTGTGAGCCTCATAATCGGCATAACCTTTTGCCTGCATTTCTCTTTCTTCATGGGCAAAATGCTCTACCACATAAGCAATTAAATCATCTAAATGCGCTCCAACCGCCGCACGATCTGCGCCGCTTGTTGCTAAATCATAAACAGAATTTAATTTGTCAAATAATGTTTGATGCTCTTCATCTGCAAAACTAACATTTGTACCGTATTCTGCCGCTGTCCACGTTATTAAAGCCATGATAGCTCCTTATTTGTTATGAGTTAGTGTGAAATACTGCGTTATTATTATGGTTTATATGACCTGCAAAATCAATGGTTTTCGCCAACACTTTAAAATCAGCTGTTGGCATATACGGCAAAACGCCCAACAACGGTGCAATAATACCTTGCTCTAGCCAGTCAATATTTTCGGGCAATTTTTGCATTACAGGGTCAACACAGTTTGCCAGCCAACCCGCACACCTTAAGCCCGAGTTAATGATGGCTTGATAAGTTAAACGTGCATGATTTAAACAGCCCAATCGCATTCCCACCACCATAATAACTGGCAAACCCAAACAGCTTGCCATACTTTCCACATCATCACCTTGCTGATTCAATGGCACATACCACCCCCCTACCCCTTCAACCAGCACAATCTGTGCGTGCTGTTTTAATACGTCAAACACACTGACAATTTTGGGCAAAACCACAGGATTTTCTTCAGCCGCCAAATGGGGTGAGATAGCGGCTTGATAGGCGAACGGATTAATCAACTCATATTCAAGTTGCACCGAAGCATTTTTTTGCAATAACAACGCATCCTGATTGCACAACTTGCCCTCTATAAAATCACACCCCGACGCGACAGGCTTCATCCCAACCACCGTTTTTCCTTGTGCTTGAAAATAATGCATCAATGTTAGGGTTGCTCGGGTTTTGCCGATATTCGTATCTGTTCCCGTAATAAAAAAACCTTGTTCCATTTTTACACTCGCGCCTTAATGGTTATGATTTCAAAGGTTGCAGGAATCAATCCATTTTCATGCCCTGTTTCATATTCGTTAATCATTGCCTGCATTTTAGTTTTTCCGGTGACGGTTTTTCTTCCCCCTTTGATAACATGATGCGCACCCAGGGCTTTTAACTCGTGCATTAAAGCCATTACCGATTCATACTGCGACAGATAAATTTTCGTTTCTATTTCAATGGCTTGAAAACCAGTTTGTTGTAAAAAAAAACCTATTTCATCCGCATGATAAAAGTGATTTACATGGCTACAATCATCCACCTTTGTCCATGCTGCCTTTAATTCCTGTAACGTTTTTTCGCCAAATGTTGAAAATAGTAACTGCCCTTGCGGTTGTAATACCCGTTTAAAATCGCTAAACACGGCGGTTAAATTTTCACACCATTGCAGAGCCAAATTAGACACAATATGATTGATGGTGTGGTCAGCAAAAGGTAAAAACTCCGCATCGGCACACACCAGCAACAATTTTTGTCCATCCATTTTGTGCCGCGTGATGTGCAACATTGGTAGCGCAATATCTAAGCCAATCACTTGTTCAATTTGAGATAAAGCAACTAATTTTTGACTCAAAAATCCCGTACCACAGCCCACATCGAGCAGCACGCCTGTTAAATCATCACTTATAATTTGTCCAAGCAAATTTAAACTGACCCTTCGTTGTAAATCCGCAGCCGAATCATAAGTTGTTGCCGCCTGAGCAAATGCGTGTTTAATTTTCACTTTTTCCAATTGTCTTTTAAACAGCATGGATTGTCCTCATAAAATCGTGTATTTCTTTCAGTAACAGCTCAGGATGAGATAAAAAGGGAACGTGCGCGGCTTTCTCAATAATAGTTAAAGCAATAGTAGGCTTTAATTGTAAAATTTTTTCTGCAACCGCAACGGGAACTAAAGTATCGTGACTGCCTAAAATCACTTGGACAGGACAATGCAATTGCTTGAGCAACAAACGTAAATCTTGCTGTTGCAAAATTTCTAAACCTCCTTGTAAAACGTCCTCATCTGGCATTTTACAAGCTTGCAGAACTACTTTTAACTCCTTCAATATTTCTTTATGTTTATCAAGCCCATGCACTTGTAAAGCTAAAAATCGCAGCAGTGTTCCATAACAATCGGCGGTTAAATTTGCTGCAAACTTCTCTAATGTCTGTTCTTGCATTCCGACCCAATCGGCTGTTTGTACAAAATGGGGGTTGCTACCAATGAGAATGATTTTTTTAACGCGCGTAGGAAAACGATTTGGCAATGCCAAAGCCACCATGCCACCGAGTGACCAGCCGATAAGAGTACAACCTGTCACAGGAAGAATGTTTTGTAAATGTTGACAAATCGCCTCTAAGGTAAACTGCGGCAATTTTTCACTTTGTCCATGTCCTGGTAAATCCACACAAGTCACTTGATATTGTTGCGCCAATTGTTTGGCAAAAATTCGCCAAATCCCTGAGTGCATTGCCCAGCCGTGAATTAAGACTAAGGGTTCACCTGAACCATAGGTTTCTGTGTGAATAAACATTTATGAAATTATTTTTTCTAAAGCCTGTAATAACAAAACAACATCCGCATCGGTGTGATTTGCCGAAAATGTAAACCGCAACCTTGCTTTCCCTTGTGGCACAGTCGGTGGACGAATGGCTGAAACTAAAAAGCCTTGTTGAAATAAGTTTTGACTTAACTGCACAGCTTGCTGACTATCGCCACACATAATTGGCTGAATCGGCGTTTGTGAATCCATTAGTTTTAAACCTAACTGAGTTGCGCCCTGACGAAATTGTTGCACTAACGCGGTTAATTTTTCCCGTCGCCAGTTCTCTTTAATCACGAGTTCTAAGCTGGCGCGTGTGGCTTGTGCAATCGCTGCTGGCATTGCAGTGGTGTAAATAAAGGGACGGGATTTCTGGATTAAAAACTCAATTAACTCTTCAGAACCTGCTACAAACGCACCTGCTGTACCAAAAGATTTACCAAAAGTTCCCACTAAAATGGGTACATCATTTTGATTACAAGCAAAATACTCAACCACACCACCGCCCGTTTTCCCTAATACACCGAAGCCGTGTGCATCATCAATCATTAATCCTGCTTGCTGTTGATTAGCAACCGTGATTAATTCAGGCAACGGAGCTAAATCACCATCCATGCTAAACACGCCATCGCTGACAATCAACGTTTTTCCTGTGCAAGTCTTTAATTTTAAATCTAAATTTTCGTCATCGCCATGAAGATAGCGTTTGAAAGTTGCTCCCGATAATAAACCGCCATCGAGCAATGACGCATGATTGAGCTTATCTTCTAACACTGAGTCGCCTTTGCCCACTAAAGCAGAAATTACGCCCATGTTTGCCATATAACCTGTGGAGAATAGCAAAGCGCGTTCACGCTGGGTGAACGCGGCGAGTTCTTCTTCCAACGCATGATGTGCAGTGCTGTGTCCACAAATTAAATGCGCTGAACCACTGCCAACACCGTATTTATCAACGGCTTGTTTAAAGGCGGCGATAACTTGCGGATGATTTGCCAGCCCTAAATAATCGTTGCTGCAAAAATTTAAAATTTTTTTACCGTCAATAATAATTTCTGTGCCTTGTGCTGAATCAATCACGCGGCGGGAGCGATAGAGATTTTTTTCGGATAATAATTTCAAGGAATCATTTAAATGAGAAAATGGCATTTTTAATCCTTTATTGCCAATTTTCATTAGCTAACTTGTGATAGCCACGATTTTCAATAAAGCTTAGAAATTCTTTTTTAT
>JAIFMS010000113.1 GCA_020048335.1 Methylococcaceae bacterium | reverse complement strand
GCAGCAGTATCTAAGCCGCCTGCAACACGCCGCCACAACGTCCACCATTCTGTCCAATTTTGCGTTTCATTGATATATTGAATCCCGTGCGGATAAATTTTCCACAATTGTTCCACGCGCCAATCATCCAATGGATAACCAAATCCTGGACGCAAACAAAATCCTGTCAAACTCATCCACACTCGCTCGTGATGCTCTGAACGACGGCGAAAACGCGCCCCTTCTAATAATTGCGTATAAAAAGCGCGTAAAGTCTGGCTATCCCAATCAGCACGCGGCGCATTCAGTTGTTTTTCTAAATCCACCCGCAAACTTTTGACCGCTTTAGGGTCAACGTGTTTAGATTTAGCCCCAAACACGGCAGTGATTTTTTCCATTGCCAAATCAAAATGAGCGGGCAATTGGGTACTGCTATAAGCGACTGTGTGGGCTTTTTTGCGAATTTGAAATTCCACATCCCAGCGTTGTTGACTGTTTTCCACGGCAACACATTGAATTTTAAGCGTTCCCACTTCAGTTTGCATCACTGCTAACTGCACAATACTTTGCTGAGTTTCTTCGGTACTATCAAACGCCACCGCTAACGGCGGCAGTGAATGAAAGTCATCGGTGATTTGAATTAAATCGCCTGCCTTATAAGGCGTATCAGCGGAAGTAGACACCAAGTGAAAGCGCACAGGTTGCCCTAAACGCAAGGCAAATTGATGTTGATGCAAGATGACCTCATCGCCTTCCTCACTGCCACGCGGCAACAGACAAACCCCCTGCTGTTCACTGCCATGCGTATCGACTACTAGAAAATAACTTCGCGCTGCCCCGCCGCCAATGCGAATTTTTTTATCGCGCCGCGCCAGTGCGTAACTAACCGCGCCCAGTGCAACTGATAATTCAGGGTATTGATTTTCCAACAACACAGGCGGCGTTTCTTGCCAACTGCTGATTAAATCAAGCAACCGTTGAGTAATGGGTTGACTGCGAAACACCCCGCCATTAAGCAACAGTGCGTCTGGCACATAGCCCTGCCCTTGCAACGCCGCATTGCCTGCTTGTTGATGTAAGGCTAAAAAGCCTGCAATATGCTTGCTAACCGCAGGTTCGGCGGCATAGGGCAAACCAAACTCAACAATGCCGCTGCGTTTTTTGTCAGGTAATTCGTGTAATTGTGATAGGGGGAAAAACCCATCTAAGGCAATCTTGCGCACTTCTTCACGGGTTAATTCCGCTGCACGGGTATTGCCGATTAACCGCGAACCACCACCTAATAAGGTAACTTTCATTGTCGCAGGTGCGTCATCGGCTAATAACCGCTCTTTGGCAATCCGACATTGTTCTAAGAGTTGCGATAAATCGGCTGCCGACAGTTTTTTATCCGTTTTATTCAAGCGACTTTCGGCCAAATGCGCTAAGGCTAAATCAATATTATCGCCGCCGAGCATCAGATGGTCGCCCACCCCAATTCGGGTTAATTTCGGTTCAGCATCGCCCTGTTCGACTTTAATCAGAGTTAAATCGGTTGTACCCCCGCCTACATCACACACTAATAATAAATGGACTTTTTCAAGGGCTTGTTTAATTTGGTTATTATTGCGCCGCAGCCAGTCATAACATACCGCTTGCGGCTCTTCTAATAAACGCACATCGGTTAAACCTGCCAATTTTGCAGCTTCCAAGGTCAAAGAACGCGCTGCTTCATCAAACGAGGCAGGTACGGTAATCACAATCGCTTGTTGTTCTAACGGTGCGTCAGGAAAGCGATGCCGCCAAACGGTGCGAATGTGAATTAAATAACTGGCACTCGCCACCAACGGCGACACTTTTTTTACTTCGTCACTCCCACCCCACGGCAATATATCCGCCGTGTGGTCAACTGACGGATGCGACAACCAGCTTTTCGCACTGGTGACTAAGCGTCCTTGGGTTTTTGCGCCCAAAACCCGCGCGGCTTCACCAATAATGGCTAAATCCTCTGCGGTAGAAAAAAATAAATCCGTTTCCGCAAGCTCGCCTGCGGCAGGATGATAACGCACCGAGGGCAATAACGGACGCGCAGCCACTTCGCCTGGCGCGATTAATTGTTCAATAGTAAAAATTTGCAAGTCGCTGGCCGTTTTGTCCGCTTGCACATAAGCAACCACGGTGTGGGTTGTCCCTAAGTCAATGCCAACTAAATAATGAGATTTTTTATTTTGCACGATGTGTTTTTTTAAAGGTAAACAGAGGGTAAGGATTATAACTGAAAGGAATTTTAAAAACGTTTAGTCCTTGCTTATTTTCACTTTGCGTTTTACCGTAAGCTTTTGTCACTTTCATTTAAGTTGAAAAAAACCTATGACTCTCGATGAACTTATCAACGCGCTTAGTGTTATCGACGGCTACATTACAGCGGCGATTATCAATGCCAATGGCAAAGTATTGTTTGCCGATACCTCGCTGTCTGAATTAGACCTGTCGATATTGAACGAAAATCTTAATCATATTTTTCACCCTAATCAGGAAAAACCTAAAAATGGCGTGACAAAATCAATCGTTACAACAGCCAATAGTCTTAATTTAATTGCTTGTTTAGGCAGCGACGCGCCTGTGCATTTACATTTTATTGTGATGCTTGAATTAGATGGCAATCTTACCGCTATGAAAACCGCCTTGGAACAGGTAATCGACAAAACGCTGGAAATGCTTGCGTAGCGGTCTTAATGTAGGATAAGCCAATTCAACAAGGACAATATAGCCCAACAGAATATGCAACGCATATCTTTTAGCGATTATGATTTAACCTTCATCAACTTCTTACAGACATTCAAAATATAAACCCCCTTAACATCACTGCCATTAAGTTAAGAAAACCAAGATGTAGGAGTAAAACAGCTTTAGCTGTTTTTTAGTGACGATTTGCCAATAGCTAAAGCTATGGAGTAAAACAGCTTTAGCTGTTTTTTAGTGACGATTTGCCAATAGCTAAAGCTATTGGACTCCTGATAATTGCTTAACTTAATGGCAGTGTCCCTTAACATCCAAAGACCCTTATAAATTTTCATGCAAAAATCTAGCCCGCTCCCTGAACAAACTTGGCAATTTCCAGACGATTTATATATCCCGCCTGATGCGTTAGAAGTGATGGTGGATATTTTTACTGGTCCGTTAGATTTATTGCTGTATTTAATTAAAAAACAAAATTTAGATATTTTAAATATTCCTGTCGCACAAATTACCCAGCAATATATGACCTATATTGAAATGATGCTGATTTTACAATTGGAATTAGCGGCTGAGTATTTAGTGATGGCGGCATTATTGGCTGAAATTAAATCGCGAATGTTATTGCCACGGCAAACTGAATTGATAGAAGAACAGGAACAAGACCCGCGTGCATTTTTAATTGCCAAACTAAAAGAATATGAACGGATTAAAACTGCCGCCGAAGCGTTGGATAATTTGCCACGGCAAGAACGGGATATTTTTCCAGCTCGGGTTGAATTAGGGCAGTTAGCAATTGAATCGCAGTTGCCGCAAGTTGCATTACCTGAATTATTAAATGCCTTGCAAGTGGTTTTAAAACGCACGGTGCAATTGTCTAACCATCAGATTAAAAAAGAAAAGCTTTCCTTGAAAGCACGAATGCGCTCGATTTTACAACGTCTGCAATCCCATCATTCAGTGAGCTTTGCCGATTTATTTAGCCCAGCTGAAGGACGCGCGGGAGTTGTGATTGCTTTTTTAGCGGTTTTAGAATTAAGTAAAGCAGGGGCAATTGTCGTTTTACAAACCGAACCGTTTGGCGATTTAAGCGTGCAGGCAATTTAAAATCTTCCCCCCACCCTCCTTTATGAAAGGAGGGCGTTCCCCTTTTTTCAAAGGGAACTAGGGGGATTTAACAACAGTTAGTCATTTGAAATGGTTTCAGATGGATTGAGTTTGTTGTGACGCAACGATGAATAAAAGGATAACCCAATAAACGCTGCGCCAATTAAGCCAGTGAAAATTTCAGAAATGTGAATTGATAGACTACATAACATAATCACGGCTAACGCGCCAATCGCGTAATGTGCGCCGTGTTCTAAAAAGATGTACAAATCTAACGTGCCTTGTTTGACTAAATAAACGGTTAAACTCCTCACAAACATTGCGCCGATACCTAGTCCCAGCATGATAATTACCACGTCTTTGGTAATCGCAAACGCGCCGATAACCCCATCAAATGAGAATGACGCATCTAAGATTTCTAAATAAATAAAGCTCATTAAACCGGCTTTCTGCACGCCTTTAACAGCCGCTTCGCCGACTTCTTCGTTTTCAAATAATGCCGATAAACTGCCAACGATAACGTACAACACAATCCCTACCACGCCTGCAATCATCGCGCTGGCTTTGTCTTCACTGCTGACCAAATAAGATTGCGCGATTAACAATGAGGTGAGAGTGACCATGATTTCAATGGACTCAAGTTTACCGAGCAACACCAATTTTTCTTCAATAATTTTTATCCAGTGCAGGTCTTTGCCTTCATCTAAAATAAAATCTAAAAACACCATTAACAGAAACGTTCCCCCGAAAGCTGAAATCAGAATATGCGAATCGGTTAAATGTTGCGCATATTGTTGCGGGTGCGTTATTGCCATCACTGCAACGTCCCACATACCCATTTCGGTGGCTACCGCGACAATCGCTAAAGGGAATATTAAGCGCATTCCAAATACGGCAATCATAATCCCCCAGGTTAAAAAATAATGTTGCCATTTTTCTTCCATTGTTTTTAACACAGCGGCATTGACGATAGCATTATCAAATGACAAGCTGACCTCCATCACCCCTAAAATCACCGCAATAAACGCAGCCGATAAAGAACCAACGATGATGCCATCTCCCGTTACTCCCCCCCAGATGAGGGCAATGACCAAACAAACGGCAGTGACTTGAAAAGAAAGTTTGAAATGTTCCACAGTGGTACTCCTAAAATAGAATGGTTTTTTTTATAAAAATTTAAGCAATAAAATCGCTCTAAGTGGCTAAACAGAAGTTGTCGGATATTTAAAAATTGTAAGAGCAACTTCAGTTGCGACTAAAGTCGCTCCGACATACCGGAAAACTTATGCTTAATTACTTATTATTAAACAGTAACGAAATCATAAGGTTCTCTCTAGCGTTTTCAATTGGATAGAGTCATCCCACGTTTATGTAACAGCTTAAAAAACATTATACTGATACCTGTAGCTGTGTAAACCAAAAAGGAGATTGAGTGTTCAGGGGGATAACACCACTGTACTGGCTTTTAATCGCTTGTAATAAAGGAATCGCCGCAGCAGCAGGCGTGGCTTTAACCCATTCGCACCAGCTTAAGTCTGGATTAAAATCGGCGGGATTTAGCGTATTTGTCGGTAAGGTTAATGCAGCCACACAGCCTGATTTTTCACGACTTATCACAAACGCACAGGCAAATGCGGTTTTGCCAAGCGATGCGGCTAAATATTGCGGCCAAAGTTCTTCATAGCAAACCACTAAGACATGGGGCTGATACTGCAATTGTGAAACAGCCTCGATTAAGCCCATGGCGAACCCATCATCGCGGGCGGCCAGCGCGGTGCTAGGGGCTTGGCAGTGATTTAAAATCCCCCAATACCCTGCGGGGGTGTTATGCACCGAATTGTGAAATTGGGTGGGTGATAATAATTCCTCAAGATGGGGCAACACGCGACACAGCGCGTCTGTGACTTGAATTTCCCCCCCGAGCGAGATGAAAATACTGGACACAGTTGCCGTGTCTAATTGGGCGCGTTGACACGCCTGCGTTGCGGCGGTAATTGCAAGCCGAGTGCTTAAACTGGTGCGCCGGCGCAATGCGGCGGGTAATAAAGTTAAATCGACATCACGCCCCTCTAAACCAAACTGCGCTAATTTTTCCCTATCGGGACAACAGATTGCGCTACTTTTAATAAACACGGACTTTTCGCTGTTTGAATAAGTAAAAGGCACAGTCGCATTTGCCTGACTAACAATCACACTGGCATTATTACCGCCAAAACCAAACGAGTTGCTCATGGCAATTGTCAACGGCTGTGCAACTAAAGGGGTTTTTATCACGTTGCAATGGCAAGTGTCGTCTATTGCGGTTAAGCCACAAGTGGCAGGAATAAATTGCTGTTGCAAAGCAAGCAAGGCAATAATTGTTTCCAATGCGCCCGCCGCACCGAGCGTGTGTCCTGTGATACCTTTTGTACCGCTACAGGGCAGAGCTTTTGTAAATAGCGCGGCAACTGCTATGCTCTCCACCGCATCATTCACCCGTGTTGCGGTTGCGTGCAAGTTTAAATAATCAATGGCCTGAGGTTGCAATCCTGCCAGTGATAAGGCTTGCTGCATTGCGGCAATTGCCCCTAAGCCCTCAGGATGCGGATGGCTCATGTGATAAGCGTCCGATGATTCGCCCACTGCCAATAATAACGGGCAGTTTTGATTAGCAAGACTGGTTCTTTCCAATAGCAATAACGCTGCCGCTTCGCCAATGTTAATGCCACGCCGATTTTTATCCATAGGTGTACAGGGCGCAGGTGATACTAAATCTAAACTGCGAAAACCGCGCAAGGTCAAGCGGCACAATGTATCAACCCCGCCAACTAAGACGGCATCACAAATCCCCGTAGCAATGAGGCGTTGACCTGCGGCAATGGTTTTAGCACTGGAAGAGCAAGCGGTGGAAATCGCAAAACACACCCCTGTTAAACCCAATTCTAATTGTAAAAATCGCCCCGTTGCTTGATAGGCATGGCAGGTGACAAAATGAAAATCCGCTGGCATTTGCTGGTGTTGTAATAAATGCTGATACGCCGCTTCGGTTTCATACAACCCCGAGGTACTCGTGCCAATAATTACACCAATTCGGGCTGCGCCATAGCGTTTTTTGGCTAAATCTATTGCCGCGCGTAAGCCATCAGGGGCGTGGTTTAAGGCAGTTAAAGCGACTTGCGCATTGCGGCTTTGATAGTCAACCAATTCAGGGCGAAGGGATGCAAGGGGCTGTTTTATTTCGCCAACAACCGTTGTAAATGGCACCTTAAATAATTCTAACGGCGTAAGAAAGCTTTGATTGGTTTGCAAGGCGTTGAGTAAAGCCGCATTTCCCATCCCGCAGGCATTGAGGGTGCTATAGGCAGTAATGGCAACGGGAGTGAGCGGTAAAAAAGGTGTGGTCATGCGTTTTATTTCTAAGGAATGAGTGGTCAATTAACAACTAAAGTCAAGAGATAGGCAAGGCAATCTATCGCTACACTGAATCCCCTTGTACTGAGTAAAAATTTCTGACATCATTTTAGCGGGTAAATAGAAAAGCGGTTATTTTTATCGTTTTTTATTTCCCATCGCTACAAATTTTAAAAAACAGACAACAGCTATTATTTTACCCTTACCACTTTTTAAGGATTAGCCATGAGTATATTTAATTCCATTCTCGATAAGCTAGGCATCGACAGCTCTGATTCTGAGGTACAAGATACAATGCCCTACAATCCCAAGCCACGCCCTGTCAATGATGCCGAGGAAGAAGACGAAGAGGAGTATGACGAGTATGAAGATGAGGATTATGACGATGAAGATGATGACTATGAGGAAGAGGAAGAAGAGGTTGACGAAGTCGATGTGATGGCTATTTTAGAAGAGCTAGCTGATGAACATGATGAAGACCTGAACTGGGAAGAGTCCATTGTTGATTTGTTAAAATTGTTAGAGATGGATAGTAGCTTAAGCGAGCGGAAAAGACTGGCTAAGGAATTGGGCTGTCCTGCAAGCAAAATGGCAGAGTCTGCACAGATGAATGTGTGGTTACATAAAAAAGTATTACAGAAAATTGCCCAAAATGGCGGCAATATTCCGAAAAGATTGTTGAAATAGATCGTTTTAAAAGGCAACCTCGTTAAAATTTGCGTAACATACTTATACGCCCAACGAGGTTGTCTGATATGAATTTACCGCCGCTTATTTTTTAACACCGCCCTTGCTTTTCCAATCCGGGTGGGCATTTTTTATGCTTATGTTTGTCTTTGTGTTCATGCTTGTGTTTATGTTCATCATCATATGGCACAACGACTCTGACAGGCTGAACAACCCGAACATCTGGAATATCAACCGATGGTGCATGAACCGTGCAGCCTGCCAAAAAAACAGCACCGCCGATTAATGAAAGTGTTTTATTCATGTTATTACCTTTCTGTTGCGAAAAAAACTACCCTTTTTTCAACTGGCTCACTTCCATTTTTAAGCGATAAACCAACTGCTCAGGCGTGGTTTCTGTAGAGGAAAACAATTGACTAAATTTAGTTTTAGTCATTTGATAAAACGCAGGTTTTTCTGCCGCTTGAACACCCAGCAAATCTGCCAGCGTGTGTAAATGCTCCCCATCACCCTTTGCCATATTCGCACTTAATTGCATCCAATTTATCTTAGCAAAATCAATTGCTTGTTGACTTTTCAGGCTTGCCGACCCGCTGTCATTAGACGAACTAACCCGCGTAGAGGATTCGGTGGTATTGGTAAAGGTTTGGGTACTTGCGGCAATGGTATCGGTAATGGATGAACAGCCTGATAATAACCCAATAGTGAAAGTAGTAACTAAAAATGTGACGTTAAGGTTTTTCATAATTTTCTCGAATGAAGATAAACTGGAAAGATTCTAAGCTGTTTTTAACGGGGGGCAAAATAATAGTTCAAGTAAGCCTTCTTAGCTCCATTTTAGCTGATTGGGCGCACAGGCTAGCGTCAATAAAAATTTAATTTAGGGATAACCACTAAAAAACGCGCATTAATGTGCTAATCTTCTCAGCTACCGATAATAGCCAATTTTCAAAATTCAATGACCCCATTATGGCATTTTTTTCTGATTTAAAAGTACGTTTGGCAACTAACTATTTGCGCACAGGTCAGGTAATTGCCTATCCAACTGAAGCGGTGTACGGTTTAGGATGCGACCCTTTGAATGAACAGGCTGTATTGCGTTTATTGCAGCTTAAACAACGGGCGATGAATAAAGGGCTTATTTTGATTGCCGCAGACTTTAGTCAGCTTAAACCGTTTGTTGCCTATGATGAACAAATGCTGGCGCGTATATTACCCACTTGGCCAGGAGCGGTTACTTGGGTTATGCCTGTGCAAACGTGGGTTCCTGATTGGTTGACAGGCTCACACCGCTCTTTGGCAGTACGAGTAACGGCTCATCCTTTTGCCTCAGCTTTGTGCCAACGTTTTAATGCAGCGATTATTTCAACCAGTGCCAATCCAAGCCATAAACCGCCTGCAAAAACCCCTTTGCAAGTTCGACATTATTTTGCACAGCAACCAAAAATTGCAGTCAGTGCGCTAGGTGAACAAAAAAAGCCCAGTGCAATTTACGATGCGATGACGGGTGGGCGTTTGCGCTAAACTATTTAGGAAAAATAAAATGCCATTACCAGTACAATTTCCAGACCAAGCCATTAGCCATATCTTAGACCAATCTATGCTGTTGCAATGTGCGTGTCCTGCGCAAGTTTGTCAAGCGATTGCGGCACAACGTAACCTTTATGCGTATCAGGAAAACTGCCTTAATCGCTCCGATACCGATAAAGCCGTCCATCAACGCATTGCCAAATCAGTACAGATTACACACGCCGAATTAGAACGTTGTCTTGCGGAAATTTTGTATTTAGAAGACTGGGATTTACAAACCTTTACTATGCCGCAAGCATTGCGCGATAAAATGTTTTGTGAATTGCAATCTGAGCTGGAAAAGCAAAATTAACCTTTTTTAACTATCAACCTTTATAAATGATGACAGAAAAATCTTTGTACAAAGCCCATCCGTGGCATGGTGTTCGCACGGGTAGCAAAGCCCCTGATATTGTCCATGCGTTTATTGAAATTGTTCCCAGTGATACGGTCAAATATGAAATTGACAAAGTCAGCGGCTATCTAAAAATTGACCGCCCCCAAAAATTTTCTAACACTGTCCCCACTTTATACGGCTTTATTCCGCAAACTTATTGTGCCGAACACGTTGCAGAATTTGCCGCGCAGCAATCAGGGCGGGAAGTGACGCATGGTGATGGCGACCCGTTGGATATTTGTGTCTTAAGTGAGCGTGTGATTACCCACGGCGATATTATTTTACCTGCGATTCCGATTGGTGGATTTCGGTTGCTGGATAAAGGCGAAGCGGATGATAAAATTATTGCGGTAATGAAAGGGGATGAGTTTTATCGGCAATGGCGGGATGTCTCGGATTGCCCTGCCTCTTATATTGACCGTCTAAGACATTATTTTTTAACGTATAAAAATCTGCCAGGTGAAGAAACATCGTGTGAAATAACTCATGTTTATGGGCGAGATGAAGCACATGAAGTGATTAAACGGGCGATGCAAGACTATCAGCATCATTACGGTGAACGCGAAGCGGCGCAGTAGACTTGTGTTTTTTAGGTGTCCATGAAATTTTCCTGGACACTTTTAACATTAAAGTTCTTTTAATTGCCCAATCAATTGCTCAAATTGATTTAAGGTTTTCGGCAAATTATTTAACTCAAATAATTCAGCTTGGCTTTTTAAAGTGGATGCCCAATTTGATAACACGTCACAATGATATTGCTGGGCAATTTGCAATAATTGTTCGGCTATATCAATTAAAATATCAATTTGTAACGCTTCGGATTGATTTAATTGCTCAATCGGGGCTTGATAACGGGACTCAATTAGGGCAATTAATTCAGGTAATTTTTCGACTGCGCCAATACGAGCTGGTTTAGCGGTCACTTCCTCGGTGTCAGCGGCGACAGTCATTTTTGCAGTTTCATCCAGCGCAATTAAAGACTGCATGGTAATAAGCAATTTTTCTTTGCTAATCGGTTTGTGAAGTTGAATATTATAAAAGGCTTGATACTGCTCTTCAATCACTGACAATGCCGAGGCAGTAATCATAATAATAGGCACATGAGAATACACAGGAATTGCTCTAATTTTTTGACATATACTGTCGCCATCTTCTCCGGGTAAGCGTTTATCCATTAAAACCAAATCAAACGTGTGCTGTGTGACTAAGGTTAAAGCCTCTTCGCCTGTTTCTGCTTCTATCAAGGTTAATTCAGGGTATTTGCGTAAATAAGTTTTTATCAAACGTCGATTCGCTTTGACATCATCGACCACTAACACGGTTGCAGGTTGAAAATGCACTGCTTTTGGATAAATAAAATCATCTTCTACAATCATTTCTTCCGAGCGCAAGCACACATTAATCGCAGGCAGTTCAAGGGTAAAACAACTGCCCTTTCCAAGTGTACTTTCAACACTGATATGCCCGTGCATCATTTCAACTAAGCGTTTGCAAATAGTTAGCCCTAATCCTGTGCCGCCATATTGCACACTTTGTTGTTTTTGTTGAGTAAAAGCGGAAAAAATCAAGGTGACTTGGTCTTTTGCAATCCCAATCCCTGTATCACTGACCGCAATAGTTAAGTCAATTTGCTGGTCTGATAAGCCAGGCTGCATCATCACTTTAATGCCAATAAAGCCTTGCTCGGTAAATTTTGCCGCATTGCCCACCAGATTTAATAAAATTTGCCGCAGCCTTGTTTCATCGAGTAATAACACAGACGGAACATCATCATCAATATCTAATTTAAATCCCACGCCTTTTTCGGTGAGTTTTTGGGTAAAAATCAGCACAATATCGTCAAAAATTGTTTTTATTGCAATAGGACGATAATTTAATTCTAATTTACCCGCTTCAATTTTAGACAAATCTAAAATATCATTAATCAGTTGCAATAACGTTTTGCCGCTGGCTTTAATTGCCTCTAAATAATAACGCTGCATTTTATCGGTAATTAAATCGGATAAAATTGAGCTAAACCCTAAAATCGCATTCATGGGGGTGCGAATTTCATGGCTCATATTGGCTAAAAACTCACTTTTCGCTTGATTTGCCGCAATCGCAATTTCTTTTGCCGCGTAGAGTTCTTCTTCATTTTTCTTTTGTAAATCAATATCGCTGTGTGTTCCCACCATCCGTTGTGGCTTTCCTTCCTCATCATAACTGACAACCATGCCGCGATTGAGTATCCATTTCCAATTACCATTTTTACAACGTAAGCGGTATTCACAAATATAATTGGCGGATTTTCCAATAAAACATTCGCTTAACACAGCTTCTGCTGTTTTTCTATCGGTAGGCGAGATAAGGGCTTTCCATTCATCCACATGATTGGCAATTTCATCGACCTCGTAGCCTAGCATTTGTTTCCAACGGGTCGAATACACAACCTCACCTGTGACAATATTCCAGTCCCACACGCCATCCCCTGCTCCTTCTAGGGCAAACTTCCAGCGTGCCTCACTTTCTATCAATGCTTCATTGCGTTGTTGGGCTAAGGTTAACGCGCTTTTGCGCCCATTGACTAACAACCAAATAATACAACTCATCATCAATGTGCAGATAACCCCTAGTCCAATCACAAAGTAGGAGTTTTCTAAATTAAGCTCATTTTTTATAATGGCCATTTGCCAAAAATAATAAGTCATCCCACCGCCCAAGCACAATACAATAAAAGGCAGCAAGGTGATAAAAAACGCCCCTAAACATCTGCCTTTTGTTTTGTGAATACATTTAACTTTATTTTTGAAAAACATTATACATCGCGCTCTTTTTTATTCATTTAAATAAGGCAAGCTTAGGGTAAGACAAGTTTCTTCACTATTGGTAGTCATGGTAATATCGCCTTTTTGCGTGGTTGCCATGAGTTTTGCTGAATAAGTTCCAAGCCCTGTGCCTTCTATTTTACCTGCGGTGCTGTATTTATCAAAAAATGTCTCCCGTACCGACTCTGGGACACTTCCAGGATTGGTAATAGAGATAATCGCTTGATTGTGTTGATAACTAAGTTCAATTACAATTAAATCATCTTGCTGGCACACTTCAATCGCGTTACGAATTAAATTGGCAAACATAGAATAAGACAAATTTCGTTCAGCTTGTGCATAAAAAGGCTGGTCATTATCGGGTTGATTAATTAAATCAAGATGAATCATTACCCTTTGTTTATCAATTAAGAGTTTTAAATCACGCAATACCGATTTAATAACCTCGGCTATATCCACCGTTTCTGGCACATATTGATAACACCCTGTTTCCATTTTAAATAAATTCAGCGAGTTATTAATCATATTCAGCATTTCATTGCTGGCACTTATCATTGTTTCTAAATAGCCACGCTGCTCTTCTGTTAAATTATCGTCTAACAACAGCAATTGCGGATAACCCATTAAAGCATTCAGTGGCGTTTTTAAATCATGGCGGGTAATCCGTTCAATATCATCACGCAATCTGACGTTTTCTTCCAAGATTGCATTTTTTAATTTTAATTCTTTTTTACGCTGCGCCCGTTCTAAATGCAAAGCCACTTTAGATTGCACTAACGGAATTGCAAAGGGTTTGTGAATATAATCAACCGCACCTAATGAAAGTCCTTTTAATTCATCATCATGGGCAACGGCGGCGGTGACAAAAATAATTTCTATGTCTTGGGTTTCAGGGGCTGCTTTTAAAATCCGACATACCTCAAAGCCATCCATTTCTGGCATCATAATATCTAATAAAATCAGGTCTGGAAG
>JAIFMS010000088.1 GCA_020048335.1 Methylococcaceae bacterium | reverse complement strand
CTGTCCTGATACCTTAAAAATTGCGCAAGCCTATGGCTTTAAAACCTTTAAAATAGAATCTCAAGTTAATTTAATTGAAGACTTGCAAACTATTTTAAATCATCAAGGGGCTTTGGTTTGTGAAATTATGCTAAATCCTGCCGAAAAAATGGAACCTAAACTTTCTTCTGAATTAAAACCAGATGGAAAAATGGTTTCTAAACCATTGGAAGATATGTTTCCCTTTTTACCAAGAGAAGAGTTTTTTTCACAAATGATTATTGAGCCAATTAATGAATAAAACAGTGTTAATTACTGGTGCTACTCGTGGTATAGGAAAAGCAATCAAACAGAACTTAGAAAAAGAACTTGACTATACATTACTAATACCCACTCGCACCGAGCTTGACCTTGCATCAATGGCAAGTATTGATGCTTATTTTTCTGAATATAATAAAATTGATATAGTAATTAATAATGCAGGTATCAATCTTATTCAATCTATTGATAGAATAGATATTGAGAGTCTTCAAATTATGCAGCAAATTAATTTATATGCACCTTTAAAAATAATTCAACACTGTGTTCCTTATATGAAAACTAAAAACTATGGCAGAATTGTTAATTTAAGTTCTATTTGGGGATTGCGGAGTAAAGAAGAAAGAACGTTATATTCAATGAGCAAATTTGGTATCAATGGAATAACAAAATCTTTAGCGCGGGAATTAGGACAATACAATATTTTAATTAACGCGATTTGTCCTGGTTATGTCAATACTGAAATGACGCAACAAAACATTAGTGTAGAGGAGCAGGAAAAAATTAGAACAACCATTCCATTAGCCCGTTTTGCAGAGCCTAATGAAATTGCCAATCTCGTAAAGTTTTTAATTTCAGCAGAAAATAGCTATATGACAGGACAAACAATTGTTATTGATGGTGGATTTTTAGCATGAAAACTTTAGAGATTCATTCTAATCTAAAAAATTATCAGGTGGAGTTTTGCGAAAATTTAGATTTTTTTGCAGATTTACAAGCCATCACCAATAAAATTGTGGTGGTAGATGAAAATATTTTAAAACTCTATGCTGATAAAATAAATCGCTATTTTAATCAAGATGAAATACTTATTTTTGAGGCGATTGAAGATAATAAAAATATGTCAGCCGTATTAAACATCGTTGATGAATTAGTTAAGCAAAAAGCAAAAAGAAATTTAACCTTAATTTCTATTGGTGGCGGAATTACTCAAGACATTACAGGGTTTGTTGCATCAACGTTGTACAGAGGCATTGAATGGATTTTTATTCCTACTACGTTTTTAGCACAAACAGATAGTTGTATTGGTAGTAAAACGTCTTTAAATTATCATAATTATAAAAACTTATTAGGAACATTTTATCCACCAACAAAAATTTATATTGCCCCTGTCTTTTTAAAAACCCTAACCAAAGTTGATTTTTACAGCGGAATTGGTGAAAGTATAAAGTTTCAGTTAATGAAAGAAGAGGCTAAAAAAGATTATTCTGCTATTATAAAATTGATTAATATGGCAGTAGAAAATCCAACTACAATTTTGTCGCTTATTTATGAAAATTTATTAATTAAAATAAGCTATCTGGAAAATGATGAGTTTGATTTAGGGCGCAGAAATTTTTTAAATTATGGACATTGCTTCGGTCATGCTTTAGAAACATCTTCTAATTATTATGTACCACATGGAATAGCCGTTACAATAGGCATTATGTTTGCAAATATTGTTTCTTGTCATCGAAATAAGCTTTCTAAAAGCTGTGTTGAAAATTTAAACAATGAATTATTACTCCCTAATATTCCATTGAAGATTAATAAAACACATTTAGATCGAACTGTCATTTTAACCAGTATGCAGAATGACAAAAAAAGAACAGGGCATGATTTAACAATGATTATTCCTGATGAAAATATGCAGATGATGAAAGTTTCTGATTTAAAAAAGGAAGAGTTCGATAGAGCCTTTGAAAAATTATCTGCTTTAGTTTTAACCTAAGTAAGGAGAAAATAATGAATCTGCGCGAAAGAAAAATGCTTGATATTCTTAAAAAAGGTAAAGAAAAATATGGTTATTTAGGTGTAAAGGCTGAGTTTGAAGCCGAAGGAACACGAATGGAGGAGTTGTTTCGTTTATTAGAAATTGCACGCAAAGCTGATGTAAATGTTGGAATTAAAATTGGCGGTTGTGAGGCAATGAAAGATTTAATGGATTGTAAACAATTAGGTGCTGAATATATTATTGCACCTATGATTGAATCACCTTATGCCTTATCTAAATTTGTTGATTCAAAAAATAAAGTTTATATTGCAGAAGAGCAAGAAAATACGCAATTTTTATTTAATTTAGAAACTATAGAAGCGTTTAATCGAGTTAATGAATTAGTCAATATGGCAGCGCAACCAACAGGCGTTGAAGGTATTGTATTTGGGCGGGTTGATTTCTCATTGTCGCATGGCTGGAGCCGAGATGACATTAATACTGAAAAAGTGACCGATTGTGTATTAACAGTTGCAGAATTAATTAAAAATAAAGGGCTTGATTTGGTTGTCGGTGGGGGTGTTTCGATGGATTCTATTCCTGCGTTGCAGCGAATAAAGCAAGTTTTTTTAACCCGTTTTGAAACGCGCAAAATTATTTTTTCCAGTGAAGCCTTACTATCTAAAGACATTGCGGATGGTTTATTGGAAGCTGTGCATTTTGAATTATTATGGTTACAAAATAAACGCGAATATTATGCGCATATTGAATGTGAGGATAATAAACGTATTGAAATGCTTAATTCCCGCTGGAAAATTTTAAATAACGCTTAAATATTAAAATAAATACGGTAGGGGGAGTATTGATTCACATTACATTAAAACAAGATTTAGACTTTATTCTGAACAATACAATCCGTTCATTATTGCAATTAAAACACAGCTCTCTTTTTATTACAGGCGCGACAGGCTTTTTTGGAAAATGGTTATTACAAACGTTGCAATGGGCTAATCAACAAGCAGATTGTGATATAAAAATAACTGCCCTTTCCAGAAACCCCGCCGCATTTATAAAAGCGTATCCTGATTTAGCAAAAGATATAGCGTTTATTCAAGGCGATATAAGTAATTTTGCCTTTCCAAAACAGCATTTCGATTACATTATTCATGCGGCGACTGAGGCTTCTGCAAAGCTTAATAATGAAAATCCTGCTTTAATGCTAAATACGATTGTTGCTGGCACACAGCGAATTTTGGCGTTTTCTAAAGTGTGCGGTGCAAAACGGATTTTACATACCAGCTCGGGTGCGGTTTATGGTGTGCAACCTACAAAAATTGATAATGTGAGTGAAGATTATTGTGGTGCGCCTGATATAGGCAATATTAAAAGTGCTTATGGCGAAGGCAAACGCATTGCAGAATTATTAAGCGTAATTCACGCACAAGAAACAGGAATTGAATTGATTAATGCCCGTTGTTTTGCGTTTGTGGGATTATATTTACCGCTCACAACCCATTTTGCCATCGGAAATTTTATTCATAATGGCTTAACGAATCAGCCTATTTTGATTAACGGCGATGGCACAGCGCGTAGAAGCTATTTATACGCGGCAGATTTAATGGTGTGGCTATTAACGCTTTTAACGGAAGGCAAAAATAAACACGCTTATAATGTAGGTTCAGATATAAGTTATTCAATCGCTGAAATTGCCACAGCAGTGCAGACGTTTTTTCCACATTTACCAGTTAAAATTTTACAACAACCGGTTATTAATCAATTGCCTGAACGTTATATTCCTTCAATAGAAAAAGCAAAAAATGAACTAGGATTAAAAGTCACTGTTGATTTAAATCAAGCCATTGAAAAAACGATTGTCCAAAATAGGAATTTTATGCCATGAATAAGCATTTAGCCGTATTAGAAAAAGAGCGAATTGCTACCTATTGTGTTTGTTGTGGGAGTACGGATTTGCAAAAATCCCCCGCTATTTTAATGCCTTTTATTGCCCATCGGGTTTTTGATTGGCAGCCTATTGAAATCACCGATGATTGGGGCTTAAAAACAATTAAAAATGGCATGGCTTATGCCCTTTGTAACGCATTGCAATGTAACAATTGCCAATTGCTTTTTTTGGATATTCGTTTTACAGAACGTGAAATGAATAAATTATACACTGGTTATCGTGAAGCAGACTATGTCACCTTGCGTGAAAACTATGAGCCAGGTTATCAAAAAAGAAATGATTTATTAAATGCGGGTATTGATTATCTTGCCGATATTGAACGTTTTTTAACACCTTATTTAACCTTGCCGTTGGCAATGCTTGATTGGGGGGGAGATACAGGAAAAAATACCCCTTTTAAAAATCAAGCCACTGTTTTTCATATTTATGATATTAGTGATAAACCTGTTATTGCAGAAGCCAAAAGCATTGATAAATTAATCGCTCGAAATACGCACTATGATTTAATTATATGCAGCAATGTATTAGAGCATATTCCTTATCCTGCCGAGGTAATTTTGGATATTAAGCAATCCATGTCGCAGGATACGGTGTTATATATTGAAGTGCCGTGTGAAGAAATCATTAAAACAGCGAGTACAACATCGGTATTATGTCAAAAAAAGAAACATTGGCATGAGCATATTAATTTTTATACCGAGCAATCCTTAATTGAGCTTTTATCAAAGACTGGCTTTTCTATACTTGAATTGCGGCTATTGGAAAAAAATAGCACCGATGCGGTTTATATGCTTGCCTGTCAACTCACCGTAGCTTAGTGCATCATCCCTGCTGACAAGCCTTGGATATGGGATTGCGCTTCCTCACTACCTTGATTGGCGGCGCGTTTATACCAATCATAAGCCTCTTGATAATTCGGTTCGACACCGTAGCCATTCTCATACATCGTCCCTAGACCAAATTGCGCTTTCACATCACCTTGTTCAGCGGCTTTGCGTTGCCATTTTAATGAAGCCTGATAATTCTGCTCCACGCCTGAGCCATACAAATACATCACCCCCAACTGGTATTGTGCCTGAGGATGATTTTGTTCAGCGGCTTTGCGATACCATTTTGCCGCCTCGGCATAATCTTGACTGACCCCATCACCATTTTCATATAACTTTGCCAATTGATATTGCGCATCCACATTGCCATCGGCGGCGGCTTGGCGATACCATTTTGCCGCCTGCTGGCTATTGCGCACCATATTATCGCTAGTATTCAACAAAGTCGCTAATTGATATTGGGCATAAACACTGCCACGTTCTGCGGCTTTGCGATACCAAAGACTGGCTTCTTTATCATCCCTATTAATCCCCGCCCCCGCATGATAACAACCTGCCAACAACAATTGTGCCGCAGGATAACTTTGGTCTGCCATTCGTTGTAAAAAGGCCAAATTTTTCGGGCAGTTTTGTTGATAAAAATCCGCTAATTGGCTGGGGGACTTCAAAACCGCTTGATGAGCAACTTCTTGAGTGGTTAATTCTGTTTCATCCGTAATGCGTAAAATTTCAGTAAATTCATTAATTTTATTTTGCGCCGTTGCTTTATCCGCACAAATCACGCAGGTTTCCACATACACTTTAAGCTGCACTAATGTTGTTGCATTGCTGAACAAAGCACTTTCTTGAGCTTGTTGTTTTTCACGCGCCAAAGCCGCTTGCTGTTCCAGTTGCAATTGTTTGACTTGCTCTTGGGCGCGAATTTTGGATTCACACGAGATACAATTTTTTAAATAGGCTTGGTAGTCTTCTAAGGTTTTAGCTTGTGAAAACAAGGTATTATCCTCTTTGTGTCGTTCAACCTCATCATTATCAAAACTTTGATAGGCTAAAATTCCCACATAACCCAGTCCTGCCAAAATGATTAAGGCTAAGACTAATCCAATCACGTTATAAAAAAAAGATTTTAGCAAACTAGGGCGGGGGAGAGGCTGGTCAAGAGCGGGTTTATCAGGAACGAGCGTAGCAGCAGGTTCTGCAAAATAAGCGGGTTGCACGGGCAAAATCATTTCTGTGGCAGAATCATCAAGAGAAGGCGTAGTGAGTAGTCGCAGCAGTTGCCCAGCGTCTTGGGGACGGGCGGTTAATTCCAGTTGTAAACATTGTTCAACCACTTTTTGCAACACCGCCGCAGTCGGGGTCGGTTGTTTTAAACGTGTTAAAGACGCGCCTTGTTGCAGAGCTTGTGCGGACGGTGGCGCAATACCGTGTAAGCAGAAGTAAATCAATCCGCCTAGTGCGTAAAAATCAGTCCGCTGGTCGCAAAAGCTATGGGTTAATTGTTCGGGTGCCACAAAGGCATCAACTCCGAAAGCGACAGGTTTTAGCCCGTTTTCACTTATTTCAGCTCGCCCTAAGCCAAAATCCAGCAAAATCGGTTGGTCAGCTGCCAGTAAAAAAACACTATTTGGACTGATGTTGCGGTGATAAATTCCTTTAGTGTGCAGTTTTTGCAAGGTTTTTAATAATGGCACCAGCCATAAATAAATCGTATCGGGTGTTAAGGTATGTAACTCTGCTAAAAGGTGCGTCAAACTATGCCCTGTTAAGCGTTCCATCACTAAATATGCCGTATTATGTTGTTTAATCAACTGGTTATAGCGAACTATCCCTGTTTCAACGGAGGGATACTCATAACAACTACGCAGCAATTGGGCTTCTGTGACAAAACACTGTTGCCATGACAGCAGTTGTTCGGGATAACGTTTGGGATTAACTGTTTGTGCATTTAACCCACGTTGCGCTAACTCATGCGGATAAAACTCTTTAATCACACAGGGAAGCCTATCTTTGCAGCGCAATCCCGCATACACAATAGCAACATGGCTTTCCCCTAACACTCGCCCAACTAAATAATCCGATTCTAATAGAGTAAATAAAGGTAAATGGTGTAAAGCCGCATGGCGAGTTAAATAGGTTTCGCGGTCAAAATGGCACACACCACAAACAGGTGTATGACTTAGGGCAAAACAATTGGGGCAGTGCGTTTGTAAATCGTAATCCATGAGTTATCTTAAATTGCACAAAAATAAGCCTTTATTGTAATCGCTTATGCGTTACAACCAAAATAGCACAGCTTTTTTTAAGCAGAAAATAACAAAGAAAAGGGCAGGAATTAGAAAAGGGCTGAACGGTAAAGCACCGTTCAGCGTAGAATTTTTACTTAAAGGTGTTACAGATTTTTCTGATTATCTAAGCGGTCTTTTTTCATGTCCGCACGTATTTTGGCTTGCGCATCATTTTTAGTGACACGACATTTTTCAAAATCCTCTTTGGTTTTTACAGCCAAAACACATTCTCTAAATTTAGTCAGAATGTTAATTTCCGTCTCTACATGGTGTGCGATTTTCTCTTTCACTTTCTCCAATCGGTCACTTTTTTCATCCGCCATTGCAAACATTGACATCAGTAACAAGGTTGAAAATAAAACAAGTCTGCTTTTTTTCATAAAAATCTCATATAACCTAAGGAAGTTAAAATCTATTTTTTGCCTTTCATTTCATCATTCAGTTGTTTTTCCTGATTGGCAATAGCTTTTTTCTGATTTTCTAAATACGCTTTTTCAAGCTCCATTTTCATCTTTTTATACGCTTCGTTTTTAGCACTGTCACAATTTTTAAAATCCGCTTCGTTTTTAATGCCTTGAATACAGGTTCTAAATTGTCCAATAATTGCCGACTCTCTGTCCCTGATTTTGTTCATTTCAGCGACTTCTTTATCTAAACTTTGTAAGATTTGTTGCTTAATGGCCGCAATATCGACAGTTTGCTCTGCGGCTGCAAGGCTAGAAAATCCAAGTAATACAGCGAATGCAGAAATGATAATTTTGTTCATAATGACCTTTGAGAGTTAATTTAAAATAAAGTTAAGTGGCACGATACTAGCTGCCAAGTGCTGTAAATTACAGCAGTTAAGTTGAATATAACATGAATTTAAGTCTTAATCATTGCGGTAAACAGAGCAAAATTCAAGCGCGGTAGCATTATTTTATTATCGACGTGGATTAGGTGGATTCATAGGCGTTAGCGCAGCAGGTACAGAATTAATATCTTGAATGGGTGTTGTAGGAACAGACTTTGAATAATATGACGTATCGTAATTAGGGTAAAACAAACGTTGCTGTTGCTCTAACTTTTGCTTTTCCAACTCTGTTCGCTGTTTTTGTAACTCTAATTGCTGTTTTTGTAACTCTAATTGTTGTTTTTGCAGACTTTGCTGTTTAGCCTGTTCTACAGCTTGTGCTGCTGCTTGTTCTGCCGCTTGTTTGGCTTGTTCTTGCATTTGTTTTTCTTCTGCAAGCTTTATCTTTTGTTGGGCAACTTTTGCCTCATATTCTTTTGCTAAATTATGTTGTACGGCAAATTTTTTTGCTTGGGTAAGTTGTTCGGCTTCAATCAGGCGTTGTAAATTAAGCAGCTGCTCAGTGTAAATATTTTGCTGAATTTCAGCTGCCGTTTCTTTATGAATCACGGTACTTTTTAAGCCATCACAGGGTTTATCCGCAAACGTAACTTTGCCATCTTTTTTTGTACATTTGTAAATAGATGCAGAATGGGCTTGAGGTATCAATAATATAGCAAGGACTACGCCGCAAATAAAATGACTCATCATAACCTCCTAAATTTGTTGAGAAACGGTCTGGCACTTTATAAAACCGACAGTGTCATGGTAAAGATAAAGGCAAAAATAACCCATAGGGTAAAAATCGTGCGGCGCGGGGTATTTTTGTAGGCTATTTTTAAGGCATGCAAAGAATCTTCTGCCTGTAAAATCGCTTTAATCTGTCCTTTAAAAGAATTTTTCTCTTTTTGCGCCGCTTCGGTGGCTAAGAACTCATCTAATTGCGAATAAAAACAACCGCAAGCTAAACAGCGGTATTCATCGCCTTGACGTTGTTGTCCGCATTCGGGGCATTTATTCATGTTCATTCTAAAAAAATCCTCACTAAAGATAAGTGGTTAGGTTTAATTTTACCGTGACTATTAACTAAATGATAGCTTCTTAATTGTGAGGGTGTGTTAGTTCAAAAGACAAAACGCTTAGGTTTTGATTTCACCCTTGATAATTTGATAGCATATTGTTCTTGAACTTGCGGAATGTTTTTGAATTGGTTAAATGGCATAAATTAATTTGATATTAATGGATTGTAAAAAAATAAAGGGGATTTTAAAGGACGGCTAATTCTGCGATTTAGACAAACTTAATCGGTGTAAGTAGTGGAATAAAACAAACGCGCCCTGTCATCATCCTGTTCATCTTTGTGCCTGATTGCCTGATTCAGACAGCCCACCCTCACAATCATTGTGCGAGGATGGGTATTTTTAAGCTTCAAGTTTTATTTTGCCATTCGCATATTGATGAATCAGCGAACTAATCAACGTTTGATAAGGCATTCCCTGACTCAGCGATTTGGCTTTAATACGTTCAATATCGGTTTCTAACAAACGAATACTAATCGCTTTTTTCTTATTCATTTGTGTACGGGCAATTTGTGTATAACGATTTTTTTCATTTTCGATATTTTCAACACTCACAGCTTGCTCGCCTTCAACATAATCAATAATGGCTTTTTCGGCGGCAGAAAGTTTAGCGGTCATAATTATTTATCTCCTTTGAAATATTTCTTGTGATATTTACGGCTGGGAATGATATTTTTTAGAAAAATGGTTTTGTCATCTTCCACAAACGGCACATAGTAAACGTAGTCGCGGATTTGGACGATGAAGAGTTTTTGGTTGGGATATTTTTCAGGGTTGTGATGCGGTAAAACATCTAGCAGTCTTTTTTCACTGATGGCAATAAAAACATCTTCAAAACATACGCCGCGACTGGTTTGCAGTTGCTTATTTTTGCTTTCGTCCCATTCATAGTGCATTTTTGAACCTCTGTTTTGTATATGCAGAGTATATCAGATTGTTTCTAAATCAGAATAGAATAAACAGGACAAAACAAACGCGCCGTGTCATCATCCTGTTCATCTTTGTGCTAAGAAAATCCTGATTCAGACAACCCACCCTCACAATCATTGTGCGAGGGAGTGTTTTTTCGCTGGATGAAAGTATTATCTGATTATAATACAGAAAATATGCAGACAATATCAAAATAGGCTATATTAACTACTAAATAAACTAACTAACTGCGAGTTTTCTGCATGTTAATTGAATTTTCTATCAGTAATTTTCGTTCTTTCCGTGAAAAACAAACCTTTTCAATGGTCGCCGCGCCGCGTTTGAAAAAAGGTGATAATGTTTTTAAACCGGATGTCGAAGGCGAAAAACTGCCGGATTTGTTAAAAGTGGCAGCGATTTACGGGCCAAATGCATCGGGCAAAAGTAATTTAATTAAAGCCTTTGATATTGTGACAGAAATTGCGAATCGTCAACCGAGTGCAACCTTTACACCGTTTGCGGTCGCACCGTTTCGTTTTGATGCAGAACTTGCCAATCAACCGACGCGCATTGAATTACATTTTATTTATGCGAAACAGCGTTACCAATTTGATTTGGCTTTAACCCAAGAGCGGATTATTGAAGAGCGTTTAATCGCATTTCCAAAAGGTAAAGAAACGTTATTGTATGAACGTCAACACACTGAATCGGGCGATAACTATTCGTTTGGTAATAAATTAGAAGGCGGAAACGATTTACATGAGTTTTGGAAAAAGGTAACAGGTTCGCAAGTTTTGTTTATTTCTCAAGCAGTCGCAAATAGCAGTGAAGAGTTGAATCAATTGCGTATTCCTTTGCAATGGTTACAAAAAGGATTTTTAAGCCCACCAGTAGGATTAAATGGCAATGATTTTAAAGATAAAAGATTTATACAGGCTTATCAAATAAATTTTGACAAAGTACCAATTATTGTTGATTTAATGACCTCTTTTTTACAAGAAATTGATGTTCCAATTAGTAATATTCGTGTTGAAAACGAAAAGCTTATTTTAAATCACCAAACGGAATTAGGTCATGCTGAGTTTGATATAGAGGATGAATCAGAAGGCACTAAAAATTTAATAATTTTCTGGGTATCTTGGATACAACATCAAGTCTCATTTTTAACTAAGGAATACAGCATATTAATAGTTGATGAATTAGACGGTAGCCTTCATCCAGAGATTGTTGTTTCCTTAGTGAAAAAACATATTGCTGATGAAAATCCTAAACAACTTATTTTCACCACCCACGACACGCATTTAATGGATGCCAAAATCTTACGCCGCGACCAATTTTGGCTCACAGAACGTGATGCCAACGGCGCAACCCAATTGCGTTCTATCCATGATTTTGAAGGGCGCGAAAGTGAAGATTTAGAAAAACGGTACTATGAAGGACGTTATCGTGGCTTGCCAATTCTGCGCAGAGGTTAATCATGGCACAGTTTGATAGGTCAAAACCCAAGTTTAAACAACAGCCTACCGTTTTGGTGATTTGTGAAGATACCAAATCCGGCAAACGCTATTTAGAAGATGCCAGCCTGCATTTTCGTGTCAAAGTGCAAGTTGAAATTATGCATTGCGGCAAGACCGACCCGAAAGGCATTGTGGCAGAAGCCATTAACCGACAAGGAAAATTTGACCGTGTTTTTTGTGCGATAGACAGAGATACTCACAAAAACTTTGATGAAGCACAGGCTTTGGTCAAAACCTCTAAAAAAGTCGAACTGATTGTTTCTTATCCATGCTTTGAGTTTTGGTTATTACTGCATTTTGGCTATTGCCGTAAGCCTTACGCTGCGGCTGGAAAATACTCGCCCGCTGATTTGCTTATCAAAGAGTTGCAAACTCATGAATGTTTGCAAGATTACGATAAAGGCAAGGATAGGAATATTTTTGAGTTAATGCTCAAGAATGGCTTTGCAGAGGCTAGACGAGTCGCGCCGAAAGTGCTGGCAGAAGCCATCGCAAGTGGCGATATGAATCCCAGCACTCGACTTCATGAATTGCTTGATTTTTTTGAAGAGTTATCCCAACCCCAGCCAATAAAATCAGCCAAATAGCAGATTAAACATACCCACTCTCCCACACCTGCAACACCCAATAATAAAGCAAAACGCTAATCATCATCCAAATCCTCATTTGGCAAGTTTTCAATTTCCGCAGAAGTTAAACTCGTTGCCGCGATAATGGCATCAATCGTTAAATTCAGCGCCAGCAAATTTTTAGCAATCAATTTTCGCTCTTTCTTTTTCAGCGTTTCCTCAGCCTCACGGCGGTCATATTCCTCAAACATTTCATACCGTTCAGTTGGACTAATCCCGTCTTTTTCAATCGAAGAAAATATTTTTTGAATCATCGCATCGTGATAATCGCTTTCCTCGACTTTTTCATCTAGCGTATCTTTAATCGCGGCTAACCATTCCCGATAAGCATTCGGCGTATTTTCATTCACATAGTTAGGACATAAATAAATGACCTTATGTGGAATTTCATTAATGCCATTGCCTTGCAAATCTTTCGGGTCAAAATCAATCGTCAGCACATCTTTATGATGCCGGTCATTTGAGGTTAATACCACAATCGTAAATACTTTTAATTTAGGGCGATAACTTTTCTCGCCTCGGGGAATCTGCTCTAACAATGCCGCACAATGATAATGCAAAAATCGGTCATAATGGCTTTCACTTTGAACGTGTTGAATATCCACAATAATGCGATTTTTTTCATCTTGCGCAAATAAATCAAAACGCGAATCAACATAACCAATCGTTGGTTTAAATGATTTTTCGGTTTCAACTTTCTCGCACTCAAATTCAATTCCTAACACCGCTTTTACAAACGCAGCAAATATATCGGGTTGTGAAAACGCTTTTTTAAAAATGACCCCATAGTGTAACGAAGCGACTTGTTTCATGTTTTTTCTCCTTTTCAATTCTCTCTATCATATTAAACAACCCCGCCCTCTATGACAGGCAACACCCAATAATGAATCCCCGCATTCGCAAAATCCGCCTTTAACTTTGTTTATTCAGTAGTGCTTTAAGTCGTTCAATTTCAAGTAAAGCCACTTTTTCTCTTTGTTCAGCTTCCTGCAATTGTTGCAAAGCTACCGCCTTTTCTTTCAAAGCCGTCTCCTTCTCTTTTAGCTCTTTTTGAATCATAAATTGCTCACGCAAATATTCCTTCCGTGCTTGATATTGAAAATACGCCCGTTCTTTTTCTGAAAAAACACTTAAGGTTGTCATAGCTTGCCTCATTTCGTTTGTTGTCATCCATTCGGGTAAAACAGCATCATCCTGTTCATCTTGTAATCCTGAAAATCCTGTTCAAAAAACAGCCCACCCTCAACTTTCATTGTGCGAGGGCGGGTGTTTTTCAGAGTGGCAAGTTTCCCATCTTATTGCGTCTAAAGGCAATCTGTTTATAGGTTTTAAATCTACATATAATTGAGGATAACGTGCTGATAACAATCCTTTTAAGTAATTCATCTGTCTAAGCAATCGCTCAGAATGACAAGCTGGGTCGTAATAATCAGTACCTTTGCTTAATGCTACAAGAAATAGGATTTCATCCTGGGTTAACTCATTTGGCTTTTTTTTAAAATAAGTTTTAGCTGCCGCTCGAATCCCGAATAGTTGTTTTCCATAATAATTTGAATCTAAAACCGTATTTAAAGCCTCTTCTACTGTCCAATGTTGGCTAACCCACAATCCGACCGCTATAGAATTAAGATGCCCATGTCTAGTTTTTTCTGCATTACGTCTTAATAAATACTTAGCACTTTGGAATGCAAGCCTAGAACTTTGCGGTGAGTGTTTGTTATCGACAAGAAAGGTTATGATAAAAGTTTCAGGATACATTTTTTGCATTTTAATATCACCACTACCTCCTAACTCGACCCATTGTGCATAAATTAAATCTTTAGAATAAAGTAGACTAGAAGGAGTAGTATTTTCTGGAAGTGCTTTTAATCCATACAAATATAAAGCCTCTATGACTAAAAATAGAGAAATTAAAATTGCTATAGCAAATTTGACTATAGCATTAAACATACCCACTCTCCATCACCGGCAACACCCAATAATGAATCCCCGAATTGGCAAAATCTTCCTTTAACTTCGCCAGCAACAACGGCAAATCGCTCTCAGGAATTGTCACCTGAAAACGAATTTTTTTTTGCCGTCCTGTGACCTGCTCTGCCAACGACAACCCTTCATTACGGTGGTCATGGGAAAACAACGGAAAACTACTAAATCCATGCTCGGATTCAAAGGTCAACAAACAATCCACTATCGGCTCTTCCAGCTCGGTTGGCACATTCATGGTCACTAAATATTCGGCTGTTTTCATGGGGTTTCTCTCCGTGGTTGTCCAAACAATTGATATAAAATAGGCAATAAAATCAAGGTTAAAAAGGTGGACGACACCAAGCCACCAATCACCACAATCGCCAGCGGGCGTTGAATTTCAGAACCAGGCCCTGTCGCAATTAACATCGGCACTAAACCAAACGCCGCGATGCTCGCCGTCATTAGCACTGGACGCAATCGTCGGGTTGAACCGAGCATCACAATTTCAGCCAGTTCCATGCCCATTGCATAAAGTTGATTAAAATAACTCACCATCACCACTCCATTTAATACAGCAATCCCCAGCAAGGCAATAAATCCTACCGAAGCAGGAACGGACAAATATTCCCCAGAAAGCCACAACGCAAACACCCCGCCTATCATCGCTAATGGCACATTCGACAGCACTAAAATCGCTTGTCGCACCGAGCCAAAGGTTGAAAACAGCAACAGAAAAATCAGTCCTAATGAAATCGGTACCACCAACGATAATCGCGCCGCCGCTCGTTGTTGATTTTCAAACTGACCCCCAAATTGCAGGGTATAACCTGTTGGTAATTTCACTTGCGCAGCAACTTTTTGTTTTGCCTCATCGACAAAGCCAACTAAATCCCGTCCATCGACATTGCTGCGAATCACCACAAAACGCTGTCCGCGTTCACGCCCGATAGAGACCACGCCTTCCACATTGTCTATTTTGGCAATCTCGGTGATAGGAATCATTCCACCACTGGGCAAAGGAATTTGTAAATCGGCAAAGTTGGCGGTATTGCTTTCACCGCGCACTAATAACGGCGTGCGTTTAATCCCTTCCTGCACAATGCCAACCCGCGTTCCTTCCACTTGACTGCGTAATTGTTGTTCTATTTGGTCGCCATCCAAACCCCAACGTCCTGCGGCACTGCGATTAATGCTGACTTGCAAAAACTGCATTCCATCATTTTGTGCAGCAAACACATCACTTGACCCCTTAATCCCTTTCAAGATAGCGGCAATGGCTTGAGCTTTTTGATTTAATACGTCCAAATCACTGCCAAATAATTTCACCGCCACATCACCGCGCGTCCCCGTGAGCATTTCCGAGACCCGCATTTCAATCGGCTGGGTAAAACCAAACGCAATCCCTGGCGTATGACTCATCACATGACGAATTTTTTCTATCAAGGCTTCTTTGGTTTTGACCTGCCATTGCTCACGCGGTTTAAGCACCAAAAACGTGTCGGTATCATTCAAGCCCATCGGGTCTAATCCCAATTCATCCGCCCCCATCCGTGAAATAACGTGCGCAATTTCAGAGACATTTTTCAACAAATTTTTCTGCACTTGCCCATCTAATTCAAGCGACTGTTGCAAGGTAATCGAAGGCAGTTTTTGCAACTGCACAATAATATCGCCCTCATCCATCGTGGGCATAAAGGTGCTGCCAATTTGGGTAAAGACAAACACGGTTGCTGCAAATAACGCCCCCGTGACTAAAAAAACCTTTTTACTATTGAGTAGACACCATTGCAGCAGGGGGCGATACGCTTGTTGCAATTTGCGCGGCAGCCACGGTTCATCATGGGATACTTCTTTCAATAAATAGGAAGCAAGCACAGGAATCACCGACAGTGACAAGATTAATGAGCCGCTTAACGCAAACACAATCGTCATCGCGACGGGGGTAAATAATTTGCCTTCCAAGCCTTGCAAGGTCATCAAGGGTAAAAACACAATGATGATAATCAAAATGCCCGAAGTGACAGGAATCGCCACCTCGCGAGTCGCGCGATAAATCAGATGCAGACGTGGCAAGCGTTGAGCCTTTTCTTTGTCCGCCAGTTGCGTGATGATGTTTTCCACCACGACCACCGCGCCATCGACTAACATCCCAATCGCAATTGCCAGCCCGCCTAAGCTCATTAAATTGGCTGACATTTCAAAATAATTCATCAGAATAAAAGTGATTAACGCCGCTAAAGGTAAGGCTAATGCCACTGTCAGGGCGGCGCGTAAATTCCCTAAAAAAGCAATCAGCAGCACCACCACTAAGGCAATCGCTTCCATCAGCGCGTGTTTTACCGTATCCACCGCTTTGTTGACCAACACCCCGCGATTGTAAAAAATTTCTGCGGTCACGCCTTTTGGAAAACCTGCACTGATTTCGTTGAGCTTTTCTTCAATATCAAGCACCGTTTGCCGCGCATTTGCACCGCGCAAACTCAGCACCAAGCCTGTGACGGCTTCACCTTTGCCATCTTTACTGACCGCGCCATAGCGCGTTAAACCGTCTAATTTCACTGTGGCAATATCATCAATCGTCACAGGTGTGCCACTGCGATTGTCCACTACGGTGGCGCGAACATCGGCTAAGGTTTTAATCCGTCCATCAATCCGCACAATCAACGCTTCCTCACCTTCAGTCAACCGCCCTGCCCCGTCATTGCGATTGTTTAATTCCAACGCGGAAGTCAGTTGTGCCAAACTAATATTGCGGGCGGCCATTTTGCTGTTATCAGGAATCACCACAAAACTTTTCACTAAGCCACCGAGTGAATTGACATCTGCCACTCCGGGTACGGTACGCAACGCAGGGCGAATCACCCAATCGAGTAAATCGCGTTTTTCCATCAGGGTTAAGTTTTCGCTTTCGATTGAAAACATAAACATTTCCCCCAACGGTGTGGTCATCGGTGCAAGACCACCTTCTACCCCCGCAGGCAAAGAACCCCACACGCTGGTAAGCCGTTCTGCCACTTGTTGCCGCGCCCAAAAAATATCCGTGCCTTCTTCAAAATCCACCGTAATATCGGTTAAAGCGTATTTGGCACTGGAGCGCAACATGGTTTGATGCGGAATGCCTAACAGTTCCACTTCAATCGGCGCGGTGACACGCGATTCGACTTCTTCCGGAGTCATTCCCGCTAATTTAACAATAATTTTTACTTGCGTCGGCGATACCTCAGGAAACGCATCAATTGGGATTTTTTGAAACGCATAACTGCCACCGCCTATCAACAACATAATAAACAGCAGGGTTAAAATTCGTTGGGTTAAAGCAAAACGTATCAAACTTGCCATCATTCAGCCTCGCCCAAGCCTAACCACAACGCTTTTAATGCCACAGCCCCTTTGCTGGCAACCTGCTCCGTGCCTTTTAACGCGCCAGTGAAAAGTAAATCTGTCCCTTGTTTAGCAATGACAGCAATAGGCACAACATTAAATCCTGTCTGACTTCGCACAAACAGATAGGATTTTCCGCCATTTTGCGCCACCGCTGTACTGGGAACGGTAAATGCGGTTTGCGTATTGGCTCTGACCAATTGAATCGTTACGGTTTGTCCTACCCGCACCGCAGGATTAGTTTGATTAATCACCGCCCGCACCAGCACCGATTGATTGGTTGGATTGACACTTTTACCTAACAAAGCAATTTTCGCTGTAATCGGCGTGTTAAGAATTGCAACTTCGTCACCAACTTGAATTTGAGCCGTTTTCTCATGCGCAATGGCAATTTCTAACCACAAAGTGCTTAATTTAGCAATTCGATACAGGGGACTTAAACTGTTTAAACGTTCCCCAGCACTAGTCATTTTTTCCAACACTACCCCAGTAATAGGGGAATACAAATTAATTTGACTATTAAAATTCCCCGTTTTGGTTAAATTTTGGATTTGCGCAGTCGATAACCCTGAAATTTGCAGCATTTGCCGAAAACTTTTACTGTCCGATTCCAAACTCGCATATTGACTGCTGGTTTCTTGCCAACGCTTTTGCGCAATCACCCCTTCAGCAAACAGATTTTTATCCCGCCGATAATTGGTCGCGGCTAACTGGCGTTGATTTTCACTGTGTAGATATTGTTGCTGGAGGGTTAATATGTCAGGGCTATTTAATTGTGCCACTAATTGTCCTGCATTAACGGTATCGCCCACCGAAAATCCCAGTTGTGTGACTAAACCCGCTTGCGGCGCACTGATAATGTGTTCTTGAGCAGGCGGTACAACCACTTTCGCAGGCGCGGTGAGTAAAGGAATAGTCGTACTGGCTCTTAAACTGGCAATCTGCACACCCAACTGGGTTATTTGTTCAGCCGTTAAGTGAATGGTCTCTGCGGCAGAAAGATTTACACTCAGTGATAATAATAAACTGCTGGCGAAAAGGTTGAAAAAATGCCCTTTCTGTTCTTTTTTTAAAGAAGAAAGCCAAAAATCCCCCTCACTCCCCCTTTTTAAAGGAGGAAGCCAAAAATTCCCTTCACCGCCCCTTTTTAAATAGGAAATTCCAAAGTTTTCCTCACCGCTCTTTTTTAAAGAGAAAATACCAAAACTCCCCTCACCGCTCTTCTTTAAAGAGAAAATACCAAAACTCCCCTCACCACTCTTTTTCAAAGAGGGAAGCCGCAAATCCCCCTCACTCCCCCTTTTTAAAGGGGGAAGCCGTAGGCTGGGGGATTTAAAAAAATGTTTAAAATTCATGGTAATACTCCAACCGCTTGATTATATAAGGCTTTATCTCGTTCTATCATTAACGCACGTTCTTTGGCATTTAACACCGTCTGTTGGGTACGCGCCTGGACTTTTAATAAATCCAACAAATTAATTTCCCCCGCCGCATAACTTAATTGAGTCATTTTAAAATGTTGTTGCGCGGCTTGTTTTAACGCTTGTGCGGTTTTCATTTCCGCTTGATTAACCGCTAAATTATGCTCGGCTTCGTGATGGGCTTGCTCTAAATCGCGATATAATTGCGCCCGCTCAGACAGCAATTTACTCAACTCTAAATTAATCGCCGCCAGTTGCGGGGCAAGATGGGCTTCACCGCCAAACGGAATGCTGATGCCAAGATTAAAACTTTCGGTATTATTACTGCGCGGGTCATGCTTGCTGGCACGGTCACTATTAATGCCAATTGCCAGCGCGGTTTGCCCTGAGCCAACTAAACGTTGCGCATCTAACTCGGCTTGTTTGCGTTCAATCTGACTCGCCAAAGCAACTAACGCAGGATGGGTTTGTTCAATTTCTTGCAAAGCCACCAAATGCTCATGGTAATCGGCAGGTATATGATTGGTTTGAGTAATACTGATATAGCGTTTTCGCGCGTGCATCAATTCTGCTTCGGCTAAAGTTAAGGCAGAACGTTTTTGCAATAATTCTGTTTGCACTAACAATTCATCCATCCGTGGTAAATCGCCTAATGCCACGCGCCGCTGGGTTTTTTCCAGCAGTTCTTGAAAAGTATCTAACTCAATTTTGGCTTGCTCGTAACGTGTTTTTTGTAAATCCATCTCCCACAACGCGGCGCGAACTAACCCTGCGATGCGTAATTTCAGCGCGGCGGCTTGCGTTTGCGCACTTTCATCGGCTTGAACACCCACCTTGTGTTCGGCATCACGCTGTCCTAAATTCCACAACGGCACTTGTACGCCTGCATCCATAATATGGAGTGTGCCACTGGTGGCTTCTTGATAACCCATAGTGGCTTGCGCCGCGCCCGCTGTCCAACTTTCACTGCGTTTGCTAAGTGCGATTGCCTCCTCTTCCAAGGCTTGTAGCCAAACGCCATCGGGATGTTTTTCAAAGGTTAAATTAACCAATTGCGCTAAACTGAGATTTTTCTGCACAACAATTTTATCGTTATGCGCAACGATGAGATGTTTTTCAGCCAAACTAGGACGGCTGATAATAAACAGCAATAGACAGCTTAAAAATAAGCGATACATAAGAACTCCGAGCAGATTGCGTGTATTTTTCTTTAAAAAAGCCTTTGTCCTATTGCGCAGGCGACAGGATAGTTTTAAAAGAAAATTGCTTATTTCCCGATAAACAGGGACTTAAAGAGAACTAGCAGTAAAAGCTAACAGGCGGGGCGCGAGGGGAGGCGGCAGAAAGGCTGGTTTTTTTTATTTGTAAATCTCTGGGCGGCGAAAAATGAATCCGCGTACAAAGAACAGAATAGGCAAAAACAAACAGGGTGATAAAAAACAAACCGATGTCTGAACTCTCACTGTCAGGTGCATCAACGTTTTTAATCCCATGACTAATACTGACAATCGCTGAATCGTGAGCACTGAAACTATCAATTGCTTGTAGAATCGATTCAGCAGGTAATGTGTCACTACTGTAAACTTCTAAGGTGGGTAAATGTAAGCCAAATTGGCTAAATTGCAGGTTAGAATGCGCATGAACCAGCGGGGCTATTAATTGTAATAGTCCTAACACGATTAAAAAAAAGCGTTGCGTGGTTAAAATCATGCGTGATAAAGACAGTTTTATAACTCAATGAAGGATTGAAATTGGTTTATTATAGCCGCATTCGGTATAAAAAAGATAATAGAGCAAGTGACTTATGAAAACAGAAAGCGAAAAAATACAGCACCGTTATAACCGTCTTGCCCCTTTTTTTGATGGCTTCCTGGCTATTTTAGAAGGACTTTTTTTTAAACGTTGGCGCAAGCAATTGTGGACGCACGTTGAAGGTGAGCATATTTTAGAAGTGGGGGTTGGCACAGGGAAAAACTTTGATTTTTATCCCGCCCAAGCCCACATCACGGGGCTGGATTTTAGTCCTGCGATGTTAAAGGAAGCACACCAAAAAGCAGCGTTAAAAAATATTGCCGTTACTTTGCAACAGATGGATGTGGAATCGTTATGTTATGGTGATAATTGTTTTGATACCGTAATTGGCAGTTTTGTGTTCTGCTCGGTACCGCATCCACATAAGGGATTGCGCGAGTTGTTGCGGGTGTGTAAACCGGGCGGCAAGGTGATTTTGTTAGAACACGTTATCAGCTCACACGAACCCTTGGCAAGGTTGATGAAGTTGCTTAATCCGTTGGTGGTTAATACGATGGGGGCAAATATTCATCGGCAAACCTTGAAAAGTGTGCAAGCGTGTGGTTTTAGCAAAGTCTATTTGGATGCCATGAGCGGGGATATGGTGAAATTGATTGTGGCAGTAAAATAAGCTTTTTACCCTCACAAAAATGGATAACCCGAGATTAACATGAAACTAATTACCTTTACTTATCAACAACAAACCCGCATTGGTGCGGTGATTGGCAATGAAGTCGTGGATGGTTTAGCCCAACCTGCTTTGCCTTGCAACCTGATAGATTTTTTAGCGCAAGGAGAAACGGCAAAGGCTTTATTGCAACAGCAAATAGACGCAGGCACAGGGCGATTGCCCTTAAATGCCGTCATGCTTCACGCCCCGATTCCACGCCCTAGAAAATACCTTGCCATTGGCTTAAATTATCCTGAGCATCTCCATGAAACAGGTTTGGCAAAACCCGACTATCCGTTGTTTTTCAACAAGCAAACCAGTTGTATTATTGCCCATCACGAGGCGATTCATTTGCCTAAAGTGTCTGAAAAACTTGACTATGAAGGTGAATTAGCAATGGTGATTGGTAAACACTGTCGTCACGTTCCCGTTGAAAAAGCCCATCAAGTCATTGCAGGTTTTACCATTGCCAATGATGTCTCAGTACGCGATTGGCAAATGCGTTCCCCCACTTGGACATTGGGAAAATCCTTTGATACGCATGGTCCGTTAGGCCCGTGGCTGGTCACTGCTGATGAAATAGCCGACCCGCATCAATTGATTTTGCGTACTTGGGTAGATGATGAATTGCGCCAACAAAGCAACACCGGGCAAATGCTATTTAACTGCTATGAAATCGTTGCTTATTTAACCCAAGTGATGCGGTTAGAGCCGGGTGATGTGATTGCCACAGGCACACCCAGCGGCGTAGGGGTCAAAATGAAACCGCGCGGCTATTTAAAAGCAGGGCAAACCGTGCGGATTGAAATTGAAAAAATCGGCACTCTTACAAATCCTGTTATTAATGAGCCTGATGATTTGACGTTATATTGAGTCAATGACAATCACACTAGCAAACTTTCATTCTACACAATCTATAAAAGCAAACCTAAACAGCGTATTATTGGATTAATTTATAAAGGGTGTTTTTTAACAACCCTACTTTTTAAAAAATCCCTATTCATTCTATGATTCAAACAGAAAATAATAAACCTGTACAAATAATCGCATTATTACTTAGCAGCTTGGTAATAATTGCTTTAGCAAATGCGATTATGCCAATGAAAATGGAGCCAAACAAACTCACGCCGCAATTTTTAACCGCCAGTGGTTTTTTATTTTTAGCATTCGCTCTATTGAATTTGTCCAAACACCTCCCCACGCTTGCCGCGCGGGGACTGGGTTTATTTTTAGGGCTAAGTTTAGTGGTATTTTCGATAAGTAGCTATGACCTGTCTCAGAATATAACTGCCAGTTTATTCTTGATTGCCGCTGTTGCAATCTTAATTGAAACAACGCCTTACACGCATAAACATTGTATTTCACAATTACTTGCGTTATTAATTTTCAGCATTATTCTATTGACCATGATTGGGCAAACTTCACAAGGCACTCAATCTGTTATAAACGATTTATCATTGACTGACTACTTGGGATTTATTTTATTTTCCACGGGTTTATTTTTATGTTTTCCACAATCGGCAATTGCAGCTTATTTATTTAAGCAATCAACAGGGGCTATTATGTTGCGGCATTTAATCCCTTTTATTGTCTTAGTTCCACTTTCTTCTATTTTTTTATCTCATTTATTGGCAAAGGTATTTCATTTTAATCATACCGATGGACATATTGTCAATGCAGGTTTAACAATAGGCTTATTAATTTATTGTGGTTGGTTTTTACGCAAACAAATTGATACAACCGAATCACAATTTAAATTAATGACCAATGCTGCGCCCATTATGATGTGGATGACCGATGCCAAAGGCAAAACCTATTATTTTAATCAGCAATGGCTAAGATTTACAGGACGGCAATTAGATGATGAAATCACGATAACTTATCAAGCGTGTGTGCATCCTGACGATTTAGAAATGGCGTATTCTGTTTATCAGCAAGCATTTGAAAATAAAACCGCTTGTTGTTTGGAATATCGCCTATTACATCATTCAGGACACTATCGCTGGATTTTAGAAAATGCCAGTCCTTATTGGGATATAAATAAAAAATTTAAAGGCTTTATTGGTAGTTGCACCGATATTAGTGAACAAAAAATGGCCTCTGAAAAAATGCAATTAACCTCTTATGTGTTTGAGCATTCTATTCAAGGCATTATGATTACCGATGCCCAACAAAAAATCATTATGACCAATCCTGCTTTTAGTGAATTAACAGGCTATCCTATTGATGAAATTATTAATAAAACTCCTGCTTTTTTAAATTCGGGTAATCACGAAAAAGATTTTTACATACAAATTGATGCTGAGTTAAAATCTAAGGGCTATTGGCAAGGTGAAACTTGGAATAGACGCAAAAATGGTGAATTGTTTTTAGAAGATTTATCCATTAATGTAGTTTTAGATGAAAAAGGGCTGCCGCTTAATTATATTGGCATTTTTACCGATATTACGGAACGAAAAATAACAGAAGAGCATTATCAACATTTAGCCCATTATGATCCACTGACCGATTTACCGAATCGGACGTTATTAACGGACCGTATTGAACAAGCGTTAGTTCAAGCACAACGGCATCGCTATAAAATTGCCGTGTTGTTTATTGATTTGAATCGTTTTAAACTAATTAATGATTCATTAGGGCATCATATTGGCGATTTATTATTAAAAGAAGTCGCGCAACGTTTAAAAGAATCCATTAGAAATGAAGATACGGTGGCACGTTTAGGCGGGGATGAATTTGTGATTCTTTGTCCTTCCTTAAATCATCGTAATGATGTATTGAAAGTGATTACTAAAATTGTTTATGCTCTTTCAAAGCCTTATCACTTAGAAGAATATACGCTTGAGAATAGTCCAAGTATTGGCGTGGCTTTAAGCCCTGAACACGGGCATGATATGAAAAGCTTGTTAAAAAATGCCGACAGTGCCATGTATAAGACAAAACACAACACCGATACCCATTATGCGTTTTATGAGCCTTAACAACGTTGACCGTTTAGGCTTAAGCCGTTATAGTTTTTCAACCCCTTTCAGTCATTTAGCCAAAAACAACTTTATTATGTATGTAGCCACCACCCGTTTTCAGATTATTTTAGGACAAGAGTTATTATTTGAAACCACTTGGCGTGAACGGGAAAGCTATTTAAATAGCATGAAAGGCTATCGTGGCTTGCTGTTATTACGCGGTGCAATAGAGGTTGACCACAGCGTTTATTTTTCTCAATTTATTTGGAATACCAAAGAAGACTTTGAAAATTGGACTAACTCGGAAGCGTTTATAAAAGCCCATCTGCAATTTGGAAATACCGCCATTATGTTTCATAAAAAGCCTGTTTTTGAAGACTTTACTGTTGTCATACAAGAAACGGCAGGCAAGCCGCATAAATAACCCCTGAAAATCCCCCAATTTTATAGATTTACTTTAGGTTGAGTTTTTAATCAAAGCATGAAAATAATCGACAAGTCATTGATGACAAGTTAAATAAATTAACAACTTGTGACTTCAGTCACACTTTATCAACCTTTAGCAAGGGTGTGTTTTTTTAGTAAACAAGGTACTATTGTGGCTAGAAACTCTTGAATTTATATCTTAAGGTGATTTGGCAATGATTGAAGTAAATAATAGTAATGACAGCGGTGCTGGCTCTTTGCGTGATGCAGTTGCAAACGCCACTTTAGGCGATACAATTAGTTTTTCCCCCAGTTTAGCAGGGCAAACCATTACCTTAACCAGCGGTGAAATTGTTGTTCCTAAGGGGTCTAATTTAACCCTTGATGGCGCGGCAGCAGCGGGCTTGACCATTAGTGGCAATTTTACCTCCCGAGCATTTACAATTAATGCTAATGCAACCAATCCAACTGATTTTACCGTAAAAAACCTCGCCTTTATCAATGGAAAAACGACCGAACGCGGGGGGGCAATCAACACAACCGATAATGTGCATTTAACCTTAGACAAGGTTGCTTTTAGTAATAACACCGCTGATAAAGGCGGCGGGGCAATTTTTAATAGTTTCAGCAGCACACTTTCGGTTACAGATAGCATTTTTAATGATAATAACGCGACCGCAAGCAACAACGAACGGGGTGGCGGGGCAATTTCCTTTGCCAGTTCAGGGGCAATTACGATTCTCAACACTGAGTTTAATCGGAATCAAGGTATCAATGGCGGAGCGATTTATAGCAACCAAGGAAAATTAACAGTTGATAATTCGCATTTTGTGGGAAACGGCACAACGGCGGCTTTTTTTGAAACTGCTTATTTACGCGGCTTTGGTGGAGCGATTTACACTGACCGTGCCAGCAGCTTAACCGAAACGGTTGGAACGATTAAAATCAGCAATAGCGTGTTTGATGGCAATAAAGGGGAAAGCCAAGGTGGAGCAATGTACTTGTTCACAGGAGAACAAGACAGCGTTAATCTCACTGGCAATACTTTTTCAAACAATGAAGTCGCCCCTTTAACGGGAAATCCTAATAGTGTTGGAATAGGCGGCGGTGTAGTGCAAATGACAGAGAAACCCAATCAAGGGTTTAGTCTAATCGGCAATACCTTTACCAATAATGTCGCGACAGGTCAAGCAGGTGCATTGTGGGTTATGAACGCGCCAACAACCATTGCCAATGATACGTTTACAGGCAACAAGGTATTAGGCAGTGGTTCTAGTAATGTGGGGGGGGCAATCGCTTTATTTTCATCGGGATCAATTGTTAATAGTAGCTTTGTTGATAATGTCACAGGTGGTCAAGGCGGCGCAGTATGGACTCGCTCGAATGACCATCTGGATGTGGTCAACAGCACTTTTTTAGGCAATCAAGTCACAGGACTTGAAACCCATAGCAATGGCGGCGCGTTAGCAATACACGGTTCTGCCGCAATTGTGAATAGCACGTTTGTTAATAATTCAGCAGGCTGGGTCGCTGGGGCGATTGTTCTTAATGCCACAGAAGTTATTACGGTTGAAAATAGTATTTTTTTAAATAACACCGCACAAAACGGCGGGCCTGCGGGAAAAGGACATTCGCAAACCACGAATCGTTATATCGCCGATAAGGGTGGCAATATTCAATGGCCCGAGAAAAAAACCAGTTATAACGCAACCGAAACCATTACGATAGCTGACCCGATGCTCGATACCTTGCAAACAGTCAATGGTTTATCTGTTATGCCGTTGCTCGCAGGCAGTCCTGCGATTGATGCGGGAACGGGTAAAGGTGCGCCTGCCGAAGATGGACGAGGGCAAGTGCGGATTGATGGCGATGGCAATGGCAGTGTAGTAGCAGACAGTGGTGCGTATGAATTTACCAAAGCGGCGGCGATGTTACCACAATTTTCTATTGTAGCGACCGATGCCAATAAACTAGAAAGTGCAGGGGGTTTTACCTTTACCGTTAATCGCACAAGCAGTTTGACAGAGGCGTTGACAGTAGAGTGGTCTGTTGTCAATGGTACAACAACGCCTGAAGATTTTGCCATTGGTGTTTTGCCAACCACCTCTGGCACGTTAAGTTTTGCTGCCAATGAAGCGACAAAAATTATCACGATTCCTGTCACCAATGACAGCGTTGCCGAAGCCGATGAAACCTTTAACGTATTGCTAGGAAACAATCCTTTGGGGATAAATTCAGCAACAGGCACAATTATTAATGATGATGTGATAACAGGAACAACAGGAAATGATACGCTCTCAGGAACCAGCGGCAATGATACCTTGCAGAGCGGTGCAGGCGATGATGTACTGGATGGAGGGGCGAGCAACGATACAGTTGTTTATGCAGGGATTTTGAAAAACTTTACGATTAGTAAAACCGTTACAACCACGACCACCACAACGACCACTATTACGATTAAAGATAGCTCAGGGGCAAATGGCACAGACAATCTAAGCAATGTAGAGAAATTGCAATTTGATGATAAAACTATCAATTTAGCCATACAAGCTAAAGCGGATGTGAACAATATTGCGGCTGCGGATTTACAAAGTATTCAAGAATTGTATATTGGCTTTTTTAAACGTGTTCCCGATGCTGACGGGTTGGCATACTGGATAGACCAATTAAAAGCAGGACAAACCATTGATAAAATTGCGGATGCGTTTTATGAGGCGGGTGTGCAGTATGGCAGTGTGACAGGGTATTCTGGCGCAATGACTAATACTGATTTTGTCACACTGGTTTATGCGAACGTATTAGGACGCACTGGATTAACAATTCCTAGCATGGCTGAAGTCGCTTTTTGGGCAGATTCATTAGCGGCGGGTACGCATACGCACGGCTCTGTGGTTAATTCCATGCTAAATACCGTTCATACCCAATATGCAAATGATGTAACGTGGGGCTGGGTTGATAAATTATTAATTAACAGAACCACTATGGCGAACAAATTTGCTGTGGAATGGGGCATTAGTTACACCACCCCTGAAGCCTCGATTACACAAGGGATAGCGATTGCAGGGGCTGTCACTGATGCGGACATCAATGCCGCCATTACTTTAACAGGCTTAAGCGGGGTCTTTGTTTAAGTTTTATTTTAACATCCCCCTTTGCAAAAGGAGGGGGGGTTTTTAAGCAAAATCCAATGGCGCAGGTTTACCAATATGGTAGCCCTGCGCATACTCAATCCCAAAATCTCTTAAAACTTGCAAAATCGCTTCATTTTCCACAAATTCTGCCACCACTTGTTTACCTAATGTTTGAGAAACCTCGGTTAGGGCTTTGACAAAAATCTTATCATCTTTATTTTTATCAACGTGTTTCACAAAAGAGCCATCTATTTTTACATAATCAACAGGCAGATGTTTTAAGTAATAAAACGAGGAAAATCCCACCCCAAAATCATCCAAGGCAATCGCACAACCTAAGCTCTTGATGTTTTTAATTAAATTTTGCGCTGCTAAAAAATTAGAGACCGCCGAGGTTTCAGTAATTTCAAAAATAATTTGTTTAGGATTAACTTTGTGCAGTGATAATTGCGCCGCAATATCCTCAAAAATACTGCCATCATTCATCGACCAACCTGATAAATTAATGGCTAATTTACAAAAATTATTATTTTGTTGCAATTGTGCTTGTTTTTTAATCGCTGTTTTAATCACCCAGCGATCAATTTTCCCAATTAAACCTAATTCTTCAGCAAAACCAATAAACTCATCAGGCATAATGATTTTATCCTCATTGCCTTTCATCCGAATCAGACATTCATAATGGCTAATTTTATTTTTCTTGATGTCTAAAATGGGTTGGTATAATAATAAAAAGTGGTTATTAATCAATGCATCATCAATCACATCTTTCCAATAATGGGTTTGTGTTAATTGTTCGTGATAATGAATATGAGGCGAAAAAATATGATACTGCGCCCCTCCCAACTCTTTTGCCTGATACATCGCTAAATCTGCATTGGATAATAATTCATTAATAGTTGCGCCATGCTGTGGATAAATCGCAATGCCAATACTGATAGTGACTTTATAAACTTTTTCTTTAAACTGGTATTCTAATTTAGACAACACTTGATTAATTTTTGTTGCCAAATTTTCTATGCCATTATCATCTTCATATTGCATAACAATAGTAAATTCATCGCCACCAATTCGACATAAAAAATCACTGCTGCGTAAGTTTTCTTGTAAAATTCGCCCGACTTGTATCAATAGTTTGTCCCCTGCTTCATGTCCATTTGTGTCATTAATAATCTTAAATTGATCCAAATCCAAATAAAATAACGCCAAGGAAAAACCATAACTTTTAGCCGCAAAAATTCGATTGTTTAATTCAGTTTGAAACATTCTACGATTATGTAATCCTGTTAAAGGGTCTTCAGAGGCCATTTTTAACAGCTCATCTTGCGCTCTTTTTCGATCACTAATATTAATACCTATTGTTAATATCAGTTTTTCTGTCTTTGCTGTATTGCCTTTAATGACTGAATGCAACCACGAGATATGACAATTGCCTTTATCGGTTAATAACACCCCATCAATATTGAACATATCCAATAACTGACCTTGGCGTAATTTCACAAGCTTTCGATGATGTTCTGTTTCAATACTGGGAATAAAGTTTTCAAAAGGCTGTCCTAAAATAGCTACTTTATTCATTTCAAACTCTTCTAGCCCCGCTTTGTTAATTGAAACAATCAGTCCTTCTGCGGTTTGTAGAATAATCATAATCGGTGCAACTTCAATTAATTGTTGAATAAAATCACGTTCAATAGATAATTCAATTGTTTTTTCTAATAGCTGACTCGTATTTTCATTAACTTGCTGCTCTAAACTTTCTAATTGATTACAAACCTTTAAAGCAGTGTAATTTAATAAGGTTAATTCATCATAACCTAAAATAACAGGACACATTTTTTTCATTTGTGCGCGAAATTGTGAGTATTGACAATGCGCCAGTAAAGGTAATGCTTGCGAAAAAGATGAAATCCGTTTTAAGGAAAATAGCACGACAAAAAACAATACCAATATCGAAGCCAAGAAATTAAGAACCCCAAATAAGATGATGTTTCTGATATTTGTTTTTAATTCTTTTTGTTCAGCCGTTACATCGTCAATAATCACAAAAAAGGGAGCTTGATTAATAGGAGTAGGATTGACTGAAAAAAGAAAAACTTCATACCAATGCTCATCTAATTCAAACGTATATCGACTTTTAAGTAAATCTGCGACTGAAACATGTTGCTTGACTAATTCAAATAGCTTTTCATTTAATCTAGGATTGTGTAAACCAGAAAAAGCATAAGGCCAGGTAGGATTTGGTGCAAATTCATCTTTGATTAAAATCCCCATATCGGTGTCAGTGATATTTTTATATTCGATGATAATATCTGAAAACTTTCGAGCCATACTGACGATAGCGACTAATTCACCATTGCCCAGAATAGGCGTGATAGTATGCTGAAAACACGCCCCTGAACAATCCAGTTGCTGTTGAGGCTTTTCAAATTTAAGGGTTTCTTTGATGGCTTTCGCTTGCGG
>JAIFMS010000049.1 GCA_020048335.1 Methylococcaceae bacterium | reverse complement strand
TTTGCCGTGTTCGCCGTGCCGCACTTGTTCTGCCTCAAACGGCAAAATCATCTCGTGCTGCTGTGCCATCTGGCGTATCCATTTGTCCGATTTTATACTCATAATTAATTGATTTTTAAATAAAAAGATTAAGGCAACATCGCCTGTTGCCGTGCAAGAGTGAGCCAGTGCGGATAGTTTGTCATTAACGCATCATACAGTTCAGGCGTGGTTAACGCTTCTGGGTCAGTCACAGAAAAAAAATGCGCATTATTGAGATAGCGGTCTGTCATGCCATTCAAACTTGCTAAAAAAGAAAACGCTTCCTCTTGTGCTGCTGGATCGTGTCGATTTTGTTTAGGATGCGCGATGGCCATAAATTGCCAAAAAATCGGTTGATAAGACGACCCTTTGATTTGTCGCAAAGTTTCTTGCTTGTCAGCGGTATTGCCATCGGTGACAAACATCACATACACAGGCAGTTCAGCGTGTGTCAGTAACGGTTTATTAAGACTAATTTCTGGCGGAAAATAAAAATTGCGAATCAATTTCATCACTTTGCCATAGCAGGTTTCCCATTCTAACGGATAATCAATCAACAGCCGTTGGGTAAACTGGGCAAAATCCTCAATGCCTAAGGCGGGGTGCTGATGGGCTTTTTCACCAAATAAAAACACCTCTATTGTCGCTTGGTCAGAAAATTGACAACCCAACGCCAAAACTTTTTCAGCCAATCGCTGTATTTTTCCGTCACGATACAAGGTTTCCATTGAGGCTGAAATATCCAAACAAAGCGCGACGTGAGCCTTGTGCGCGGTGAGATTCACTTTTGCTAATGAAACATAGGCTTGTTTTGCTAGCGAAAGTAACACGGGTATTTTTTCGAGTTTTTTTTCTAGGGAAATAAGCAAATGATTATTAACAGGAAAAGATTGCGGTGAATGTTGTGCCACAGGCGGTGCAGTGACTTCCGTCTCTTCTGCAACGCTGACACCAAAATGCACACACATGGCTGCCAGCCCACCATTAAAGCCTTGTCCGATAGCGCGAAATTTCCATTGACCTTTATTGAGATAGAGTTCACCCATGATTAAAGCGGTTTCTTGACCTAATTCCGCCCCCGTGAGTTGATAACGGGCTAATTCTTCTGTGCCTTTTATCACTTGAATAAACGCCTGACTTAACGCAGATAACGCCTGACCCCGCTCTGTTCCTTGGTATAACGTTAAGGTAAAGGCTATTTTTTGCACTGTCACATTCAATTTATTTAATGCGAGAGTAAATAAATGTTTGTCCGCATGAAAATGAATCGCTTGGTCAGGTGATACAGGTTGATTAAAAAAAACCATGCCATCGTCATTGTCCACTTGATTTTGCGGATTAAGCAAAAATGCCGACGCATCCACTTCATAAGAAGCAGGCACTTTCCAACTTAATCGAATGATAATGGCTTCTTTGGCAGAAGCAGAAACCAAGGTGTTTGCGCCTTTAGTGAGCAGTGTAGTCATGGTTATTTGTACGAACAAGCTTACAAAAGAAAGAGGGCATTGTAGCTGATTTATGACTTCTGAATACAGTTGAAAAAAGGAAAAACGCCGCCTTGTGTCAAGGTAGGTTGGGGAATTTAAAGTTGCGTACCTGATTAAGTTACGATTCTTTGTTTAACACTTGAATTTTTCAGTTAGCACGTTCATATTATTTGCACTATTAACTGTGAAATTTGTGGGGGTGAAATTATGATGCGCGTTCTCCTTTTTGTAGCAACAAACATTGCTATTATGATCGTCATCGGTGTGCTGTTCAGTGTATTAGGATTAGGGCAAGTCCTTGATACACAAGGTGTTGATTTAAATTTAACGGCTTTGTTATTCATGTCAGCCATCATTGGGATGACAGGGTCTTTCATTTCTTTGGCAATGTCAAAATGGTCAGCCAAACGAGCAATGGGTGTGCAGGTGATTGAACAGCCACAAAATCAAACTGAACGTTGGTTGCTTGAAATGGTCAAACGGCAGGCTCAACAAGTTGGCATTGATATGCCTGAAGTGGGGATTTTTGAAAGTGCCGATATTAATGCCTTTGCGACAGGGATGACGCGCAATAGTTCGCTTGTTGCGGTTAGTACAGGTTTATTACAGGCTATGAAAGCTGATGAAGTTGAAGCCGTGTTAGGGCATGAAATGAGCCATGTTGCTAATGGGGATATGGTGACAATGGCGTTAATGCAAGGGGTGGTCAACACGTTTGTGTATTTTTTCGCCACCATTATCGGTCATGTTGTTGATAGAGTGGTGTTCAAAAATGAGCGGGGTAATGGTATTGCTTATTATGTGACCCAAATGATTGCTCAAATTGTGTTAGGCATTTTGGCTTCAATGTTGGTAATGTGGTTTTCACGTTATCGAGAATTTAGAGCCGATGCAGGTGGGGCAAATTTAGCCAGCAAACAAAAAATGATTAACGCACTCAAAGCCTTGCAACGGGCGCATGAACCTGATGTATTGCCTGGACAATTAGCCGCCTTTGGAATAAACGGTGGGGGTGTGCGTAAACTATTTATGACGCATCCGCCTTTAACTGAGCGAATTGCCGTTTTAGAAGCCAGTAGATAATAAAACAAGCGGGGCAAAAAATCAGACCTGACAGTTTTTCACAATCATTAACTGCCTCTCTACAAAACTTTCATTTTAAGCGTGTCATTTATTCCTAAAATTAGGGGTATCTGGCACGCTCAATAGCAAAAGCCCACTATTTTTGCTATAGTTAGCCGCTGTTATAAGTGTTTTAGGCACTTAACACGCCTTTTTATTCATCTTTTTCACTCACTATTTTCGGAGAAATTTTATGCCAATTAAAGTTGCAATTAACGGTTATGGTCGTATTGGTCGCAATATCATGCGTGCGTTGTACGAATCAGGTCGCACCAATGAAATTCAAATTGTGGCTATTAACGACTTAGGCGATGCAAAAACCAATGCACATTTGACTAAATATGACACGGTACACGGCAAATTTGGCTTTGATGTCAGTGTTGATGGCGATTACATTATAGTTAATGGCGACAAAATTCGTGTTCTTGCAGAAAGAGACCCTTCAAAGTTGCCTTGGGCAGAATTAGGCATTGATGTTGTTCTCGAATGTACAGGATTTTTCAATAGCAAAGCCAAAGCCTCTGCTCACCTGACTGCTGGGGCAAAAAAAGTGCTTCTTTCAGCGCCAGGTGGCAATGATGTGGATGCAACCATCGTTTTTGGCGTAAATCATGACGTTTTAAAAGCGTCTGATACCGTTATCTCTAATGCCTCTTGCACCACCAACTGTTTAGCACCGTTAGTTAAGCCTTTGATAGATACCATTGGGATTGAACATGGTTTAATGACCACGATTCATTCTTATACCAATGACCAAGTTTTAACTGATGTTTATCACAGTGACTTACACCGTGCGCGTTCTGCAACCCAATCCATGATTCCAACCAAAACAGGTGCAGCAGCAGCGGTAGGTTTAGTTTTACCTGAAATGAAAGGCAAATTAGACGGTTTTGCGATGCGTGTGCCAACTATCAACGTTTCGGTGGTGGATTTATGCTTCACCGCTTCACGCGACACCACCAAAGAAGAAATTACGCAAATTTTGCGTGATGCGTCAACAGGTTCATTAAAAGGTATTTTGGCAATCAATGATGAGCCATTAGTTTCGATGGACTTTAACCACAACCCACATTCTTCGATTTACGAAGCAGGTTTAACCAAAGTCACTGGCGGCAACTTCGTCAAAGTATTGTCTTGGTATGACAACGAATGGGGTTTTTCAAATCGTATGTTAGATACGACTGTTGCTTTTATGAATGCAAAATAACTGGATAGCTTAGATGGCATTAAGACGAACTAAAATTTTAGCGACCTTAGGCCCTGCAACCGACAGACCGGGTGTTTTGGAAGGTTTGTTTAAAGCAGGCGTTGACGCGGTACGGCTAAATTTTTCTCACGGCGTTGCGCAAGATCATATCAATCGTGCCAATGCGGTGCGTGAATTAAGCGAAAAAACAGGGCGACGTGTTGGTATTTTGGCGGATTTACAAGGGCCGAAAATTCGGATTGAACGTTTCACAGACGACAAAGTTTGGCTAGAAAACGGTCAAGACTTTGCACTCGATATTAATATGGACTACGATGCGGGCGATGCTTCACAAGTGGCGATTAGCTATGACCCCTTGCCTAAAGAAGTAAAACCAGGCAGTCGTTTATTGCTCGATGATGGGCGTGTTGTGTTAGATGTCGTTAATGTTGATGAAAATATGCGCATTAACTGCACCGTGGTTGTCGGTGGGTATTTGTCAAATAAAAAGGGCATTAACTTATTGGGCGGTGGTTTATCCGCTGCGGCATTGACTGACAAAGATAAAGAAGATATTAAAACCGCAGCTAAAATTGGGGTTGATTTTGTCGCTGTATCTTTCCCACGTTGTGCGGAAGATTTGCACGAAGCACGGCGTTTGTTGGCAGCAGAAGGCTGTTATGCCAGTATCGTTTCTAAAGTAGAACGGGCAGAAGCGGTGGTTCAACCGACAATGGACGAGATTATTTTAGCCTCAGACGTGGTAATGGTTGCACGAGGTGATTTGGGGGTTGAGATTGGTGATGCTAATTTACCTGCAATTCAGAAAAAATTGATTCAACGCTCACGCGCTTTAGACCGTGCAGTTATTACGGCTACGCAAATGATGGAATCCATGATTGAAAATCCAATTCCAACCCGCGCTGAAGTATTTGATGTGGCAAATGCGGTATTAGATGGCACGGATGCAATCATGTTGTCAGCCGAAACGGCTAGCGGTAAACACCCAATTGCCGCCGTTGAAGCGATGGACAGAGTATGTAAAGAGACCGAACAACAACCGAGCATTCGGACTTCAAAACATCGGGTAGAATGCACCTTCCAACGGGTTGACGAAGCCATCGCCATGACTGCCATGTATATGGCAAACCATACTGATGACGTTAAGTCGATTGTTGCGTTGACTGAATCGGGAGCCACGCCTTTGTGGATGTCGCGCATTAGCTCGGGCGTTCCGATTTATGCTTTTAGCAGTCAAGACAGTACATTGGGTAAAGTCACCTTATATCGAGGTGTCTTTCCCATGCCGTTTTCCCATGAATCACAAGACCACGCCACGGTAAACCGTGAAATCGTTGCCTTGTTAAGAGAACGTGGGCAAGCTGAAAATGGTGATAAAGTCATTATTACCAAAGGTGATTTAACAGGACAACAAGGCGGCACAAATGCCTTGAAAGTGATTACCATTGGAGAAGGACTCACCCCTTAAGCAGTAAACATCTCCCTACGCCTTTCTAATAAAGAGGGCTAGGGAGGTTTTATTTTAAGCGACTAATGGCATAACTGGCGATACACAACACCAGTGTACTTGGAAACAAGGCGGTTAAAATGGGATTAAAGTTATATACAATCCCCAGATGACTGACAATCTGATCAAAAATATTAAAACTCAAGCCGATTAAAATCCCTATCAACAATCGCCCCCCCATACTGGTTCCGCGTTTAATTCCAATCACAAACGGCGTTGAAACCAACAGCATCACAAAGGTCACAAAAGGATTGAGCAAGCGTCCCCAAAGGGCAGCTTCAAACAATTGTGATTTTTGATTATTTTCTTTTAGAAACACAATGTACTTTGCTAAATCGAAAGACGAAAGATTTGAGGTTGTGACTACCACAATGTCCAATAAATCAGGCGCGATACTGGTTTTCCAAGCTTGCTGTTTTAACGTATTTGCCACCACATTATTTTCAAAAATTTGTGTTTTTTGAATTTCTTTCAATTGCCATTGTTCATCCCCCACAAAATTGGCAGAGTTTGCGTGAATAATTTGTTTTAAATGATGTGCTGAATCCAATTTAAAAATACTCACATCCGATAATTCAGACTTACTAGCAATTTGTCGCACGTTAATAAAACTATCTCCTTCGCGCAACCAAACCCCATATTTTGCCCGCATTAACACTTGATTGTTTTGCGCTTTGGTTTTTAATAATTGTGCTGCCCGTTCTGTGCGTGGGGCTAAAAACTCGCCAATGATAACCGAGATAATCACCAATACCACACCAGCTAGCATCACCGAGCGAATAATCCAAAAAATGGACAAACCGCTGGCACGCATCGCCACAATTTCCTGCTGATTTGCCATCGCCCCCAGCACAAACAGACTGCCAATTAATGCCCCCGAAGGCACAAGCGTGTAAAAAACGGTTGGGGTGCTTAAGGCTAAATAGGTGAAAATTTCGCGTAAACCGTAATTGCCTTTGCCTAAATCTTTTAATTCGTCACTCAGGCTGAATAAATTGAACAGAGTCAATAATAATAGCAACGCTAAAAACGCGCCTTTTAACACTTCTTTGACAATATGGGCTGTTAAAATATTCATAGTTTTGAACCAAACTTAAGTTTTAATAACAGCCATTTTAAGCCATATAAGCGAATCAATAGTAAAAAGCCCAACCCTGTCAGGCTAAGATAAACCCAGAAATAGCCCAACCATAGCGGAATGGTTTGTTTGAGCATCCAGCTTTGGTTGACTTGATTGATATTGCCATAGATAAAATAAATCAAAAAGGCAAACAGTAAACTGCCATAACTGCCACTGCGCGGTGATAATTTCGCTAACGGGACGGCTAAAAAACTGAGAAAGAAAACCCCTAGCGGTACGGCAATCCGTTTTTGCAATTCGACTTTATCGTAAATTTGTTCAGAGGCAAGCAATTTGGCGGTGGACATTGCTTCGTGATGATAATTAATTGGCGAGTTTTTTTTGTCAATCCGTACTGCATATTCATTAAAGGTTTCTAAAGTAAAATCCCCTTCGCCGACATTGCCTTGGGTGCGCTCACCTTTTTCTAATACCACATACTGACCACCGGGTAATTCTTTTAGCAACCCTGTTTTTGCATTAATCACATTGGGTTTGCCGTGTTGTCTGTCTTGGATAAAAATATTGTGCATCCGCAGTTGTGCATCAATTTCTTCGGTATAAAACACTAAGTCGCCGTGACTGTATTCACTAAAACGACCTGCTGCAATTCCGCGTAAATCAGCGGTTTCCATATCTCTGCTGGTCAATAACAGCATTTGTTCTTCTGCCCAGGGTGCTGCATAAAGTGATAATTGTGCGGTTACTAAGGTTAAGGGAAAACTTAATAAAAACACCCCGCGATACAATCGTGCTGCTCCACCGCCCGCGCTGGCAAAGGCCGACATTTCCTGTTCCCGATACATTCGCCCTAACACCATCAAAATGGCGATAAAAATTGAGGCGGGTAAAAAATTGACCACCGTAACAATGGTTTTTAAGCCTAAAATATCCATCGCAGTAGAGCCAGAAATCGTCCCATCAATGGCTAGGGCAAGAATTTTAATAAATTTACGACTGACAATAATCGTGACAATAATTGTCAAAACCGCTCCTAGGGTTTTGAAAATATCCCAAGCAATCATTTTGTCGAGTATGCTAACCATACGATAAAACCGAAATTGCCGTGCATTTACGAATTCACTCACCTAGCACCTCTCCACACCGAAAATACTCATGTATAATTATCCTTCAAGAACTGCATTTTATCTCAACACGCGCAAGTGCTAAATTTTTATTCTTCAATCTAACTTACATCATCTTAAAAAATTATGGACTATTCTATAGAAAGCCAGTCATTAGACAAACTACAAACACACTGTGTTGTGGTGGGTATTTATACTAATCAACAACTGACCCCTTCTGCTTTAGTGGTTGATAGTATGACGCATCAATTGATTAGTAACTTAATTGAACGTGGTGATATTAAGGGAAAAAATGGGGAGATTTTGCTAATTAACGTTGTTCCTGATTGTCAATTAGAACGTATTTTGATTGTAGGTTTAGGTGAAATTGAAAAATTTTCCACTAAGCTTTATCGGAAAGCCTTAGCTGCGGTGATTAAAAATCTCAAAACTAGCCAAATTCAATCGGTGGCTTGTACTTTAGCCGAAGTTGAATTAGCAGGGCAGGATTGGCAATGGAAAACCCGCCAGATTGTGGAAGTTTTTAGTGATATTTTATATCAATACAGTCAAACTAAAAGCATCAAGCCGCCTGCTATTGCCTTGCAAAAATTACAAATTGTCGTGCCTGAAAAAGAGAAAAAACGCGCCGCTTCTGGCTTAAGTCAAGGCGTGGCAATTGCGGAGGCGATGAATTTAACTAAATTGCTGGCTGATTTACCCGGCAATATGTGTACCCCTAGTTATTTAGCGCAACAAGCTGTTAAAATTGCCGAAAGCTCTGCTAAAATCAAGCTGGATGTGTTGGAAGAGAGTGATATGCAGCGGTTAGGAATGGGGGCGTTATTATCGGTTTCACGCGGCAGTCGCCAACCTGCTAAATTGATTTGTTTAAATTATCAAGGCGCGTCTGACCACAGCAAACCAATTGTACTGATTGGAAAGGGCTTGACGTTTGATGCGGGCGGTATTTCACTTAAACCTAGCTCTGGGATGGATGAAATGAAATACGATATGTGCGGTGGGGCAACCGTCTTAAGCGTATTACAAGCCGCTGCGCAGTTACAATTACCGTTAAATATTATTGGCTTGGTTCCCAGTTCTGAAAATATGCCTGACGGGGATGCGAACAAACCAGGTGATATTTTAACCAGTATGTCGGGCAAAACGATTGAAGTGCTAAATACTGATGCGGAAGGGCGATTATTATTGTGTGATACCTTGACTTATGCCGAACGCTTTACTCCCGATGTGGTGATTGATTTAGCGACTTTAACAGGGGCGTGTTTAGTGGCATTGGGACGAGTGGCAAGTGGCTTATTAGGCAATGATGATGTGTTATGCAACGATTTACTTGCCGCCAGCGAAACCGCGTGTGATAGCGCGTGGCGATTGCCGTTATGGGAAGAATATCAAGAACAGTTAAAATCCAACTTTGCTGATTTGGCCAATGTTGGCGGACGTGATGCTGGCACAATCACAGCGGCTTGTTTTTTAGCCCGTTTTGCCGAAGACTATCGCTGGGCGCATTTGGATATTGCTGGGACAGCTTGGCGGACAGGTACACACAAAGGTGCAACAGGGCGACCTGTCGCATTATTAATGCAATATTTATTTAATCGTGCAGATGGCTGAAATTAAGTTTTATTTATTATCCAGTACAGGAAGCGACGCGCGTTATCGTTATGCGTGTAAACTTATCGAAAAAGCTTATCGCAATGGCTATTTCGCCTATGTACTGACCGATTCTGACAGCCAAAGCCAATGGCTGGAGCAATTATTGTGGACATTTCGTCCAACCAGTTTTGTGCCGCATGAAATTTATCGTGGCACATTGCCTGAATTTGCTAATACCATTTTAATCAGCCAGTTACCTATCCCCCTGCAATGGCAGCGGCTCGTAGTGAATTTATCTTCTAATCCTGTTGGTGATTTGGGACAAACAGAAAAAGTGGTGGAAATTTTCGATAATGATGAGCAAGTAAAACAGATAGGTCGTGAACATTATCGGCATTATAAAAAGTTAGGGCTAACTCCCATAACGCATTCTATTCAACAGTTTGATTGAATCAGAAGTTGCAATTTTGGTTTGACTTTAAGCCCTTGTTGATGTCAATAATAACAAGTTTAGCAAGCAAACTAATATTCTTAAATTGAGTGAAAACAGAGTAATGACTAATAACCGTTTTTTTTTTGATACCTTGCAAAATTACAATGATGCAATCGCAATCATTACCAAAACAGGTGAAAAACTTTCTTATCGAGAATTAGTTATTCAAGTTAATCAGTTTTCTTTGCAACTTGATAAAACACAGAGTTTATTATTAATTGAAGCGGTTAATGAATTACCTGCCATCATCGCTTATTTAGCCGCATTAAGAAATCATCATCCGGTTATTTTTTTACCCAATATGGGCAATAACAATGATGTTAATACGAAAGTGATTAATTTATATCAACCCAATTGGATTTATAGACGCGATAGCACGGGTCATTGGGGATTAATTCAGCACAGTCAAACACAACATACTTTACACCCTGATTTAGCGGTTTTGTTATCCACCTCAGGTTCAACAGGCACGCCTAAATTGGTGCGTTTATCTCAAAAAAATATTCAAGCTAACGCACAATCAATTGCGCAGTATTTGCAAATAGTGGCGACTGACAAAGCCATTACCGCTTTGCCTTTTCATTATTCCTATGGTTTGTCGGTTATCAATTCACACTTATTGCAAGGTGCTAGCTTACTCTTAACTGATGAGTCCGTACTTGATAAGACATTTTGGGATTTTTTTATTGCCCAGCAAGGGACTTGTTTTGCAGGCGTTCCGCATTCTTTTGAGCTTTTAGAACGGATTGATTTTCAAACTAAAATTGCCCCTAGGCTTTCCCATTTAAAATACTTTACTCAAGCAGGCGGACGAATGCCTGTTGAAAAAGTTAAATTTTGGACATCGTGGGCGACAGAAAAAAAACTAAAGTTGTTTGTGATGTATGGGCAAACAGAAGCAACGGCACGGATGTCTTATTTACCGCCAGAATTGGCGATGGATTATCCAGAATACATTGGTTATCCCATTCCGCAAGGCAGTTTTTCTTTAATTGATACAGAAAATCAAGCTATTACCGAATCCAATCAGCCAGGTCGTTTAGTTTATCAAGGCCCTAACGTGATGATGGGATATGCTTTATGCACAGGGGATTTAGCCAAACCCAATGAATTAACCGAACTAATCACAGGGGATATTGCTTATCATAATGAAAAAGGGCTATACCGAATCGTAGGACGAGAAAGTCGGTTTTCAAAAATTTTCGGATTACGCATTGACCTTGATGCAATTGAGCATTTTTTACTGGAAAACCAGCTCAAAACCATCGTAACCGGGAATGATGAGGCTATTGCTATCGGTGTTTTAGACGGACAGTTATCAGATGAATTGTTGGATAGCTTGGCTTGTCGCTTAAAAATTCCGCCCTCCATTTTTTTGGTGACGGTGCTTGAGGATGTTCCCTTACTTGCCTCAGGTAAAGTCGATTATAAAGCAGTTTTAACGCAGGCACAGGCTGGTATTGCTAGCAAGCATCAGCAGGAAGAAAAATTAGCTGATGTAGAGCCGACTTCATTTCGCGAGGCTTTTTGTAGCGCACTGAATTTAAAACATCCGCCCAAAGATGAAGATTCTTTTATTAACTTGGGTGGTGACTCTTTAACGTATGTGCAGGTTTCTGTCGCCATTGAAAATTTTTTAGGGTATTTGCCCTTGCATTGGGAACAAATTTCGCTTGTCGATTTAGAACAACATCTTCCCAAAAAGAAATCGATGTTTGCTGATTTAGATATGGAAATGCTGTGTCGTGTCCTTGCTATTACGGGAGTTGTTTTTACCCACACGAATGCGGCAGTTTTAAATAAACTAAATTGGCACTTAGCGGGTGGCTCAAACTTATTGCTACTGCTGGCAGGTTTTAATATGGCTCGATTTCAAGCAGACAAATTATTTAGCGGAGCTATTTTAGAAGTCCTCATTCCTTTTTTTCGCAAAATTGTCTTGCCTTATTATTTAATTTTACTGACCTACCAAGTATGGTATGGAAAATTTGCAATAAGCTCTCTGCTACTGATAAGTAATTACTATGCCCCGCCAGCGTCTTTTTTAGAGCCTTATTGGTTCATTGAAATGATTTGGCAAACGATGCTGATTTTTAGCATTCCCTTTCTCTTGCCTGCTTATCGCAAAGCAATTAAACAACGTCCGTATTTACTCGGGCTATTATTATTTGCGATAACTTTTCTCATCAAAACGCTCAATATCTTGGGGAGTATTAGTTATTGGAATCGCGCACCAGACCAATTACTTTATATTTTTTTAGCAGGCTGGTGTTTGTATTACTCAAAGAAACCCTGGGAAAAAATTATCACTACCGTGTTAATTTTTAGTATATTTCCCTTTTTATACGGATTAGAGGCAGGTTATACGCTCTGGCTAGTCAGTGGCAGTTTTGTTATTTTGTGGCTACCACGAATTAAAAGTCCAAACTTTATTTACACAACGGTTGTCACTATCAGTGCCGCTAGTTTTTATATTTATCTGTTTCATATGTTTCCTGTTCACATTATGACAACAAACCTGCATATTGAAAGCATCCCGTTTATTATCATCATGGCTTTACTCACAGGTGTGTTAATCCATAAAACCTTAACCAAACTAAAGCTTTAATGTGCTTCATCCCAATTATCGCCCGAGCCAATTTCTACCAATAATGGCACATCTAAAACCAAGGCGGAACTCATTAACGTGGCAATTTTATCGGTGGCTTGCTTGAGTTCTGACTCTGCTACTTCAAATACCAGCTCATCATGCACCTGCATCAACAATTTTACATTAGGCTGTTCTTTTAATAACCACGCATCAGTTGCCAACATGGCTAATTTAATAATATCAGCCGCCGTCCCTTGCATCGGTGCATTAATCGCGGTGCGTTCTGCATATTGCCGCCGCACGGCATTATGGGAATTAATCTCAGGCAAATATAACCGTCGTCCTAATAGCGTTTCCACATAACCTTGTCGCCTCGCAAGAAGGCAAGTGTCTTCCATATATTGTTTCACCCCTGGATAACGCTCAAAATACAATTTAATATAAGTTTGCGCTTCACTGCGCCCAATCCCCAATTGTTGGGCTAATCCAAAGGCTGACATTCCATAAATTAACCCAAAATTAATCGCTTTAGCAGAGCGGCGCAAATCATGTGTTACCTCCGCTAATTCCACACCAAACACTTCTGCCGCCGTCGCTGTATGAACATCTTGCCCTGTGGCAAACGCCCGCAACAGTCCTGCATCTTTTGACAAATGCGCCATAATGCGCAATTCAATTTGTGAATAATCGGCAGCAACAATTTTAAAACCCACAGGCGCAATAAACGCCTGCCTAATTTTGCGTCCCTCTTCAGTACGAATCGGAATATTTTGTAAATTGGGGTCAGAAGAGGATAACCGCCCTGTGGCTGTGACTGCTTGATGATAAGAGGTATGCACTCGCCCTGTTTTAGGATTAATTTGTTGCGGCAATTTATCGGTATAGGTTGACTTTAATTTACTTAAACTACGATGCTCTAAAATCAGTTTGGGCAACGGATAATCCAGAGCCAATTCTTGCAAAACCGATTCATCGGTTGAAGGTTGCCCTGTTGGGGTTTTTTTAAGCACGGGCAATTGCAGCGTGTCATACAAAATAAGTTGAATTTGCTTAGGCGAGCCTAAATTAAAAACGTGTCCTGCGGCATCATGGGCGTGTTGTTCTAAAACACAAATTTGCGCTGCCAATTCCATGTTTTGTTGGGCTAATAAATCACAATCAATCAAAACCCCGTTCTGCTCCATGCGCCATAACACTTGTAACAGCGGCATTTCCAGCTCTTGATACAAGGCTTGTAAAGGCGGATACTCGGCTAAATTTTCTTCCAAAATATGATGCAGGCGCAAGGTTATATCCGCATCTTCTGCGGCATAAGGGCTGGCTTGTTCGATGGGGACTTGGGAAAAACCAATTTGTTTTACGCCTTTTCCTGCCACTTCTTCATAAGAAATGGTTTTTAGCCCCAAGTAAAATTTTGCTAAATCATCCATATTGTGGCGGGTAGCGGTACTGTTTAAGCTGTAAGACGCTAACATCGTATCGTGGGCAATGCCCCGCAAATTAATGCCGTGATTGGCTAAAACGTGCGCATCGTATTTTAAATTTTGCCCTACTTTGGCTTTTTTCTCATCTTCCAACAGGGGTTTAAACAACGCTAAAACAGCGTCACGATTTAACTGCGCTGGGCATTCCACATAGTCATGCGCTAAAGGCAAATATGCCGCAATGCCTTCCTCAATAGCAAACGATAAACCGACAATTTGGGCTTGGGTATAATTTAAGCTGGTGGTTTCGGTATCAAAGGCAAACAACGGTGCGGCGGTTAAATGCGCCAGCCAAAGGTCTAATTGCTGTTGGCTGAGGATAGTTTCATACTGCGTTCCTTCTAATCGTCCCTTACTTACCACAGGAAATTTTTGCACAATAGCTACAACTTCGGCTGGTTGTGTGGGGTTTAATTCTTTTAGCCACGCTTTAAAACCTAATTGTGCAACCATTGCCTGCAATTGGGCAGCATTTACGGGCTTTCTTTTTAAATCAGTCAGTTGATAGGGTAAATTTAAATCACATTTAATGGTGGTTAATTGCCGTGATAAACGTAATTGCGCGATATTTTCCCGCAAACTTTCCCCGACTTTGCCTTTAATTTCATCCGCATGGGCAATAATAGTCTCCAGTGTTTCATATTGGGTGAGCCATTTTGCCGCTGTTTTTCCGCCCACTTTTGGCACACCTGGAATGTTATCGGAATTATCCCCCATTAACGCTAAATAATCGGCAATCTGCTCAGGTTTTACCCCAAATTTTTCCTGTACTGTTACCACATCCATCCGCTTATTCGACATACTGTCTTCTAGGATAATTTTATCTGTCACCAGTTGCGTCATATCCTTGTCACCCGTGGAAATAATCACATCAAATCCTTCGCGGGCGGCAGATTGCGCTAATGCACCTAACACATCATCGGCTTCAACCCCGTCTTCGATAATCAATGGCAAGCCCATCGTTTGAATTAATTGATGTAAAGGGGCGATTTGCACCCGTAAATTTTCATCCAGCGGCGGGCGATTGGCTTTGTACTGCGGATATAAAGCGTGGCGAAAATTTTTGCCTTTTGCATCAAACACCACAGCAAAATACTCAGTTTGATAATCGGCTAACAGTTTACGCAACATATTTGCCACCCCATAAATGGCATTGGTAGGCAAACCGTCAGCGTTAGTCAACGGGGGAACGGCATGAAAGGCACGAAATAAAAAAGAGGAGCCATCTATTAAAACCAAGCGGGGAGAGCTTACCATTAGAAGAAGCCTTCTTTGGTTACGGCAATGGATAAAATATAGCCATAACACGCCAACGCGCCTGCAAAGGCGAACCAATGTTTGGTGCCTGTTGAACGCATTGTAAAAGCACCTAAGCCAATATAGGCAAGTAACACAATGAATTTGCTCATAATCCAGCCGTATTCGCCGTTTTCTAGCCAATCACCGTGCAGCATTAGTCCTATACCACTGGCTAATAAAAAGCTGTCAATAACGTGTGGAATGACTTTAAAAAACTTTTCATTTAACAGTGTAGGCTTAAATTGCCCTATGGCAACGCGGCTAATGAAACTGATGAGGGAACTTAAGACAAAAATAATATGAATAACAAGCATGAGCAACTTCTCTGTTAAGATTTAAAAATTATTTGGATAAAGATAACAAGTGGCGCATTTTTTCCACTTTTGTTTTTAAATAGCCGCGATTATCAGTCGTAATATGGGTTTCTACAGGAATACGCTGATTAACGAGAACCCCCAATTTTTTTAATTGGTCAATTTTGGCAGGATTATTGGTTAATAAATTGATGGATTTAATCGCAAGATTTTCAATAATCAGGGCGGCGATGTCGTATTCACGTTCATCGGCTAAATGCCCCAAATGAAGATTAGCGTCAACGGTATCGAGACCTGTATCTTGCAAATTATAAGCTTGCAATTTTTTTAACAATCCAATACCGCGTCCTTCTTGGCGCAAATAAATTAACACGCCGCTGCCTTTTTCATTAATTAAGCGCAAGGCTAAATCCAGCTGTTCACCACAATCGCACCGGCGCGACCCCAACACATCACCTGTGAAACATTCAGAATGAAGCCGCACTAACACATCGTGCTGCTGGGCAACATCGCCTTTCACAAAAGCAATATGCTCTTTGTCATCGAGGGTGTTGCTGTAATAATAAAGGATAAATTCGCCGTGTTTGGTTGGAATACGGGTTTGAACTAGGTTTTCTAATTTTGCTTTCACAGACATACAAACTCTTCAAATAATGTGAGGCATTTTACTACTGTTAGACATAGAAAGGCTGTTTTTATTGACCAAGTAAAATTTGCTTTCAAACTTGCTTGTTCACAACGGATTGGTCATTATGTGCGTTATTTTTTAGTTACGCAGGTTTAAAAATGCTTGAAGATGATGAAGAGACACAGATGGATTTTGATGAAATAGACGATATGGCATTTGAGGATGATGAAGATGATTTTTATGAAGAGGATGAATTTGAAATTTATGAAGCCGAGGAAGAAGAGCGTGTCTATGCGATTCGTCCGAATAAAACCCAGATAAAACAAGAGATTGCCGCGATTGCTGAATTTGCAGAACAGATAGTGAGTTTGACGGCTACGCAACTTGTCGCACTTGAATTTCCTGAGTCATTGCATTATGCGATAACGCAGGCGGCGGTGATGCCACATAAGGGGGCGCGAAAAAGGCAGCTGAAGTTTATTACTGCCGCATTGCGAAAATTAGATTTGGTCGAAATTAAAGAAAAAATCGCCCGTTTGACTAGCAAGAGTGTCCATTCAGTGCGTGAACAGCATCAAGCAGAACGCTGGCGAGAACAATTGCTTTCAGAGGCGGGGCATGAGGCTTTAACAACGTTATTAGATACTTATCCAAGCGCGGATAGTCAGTATATTCGGCAATTACAGCGCAATGCTAAAAAAGAGCTTGCGGCGCAAAAGCCTCCCAAATCGGCTCGATTATTGTATAAGTATGTGAAATCATTATTAGAAAATGACAACGCAGTGGAGACCGATTTTTCTGAATTTACTGATGCACTAGCTGAGTGATATTTTTCTTGTTGCCCTATCCGTTAAAAACAGAGCTGTTTTAGCTGTCATTATCTATTCCTCTAAAAAAATATGAAAAAAAATCTTCTTATAAGCTTAGTGTTGTTATGCTTTGTAAGTAATTGTCAAGCAAACGATGCTCCCAACACCGTTTTATCTAAAAAACCAAAATTGGTGATTGGGATTGTGATTGACCAAATGCGCAGTGATTTTGTTTATCGCTATTGGGATAAATACGGGCAAGGGGGATTTAAACGCTTAGTTTCACAAGGCTATTTTTTTAAAAACACGCATTACAATTATGTTCCCACTTATACAGCCCCAGGTCACGCCGCGATTTACACAGGCACAACTCCTGTTGTGCATGGGATTATTGCCAACACTTGGTTTGATAAAATTAGTCATAAAAAAGTCTATTGTACCGATGATTTAGATGTGCAGGCACTGGGTGGGTCTAAAAAAGCAGGGCAGATGTCACCTAAAAATTTATTGACCACCACGATTGGCGACCAGCTTAAATTAGCCACACTGCAAAAAGCCAAAGTAATTGGGATTGCCTTAAAAGACCGTGGGGCTATTTTAGCCGCCGGGCATTCTGCAAACGCCGCGTATTGGTTTGACTCTGCTAGCGGTGCATGGATGAGTAGTGATTACTATATGAAAAAACTGCCAAGCTGGGTTAATGATTTTAATCAGCAAGGTTTAGCTCGTCGCTATTTAGCCCAATCGTGGCAACCGTTATTGCCTCTAGCTCATTACACTGAAAGTTTGGCAGACGATAATGTGTTTGAAGCCCCGTTTAAAGGTGAGGCAAAACCTGTCTTTCCCCATCATTTAGCCAAATTAGCGGAAAATAATGACACATTTGGTTTGTTAAAAAGTACCCCGTTTGGTAATAGCTTAACCAATGCTTTTGCAATGAAAGCCATTCAAGCAGAAAATTTGGGTAAAAATGCCGTTACCGATATGTTGACAATTAGTTTTTCAGCGACAGATTATGTCGGTCATCAATTTGCACCACAGTCAATCGAAGTTGAAGACACTTATTTACGTTTGGATCAAGAGTTGGCACGCTTATTAAGCTTTTTGGATAGCTGGCTCGGCAAAGAGCAGGTTTTGTTGTTTTTAACTGCCGACCACGGAGTGATTGAAAATCCTAGTTACCTTGCTAGTTTAAAGATTCCTGCGGGTAATATAAATGAAAGCCAAATAACGCAAGCGATTCAGCAATTTTTGCATGATAAATTTGCCGCTGATTTATTGCTTTCCTATTCCAATCAACAAGTTTTTTTAGATATAGCTAAATTAAATACGTTAAAATTATCGCGTACTGAGGTGGAAAAGGCGGTCGCTGATTTTTTGCTTGAGCAACAAGGGGTTGCATCGGCTATCACTAGAACCGCTTTGCAACAAGGAAGTGATGAAAAAGGCCTGCAACGAAATACCCGTTTAGGACATCACTTGCAACGCTCAGGGGACGTGATGGTCAACTACGCGCCAGGTTGGATTGATTCTACGAAAAAAACAGGTACAACACACGGTTCGCCTTATAATTATGACACCCATGTGCCGTTATTTTGGTATGGCTGGAAAGTGACGCAAGGTCAATCTTTTCAAGCGGTTGAAATTACCGATATAGCCACAACACTGGCATTATTATTGGATATTGAAGCACCCAATGGCAGCTTTGGGCAGTTTATGCCATTGCAGCTTAAATAATAAGACGATGTATTTTTCAATTTATTAAGGTAACAGAAATGACTGAGGCTTTTCCTGCCAAATTGCGTGTTGATTTTTTAGATGGTGTAAGAGGGTGGGCGGCTTTGATGGTCGTTTTTTTTCATTTAATGATTCGGGTGTTAGGCAATACCACACCGCTTTATAAGACACGCTATTTTGCGTTTATAACAGATGGGCATTTTGCAGTATTTACCTTTTTTGTTTTATCAGGGTTTGCCTTAAGCATCACCTTTATCAAACGCCCCCAGCAAGTTTCTATACCACTTGCAGCAATCACACGCTATTTGAGACTGCTTATTCCGATTGTATTAACCAGTTTTATGGCCTACGGCTTAATGAAAGCAGGTTTAATTTTTAACTTACAAATAATGGAACTAGCGAATGCAAAAGCATGGCTGGGAGAAATCTATAATTTTGAAGCCTCTTTTCCACGTTTATTAAAATTTTGCTTTTTTGATGCGTTTTTTCATCATAAAGTTCCCACAAGCTACAATATTGTGCTTTGGACAATGTCAACCGAATACGCAGGTTCGCTGCTGATTTATCTATCAGTAGGGCTATTTAGAAAAGAAAACAACAGGCTGCATTTATTACCCCTAGCCGCAACTGCACTTTATTTATTAAAAAACAACCCCTCACTGGCTTGTTTTATATTAGGTTATTTTTTAGCGGAGGCTTATTTTAGTTATGGACAGCGTATTAAGGCATTAAAAGCAACCCATTTTATCAGTTTATTCTTGTTTTTCATTCCTATAACAGTCTCTACTTATTTCAAAATACACGATGATAGAATCACCGCGTTACTGGCTTTTGTTTTAGTGTTTTCGGTCACTTTTTCCTCTCTTTTACAAAGTTTTTTCTCTAATTCAGTATCAAAATTTTTAGGTAAAATCTCGTTTCCACTGTATTTAGTCCATATGCTAGTGGTTTGCTCATGGTCATCCTATCTGTTCCTTACCTTGCCTCAATATGGCTATCCCCATCAAGTCATCGCAAACAGCATTGTTTTTAGTTCGGTTGTGTTAAGTCTTTTCTTAGCGTGGCTCATAAGCCCTGTGGAAAATTTTAGTGTTAAATATTCTAAACAATGGAGCGTGAAAATTGTTAATTTACTCCTTGATAAGGTTGAAGTTTTTACACCACTCTTAAATAAAATGAAGAAAATATGAAACAAAATCCTCCGATGCCTGAATCAGCTTATCGAATTCGCAGTTTTATTCGCCGACAAGGCAGAGCCACTGCTGCACAAAAAAATGCCTTAGAATTTCTTTGGGAGAAATATTGTTTAGACCCAATGCAACATTATGATTTTAAAGCTGTCTTTGGGCGCATCGCGCCGCTTATCGTGGAAATTGGTTTTGGCAATGGGGAAAGTCTTGCCAAAATGGCGCAGCAAAATCCAGATTACAATTATTTAGGCATTGAAGTGCATCGACCGGGTGTTGGGCATTTGATGATGTTATTGGAGCAACAGCAATTGGCCAATGTACGGCTATTTCATCATGATGCGATTGAAATTTTAGAACAACAGATTCCTGACCACAGTTTAACAGGGGTGCAGTTATTTTTTCCTGACCCTTGGCAAAAACGTTGTCATCATAAACGGCGGATTGTTAAACCAAGTTTTGTTGAGCTTTTAAGCAAAAAATTAATGCTAGGTGGTTATTTTCATGCAGCAACGGATTGGGAACATTATGCTAAAGAGATGTTAAGCATATTATCTGAAACCGATAAATTAACAAACGCAAGTCACAATAACACTTACTGTGAACGTCCTGCTTATCGACCGTTGACTAAATTTGAACAGCGCGGAATACGCTTAGGGCATGGGGTTTGGGATTTGATTTTCAAAACGACTTAACGGCTCAAACCGCTAAGTCATCTTGATTTGTAGAATTATTTTTCGACTTTGATTTGCTTTTGGAACTCTTCCAACTGCATTTCTTTGATAATAAAAGCGAGTTCTTTACGCTGCATTTTTAAAGGCTCAAGTTCTGCTTTCAAATGGGCAATATTTTCTGCGACACTGCCTTTGGATTCGTTGATTTTTTTCAACATCATCAATCGGCTTTCAATTTGCTTTTTATGGTCTTTAATTTGGTGCATTAACGGGGTAAGTACACCATTGCTCCACGTTAAAGCATCTTTGTGGGCTTGTTTAAGGACATTTCGCGCTTTCACAATTAGCGTGCCATACAATTTGCTGACCACGATACTCTGTTCAGTCATCGTTGTTTTGGCACTGGTACGAAACGCTTCGCCCTCGTCAAAAATGGCTTCCAGTTCTTCTTGATATTGCTTAATAGAAAATAACTGCGGTTCTATTTCTTTAAAACCATACTCATCTTGAAACTTTTTGTGAATTGCTTTGACTAAACGCCGGGTTTCATTGGTAATATCAATCGAGTCTTGTAGTAAGTCACGCAATTCGTCAAATAATTTACGAATATTCTTTTTCATGCCAAAGGTAGTTAAGCTTTTGCTCATATCCCCTTTAGTATCGTTGACAATATTGTCAATCCGTTCTTTGGCAAAAGAGTCAATCAGAATTTTTGCTTGTACTGTAAAAACACGACGGCTGGCTTGAAAGTTTTCAACATTGGCGGCATAGGCTTTTTGTCTATCACGGGTTTCTGACATTAACTTGCCAGTCATGTCTTTGTTTTCAAAGTCTATTTTCATAAACTCTTCCAACTGTTTTGCTGCGTTTGTTAGCTTGGTGTCGGTTAAGTTCGAGGATTCATTGACTAAGAAACCTATATCTCTAATCACTGTTTCCATCAAAATGCGGCGCCGCTGTTTTAAAATATCGTCAGAGAGATAATTTTCCAGTGCGCCCAGTCTACTTTTTGCTAATAGGTTTTTATCCCCTTTGATTTTCGCTAACAAAGCTTGTTTTGCAGAGACAGGAAAAATCAGGTTTTGTTCCAGTTTTAGGGTAGTGGCTGAGGTAGCGATTTGTTTTTTAATGGAGGCTTCATAACCGTTTTCACCTGCCAAGTCCTCCCACATGGCATCAATTTTGTTCATCACCACAGCAAGACCTTGTTTGCTGTTACGCGCACTACAAATATGGCTGCGCCACATCTCTAAGTCACTTTTAGTCACGCCTGTATCGGCGGCTAGCACGAAAATAATAGCCTGCGCACTAGGCAGCATACTTAAGGTTAATTCAGGTTCTGTTCCCAACGCATTTAGACCAGGGGTGTCTAAAATACACAAACCTTCTTTCAATAAGGGATGGGGGAAACTAATCAGGGCGTGCCGCCAGTAAGGAATTTCAACTGTCGTGGCATTTGCCATGCCTTGTTCTGCGGCTTCATGTTCATTCCACAGCCCCAGTTTGTCTGCCATCTCACGCGGCACAACTTTGGTGGCAACAAGCTGTTTGAAAGCTTCTTGCATTTGGGTGGGTGAATCGCAATCTAAGGTGATTTGCTTCCAAGCTTCAGGACGTTGTTTATACTCAACGAGAGAATCATCTTCTAAGCGGGTTTCAATTTCTAACACCCGAATGTAACTTCCACCATCTTTGTCGTAAAAAATTTCAGTAGGACACATGGTTGTCCGACCGGGTGATGATGGTAATAGCCTAATACCTGTTTCTGCAAAAAACAAAGCGTTAATTAACTCTGTTTTTCCGCGTGAAAACTCTGCCGCGAAAGCCAACGTAATGCGGTCGTTTTCCAATCCATTAAGAATATTTAAAATAGTATCGGTACTATGAAGGTCACTCATGCCATAACGACGACGCCATTCCCGATACATTTCAATCGACCGCATCAGTTGTTCACGCCACTGCGTATACTCATGCAGTTGATCTTTGAATTCCAAATTCCTCATGGTAAGCCTTTTTCGCTGACGCTATTGTAAAATAATTAAAAGTAATTGTTTAAGATACATTGTAGACTAAATATTACACTCTGTTTAGATAAAAAAAAGCATTTATTTGTCTATCCTATCCAAAAACGGTTGTTTAGATACCATAACACGCCTGATATTGTTTAATCATTGCCAATTCAGCTGATGTGGTTGAATTGTCTTGTAAAAATTCAATAATATCAGAAAGACAGATGATGGCTTTAACAGATATTCCAAACTGTTGCTGTACTTCTTGGGTTGCTGAAATCAGATTAATCCCTTGCTCTTGTCTGTCAAGGGCAATTAATACACCACTGGGCGTAGCTTGCGCAGTTTGAATAATCTCAACGGATTCGCGTACCGAAGTTCCTGCGGTAATCACGTCGTCGATAATCACAACGCGACCTTGCAGTGGTGAACCGACTAATAATCCCCCTTCGCCGTGGTCTTTGGTTTCTTTGCGGTTAAAGGCAAAAGGGATGTCATTTTCACTAAGGCGTGAATACGACATGGCGGTTGCTGCAACTAAAGGAATTCCTTTGTAAGCTGGACCGTATAAAATATCGACATCTAGCTGAGAACTCAATAAAGTTTGCGCATAAAAATACCCTAACTTATCAAGTTTTGCCCCCGTATTAAACAACCCCGTGTTAAAAAAATAAGGGCTTATTCGTCCAGATTTTAGCTGAAACTGCCCAAATTTTAAAACGCCACAATGAAGGGCATATTCAATAAAATCTTTTTGATAATCAAGCATAAGTAGTCTATAAACAACAAGGTTAAGGTAGTATTATAGCTGAAAATTTAAGGAATGAATTTTTCTAATAGGCAATCTAAAAAATTCCAGCCTTGCTCTGTGCAACGATAATGACCCTTTTTTTCCACTAGCAATCCTTCTGTTATAAGGGGTGATAGGGTTGTTTTTAAGGTACTTGCCTCTAGTCCTGTTGCGTATTCATAGGTTTTTAATGAAAAACCCTGCTTTAAACGCGCATGATTCATCATAAACTCTAAAGGCAGCTCGTGGGGTTGCACAGGCGTGATTGTGCGATTATCCTGCGTTGCTAAATAATGAGCAGGGCTGCGCAATTTAACGGTGCGAACGATGTTATTGGGCAACGCACAGCTGATTTTACCATGCGCTCCTGCGCCGATTCCTAAATAATCACCAAATTGCCAATAGTTTAAATTGTGTTTACAACACGCATTATTTTTGCTGTAAGCCGAAATTTCATACTGTTCAAACCCTCGTGCAGCAAGCTGTTGTTGCGCGTTTGTTTGCATGATAAAACTTATTTGATCATCGGGTAAACTGGGCGGATAACGATGAAAATAAGTGTTAGGTTCTAGGGTTAATTGATAAAAAGAAAGATGCTGAGGGTCTAAGTCGATAGCGGTTTGAATATCGGCTTGGCTTTCTGCTAAGGTTTGTGTCGGTAAACCAAACATTAAATCTAGATTAACATTGCTAAAACCCGCGCTATAGGCTCTTTCAACCGCTAAAAAAGCTTGTTTAGCATCATGGACACGCCCTAATTTTTGCAAATAGGTGTCATTAAAACTTTGGATGCCAATGGATAAGCGATTAATTCCCAAACTATTAAATTCAGCAAATTTATTTGCCTCAACCGTACTTGGATTGGCTTCTAAGGTAATCTCAACATCCGGCAAGAGCGAAATTTGTGTGCTAATGCCAGCTAATAAATCACTGATAGCTTGAGGCGACAGCAAACTTGGCGTGCCTCCGCCTATAAAAATACTACTCAACGACCGATTGATTGAAAAAGTAGTCATATCACGCTGCAAATCATTTAACAAGGCTTGAATATAGCGGGCTTCAGGAATTGGTTCTTTAACCGCATGAGAATTAAAATCACAATAAGGGCATTTTTGGATGCACCAAGGAATATGAACGTACAGACTCAAGGGCGGTAAGGTATTAGGCATAATTTATTTGTCTAATGTTTTAATAGCCCCAACAAAATCCTCTAATGCCTGCTGAAAAGGCGTAAGGTCTACATCATTCATATTTTCGGTCGATTCTAGCTCATGTTCTAACTGACTTGCTCTTTCTGCCAAAAGAGTTGCGCCCAAATTTGAACCTGCACCTTTAATGGTATGGGCTTTTATTTTTGCTTCAGCACGATTGTCTTCTGCAATCGCCGCTTGTATTTCAGCCGTTGTGTCTGCGTGTTTATTCACGAACATGGTTAGCAGTTTTTTATACAACACTTGATTGTTTTTTAACCGCTTTAAACCATCTTGAAAATCAATCCCCGCGACGTCTGGAAAAGTTTGTTCGGCTGTTACAGTGACTTTATCCGCAGTTGTTGGTTTGTTGTTTTCTGGGCTGCTATTTTCATAATCTTGGATAATTTCTTTTTTTACCGAACGTAAATATTTAAGTAAAACTTTTGACAACACCTCCGCTTTAATGGGTTTGCTGACATAATCATCCATCCCTGCGGCGAGACATTTTTCACTATCACCTTTAACTGCATGAGCTGTCATTGCAACAATAGGTAAACGTGCAGCACGCGGTTGTTGACGGATTAAATTGGTTGCTTGATAGCCATCCATTTGTGGCATTTGAATATCCATAAACACCAGGTCAAAATGTTGTACAGCAAGAATATCGACCGCTTTTTTGCCGTTATCGACTACGGTGACAGAAACACCTAGTCTTTGTAATAAAGCAGTTGCGACTTCTTGATTGATAATATTATCTTCAACCAGTAAAACCCGATTCGATTCTTTTGCAATCACGGCTGTGTCTTCTGTATCCGATAAAGCGCGTGTTTCTGCTAAAAAGTTCTTGGCAACTTGCTGGCTACTTTTTGTCAAGGTTAAGGAAAAGAAAAAGCGACTGCCTTTGCCTAATTCACTTTCCACTTTGATTTCACTGCCCATCAATTGTGCAAGTTTTTGACTAATCGCCAAGCCTAAGCCAGTTCCGCCAAAATTGCGGGTTGTTGATAAATCCGCTTGTGAAAAAGAGCTAAAAATTTTCTGTAAATAATCAGCTGAAATCCCTATCCCAGAATCGGCAACCGAAAAAGACAAGCTAAGTTGTTCGTCAGTGGATTCGAGTATTTTTATAACAACAAACACTTCGCCTTTTTCCGTAAATTTAATCGCATTACTGATGAGATTATTCAACACTTGTCCTAAGCGAAACGAGTCGCCCAGCAACACATCGGTGACTTCCGTTGGATATGAAACGGCAAATTTTAAATTTTTTTCAGTGGCAACGATAGAAAATAAAGATTGTAATTCATCAATCAGTTTTTTTAAGCAAAAAGGTATCGACTCTATTCTTAATTGTCCCGCTTCAATTTTAGAAAAGTCTAAAATATCATCAACGATTCTCAGCAAAATTTCAGAGGCAAAACTTATTTTGTTTAGATAATTGGTTTGTTCTTCAGTCAACTGGGTTTTTAATGCCAAATAATTCATCCCGATAATGGCATTCATCGGAGTACGAATTTCATGGCTGATATTGGCTAAAAAATCATCTTTGGCTTTGCTAGCGGCTTCGGCTTGCTGCTTTGCTTTTTCTAACTCAGCGGTGCGTCTATAAACTTTGGCTTCTAAATCTTCATCACGCGCTTGAATTTGCGCCAGCATTTCATTAAAACTATTGGTCAACTCTGCCATTTCATCGTCACTTGTGACAGTTGCACGAATTTGATAATTTTTAACGAGGGCAATTTCTTTTGCTGTTGCGGTTAATGCAAAAATAGGTTGGGTAATTTTACTTATTTCACGCCGTGAGACGAGAATAGCCCCCCCTAAAAACAGTAATGTAATGAAAAGATCAAGGGCGAAATTGTTAATAATATTTAAATACAGAGGTAGTAAATTGACAGTAATAATGATTTTTGCTTTTTTTTCCTCGGTTTGTGCTGCATTACCGCTGTGGGAAAAAGAGTGTTCTAATTCAAGGGTTTTGTTTAAAAAACCAGGTACAAAAATCCAACGCTTGTCGTCTAATTGATTAAGTGCTGTGTAATAAACGGCATAATGCGGATTGTCGGCTGTGGCGATGACAGCTGAGTGAATGGTTTCATCCACATTTAGAGCAGAGAGTATTTCTGTTGCGCCATTTTTATCGTCAAAAAGCAGTGCGGCGGGCGTACTGTTTGCACCGATGATACGCGCTTGGGTGGTAACACGTTGCTCAAGTTGCACAAATTGACGTTGTGCATCCATGACAGTGTAGGTTATTAACACAAGCAATAAGGTAATCGCAATGGCAACAGCAATCAGGCGGGTAATTTTTGTTTTTATTGAATGGAGAGAAAAAACTGACATATAAATTTTAGGGTGAGCTATTCATTAAACGTAATAATTTAGAGCTGATACTGAGTTTTGCTTTAGTCATCGCTTTTAAATTTACGCGCATTTTAACTTTATCATTATCGGTATAGTATTGAATAATGCCGCCATCTTGTAAAAAGTTAGCTTCACTACTGATTGTCAATATCGGGGTTGTTTTTTGTTGTTCAAAAAAAGTTTTGTTAAAAATATCCACATACAGAATGTGGCACTGATTTGGATGTGATGTAGTAGAAATAAGCTGAATCTTCAAGGGTTTGTTTTTAACGTATCGTCCTTGTATTTCTTCTAAGGGTTGTTTTAGCTCGCTTTCGGCTGAAATACAAATTGAAAAAAAAGGCGTTCGCATTTTTTCTTCCGACCAAGATGTAAATTCACTTAAATGAATTAGATAAACGGCTTTAATTTCAGCCATTGAAGTAGTCATTTCATCTTCATCTGCAAGCACTTTAGGGGTAAAACACGCATAAAGCAATGTCGTCCAAAATAATACTAGGTAGAAAAATTTTATCATGAGCAGTAACTCTACCTGTGGTTTAAGAAGAATGAGTGGTCACTAACATAATTTACTGTCAATTTTTATATCTAGGTGTGAAATTTTAAGAATATTAGGGTGTTACTGTAACACAGCTGTGTTTAATTGATAATGAAAAAACATAGCTCTATCAGTTAGTCGCGTGTAAATAAATAAAATTACTTTATTTATCAGGGTGTTATAGTGATTCACTTTTAGACTTGCCATAACTTTATTAAAATGCTTGGTTTTTTATTTCACAGATTCATAGGTAAAATTGGCGTAGCGCAGATTGAGTTTTCAAGTTGTAAGGTTTTACTTTAGTGATACCCTTAATTTTTATTTTCTTCTTTTTCAATTACATCAAATTGCCCTTCTAATTCGTCTGAGGCTTGATAATGTGATTTGGGAATAAAAAATCGTGCAAATAATAACCCTGCTTCAAATAACAAACAAATCGGAATAGCTAATAAAGTTTGTGATAGTGCATCGGGTGGGGTTAAAAACATAGCAATCACAAAGGCTCCGACAATCACATAAGGGCGGGCTTCTGAAAGTTGTGTTGGGCTGGTAACACCTGTCCAAACTAACACAATGGTGACAATGGGGACTTCAAAGGTGATACCAAAGGCAAAAAATAAGGTGAGAGTAAAGTCTAAATATTTAGCTATATCGGTCATTACCGTGACACCTGCTGGTGCGGCGGTGGTTAAAAAAGCAAACACCAGGGGCAATACTACAAAATAGGCAAAGCTAACGCCGATATAAAACAGGGCAGTACTGGCAATCAAAAGTGGCAAAACCATCTTTTTTTCGTGTGCGTATAAACCTGGGGCAACAAATGACCAAAATTGGTACAAAATGATAGGTACAGCGATAAAGCCTGCACAGACCAGCGAGAGTTTAAACGGGGTGAAAAAAGGCGATGCCACATCAATGGCAATCATGGTGCTATTTTCAGGCAGATGTTTCAGCAGAGGTACGGATAGGTAGCTATAAATTTCGTTAGCAAAAGGAGCTAAACAGAGAAATATTAGCAATACCGCAAGCACAATGCGCAATAAACAATCACGCAATTCCATGATGTGGGCAAGAAAGGGCTGATTGCTGTCAGGGTGAAAAGGGTCGTGTTTCATTCATTGCCTGATTTTGTAAGAGAAGTTGTGTCGTTTACTGTGGGCGGTGGCGGGTGCATTTTGGAATGCGCAAGGTCTGCAAGATGCTCCATATCATTTTCAACCACGCGAAGATGGGCTTGTTGCTTTTGCAATTGCTGTTGAAACTGAGCTTGCTGCTGCGCCATCATTTGCTTCATTTCTTCTAGCTCTAATTCGTGATGAATTTCAGCTTTCAGGTTAGCAGAAATAGCCCGCATTTTTCCCAGCCAAAAACCTACGACCCGCGCAACTTTGGGCAGCCGTTCAGGGCCTATGACCAGTAAGCCGACTAACCCAATCATGCACAATTCTGAAAAACCTATATCAAACATAGCGTTATTTGTCGGTTGTGTTTTCAGAAGCAACAGGCTTTTCGGTTGCTGAACGCTGCATCGTTTCGTTTTCAGGTGATGTTTTCGATAGTTTTTGTTCTGTTTCCCCTTCGCTCATCGCATCACGAAAACCTTTAATTGCGCCGCCTAAATCCGAGCCTAAATGACGCAACCGTTTCGTACCAAATACCACCATCACGATAGCTAAAACGACCAATAAATGCGGAATACTAAAACCCATGACGAACTCCTGAGAGTGTAAAAAATAAATTTATTGACGATTTGCTTTTTCTTCTAGCCCTGATAAGCCAAAACGGCGTTGTAATTCATTTAATACTTCATCAGGGTGCAAGTCTTGCTGTGCCAATAATACCAAACAATGAAACCACAAATCCGCCATTTCATAAACAATTTGTTGTTTATCAGCACCTTTTGCTGCAATCACGGTTTCGGTGGCTTCTTCACCAATTTTCTTTAAAATGGTGTCTAAGCCTTTGGAATACAAGCTGGCAACATAGGATTTATCGGCAGATTGGGTTTTGCGTTGTTCGAGGACTTGGGCAAGTTGAGTAAAAGTATTATTCATAATATTTTGAATTTTAATAAAAAATTAATGAGGATAGCGATGTACAAACTGACTGACAGTTTCGGATTCATTTATATCCGCCATAAGAATGCCTACCTCTTCAATTTGCATTTTGACATCATTAAATGCGTCAAATAATATTCCACTTTTCTCATCGGGCGTATGATAGGTAAATAAAATATTTTCAGGCTGAATAAACCCATGTCGTTTTAATTGTTTTATTTTCATAAGCCACGTTAATCCGTGTTCAATTAAAGCATTAGGTTCAGAATGTTTAAAGTGAATTGGTTTAATCGCGGATTGATGTAGTTTATTAATAAAAGGAAGATTCACTTTATATTTATCATCGTCACCTAAAAAACCACTTTTGAATTGTTTTTCAAGCCCATATTTTTTTAATAAAGCGTGAATTATTTTTTTCATTACTTCTTCGTAGTTTTCTTTATGTGCAAATTTTCGATTCACATAATGCTCAAATAAATCCGTTAATGTTTGAACTACATTTGTACTTAATAAAACACGATTTTGGCTATATTGAATCACCCCTTCACGAGGGCAAATTAATTCATCATACATATTTATTTTAATGTGTGATGAATTTCGTAATAACAATTGTATTTGTTCAAGTTCTGCCCGAATAATTTGAATCGCGGCGACATAAATCTCTCGGTTCAATGGCGCAAAAAAATCGGTCATGCGTTTGTATTCGCGACCAGAAAGTAATTCAAAATGCAGTTCATTTTTTTCAGGCAAATAAAGAACGATACCGATATTGGCAAATTCTTCTGTTTCAACAAAGGGTTGAAAGCGAATGATACTGTATTTACAGAGTTGTCTATTCATAACCATTTTGACCAAACTCCACCGTGAGCTTCTGATTGCAGTCGTTGAAAAGTGACATCCACGTCAAAAATTTTTGAGTCTTCGTTTTGCGCCTTCCATTCTTCGGGTATTGTATCCCACGCCTGCGACCAACTTAAAAGGCTATTTTGTAGCCTTTGTTCAAGTGCTTGTTTGTCCAGAATATCAAGTTGTGATGTTGAAAAATGTGCCTGACAAACGTGCGTTTCCTTAAAATCCTGCAAATTAAACGCAGCATCAAACGCCAAGTTGTGGTCGATAATGTGAAGTTTTTGCTCTCCACTTCCCCATAGTAAATTAGGATTACCGGCATTTTCTATCCATAATTCGAAAAACAAAATATCTCGCTGTAATTTTTTATCGACTTGATTCAACAAGTGATATTTAAAATCCGTTGCAGATTCAACCTTTTCAGAAACAAATAATTTTCCTTGTCCTAAAGAAGCTAGAGCATCTTGACCATAACTCTCGACTAAAAGTGAATTAATGTAAGCAATGTGAAAGTTGGGAATGGGTAAAGCAAAGTTTTTTGCAAGATGCGCAGCTAACTATTCTTTGATGAGTCCTGAAGCCGTTGCGCCTTGTCCTTTAGCATAGTAGCTTTTACCATCGTCACCTGTACAAAGAAAAGGCTTTGTAAATCCTTGAGCCGCGATTTTTTGAATTTCAATCAATTCAAGCATTAAAACTTATAAATCTCATCAGGATTTTTTAAAACTGGCTCAATTGTTTGCCATTGTTCATCAATTAATTGCCGATAAAAACAACTTTTCCGTCCAGTATGACAGGCAATGCCGCCTTCCTGTTCGATTTTCAATAAAATCACGTCTTCATCGCAATCAAGTTGAATCGCTAACACTTTTTGCCGATGACCGGATTCTTCGCCTTTGCGCCATAATTTATTGCGGGAGCGTGACCAATAGACCGCATAGCCTTCTTGTGCGGTTAAAGCCAACGATTCGCGATTCATCCAGGCGAACATTAATATTTTGCCGGTGTGTGCATCTTGGGCAATGGCGGGAACTAAGCCATCGGCTGTAAAGCGGATTTCATTTAACCATTTCATCTTAAATTCCTTCAAAAGGAAAACTATTCAAAATATTTTCTGCCAACTGATAGAGTCCGAAATAGTCATAATTTGGCTTTCCCATCTTTGGAGTCCAATATCGCCCATGTGCTAACCAATGACGATATTTAAAAGCTCCTTTTAAATCTTCGATTAATTGTGGTTTAACACTTGTATTTTCTAGCCATACGTTAAATATATCATCTTCTAAAGAGGCTTTTAGTTCTTTGGATTTAAATAACTCTCTTAGAGCTTTAGATAACCTATCTTTTTTTCTTTTTTTAACACGCTCTTTGTAATCTATTCTGAACATAGCTTCTAATGCTGCTAATAATGAAAGAGATGTGGAACGTTCTAATTCATCAAATCTGCTGTTTAATTCAGCAGATAATTCTTCAACACTGTAATCTAAAAAGCGATTTTCAAAACTTGGATTTTTATCAGAAAAATAAAGTCGTAAAGAAGCTTCACTATCATTGTAATAATTTGCTATCTCTTC